>JBCBZK010000040.1:0-26567 GCA_039815365.1 Pseudomonadota bacterium | reverse complement strand
TGAGGCCAACAGCGCTGAGGATTTTATTCGTTTGGCATTAAAACAGGCGGCAGGCTAACGCGATGTCAGATGAGATCGAAGACAGAATCGTTGCAGGCAATAGCCGCTCCGACGACCCCGTGTTTGATCGCGCCATTCGACCGAAGACCTTGGCTGACTATGTGGGTCAGCCGGCCGTCAAAGCACAGATGGAGATCTTCGTCGGCGCAGCGCGCCAGCGTAAAGAGTCGCTCGATCATGTATTGATCTTCGGGCCGCCCGGCCTCGGTAAAACAACGCTCGCCAATATCATCGCAAACGAAATGCAGGTGGGTATGCGCCAGACATCGGGGCCTGTGTTAGAGCGCCCCGGTGACCTTGCGGCGATCCTGACCAACCTTGAAGAAAACGATGTGCTGTTCGTTGACGAAATTCATCGCTTGAGCCCGGTCGTTGAGGAAGTGTTGTATCCGGCCATGGAAGACTTCCAGCTGGATATCATGATTGGTGAAGGTCCTGCGGCGCGTTCGATCAAACTGGATCTACCGCCGTTCACGCTCGTCGGTGCGACAACGCGGGCCGGCTTGCTGACGTCGCCGTTACGAGATCGTTTTGGCATCGTACAACGGTTGGAGTTTTATTCAGCCGAGGAGCTGGCGCGTATCGTCACGCGGTCCGCCGGTATCTTGTCTTTGCCCATTGAGCCGCGCGGTGCCGATCTTATCGCGTTGCGCTCACGCGGTACGCCACGTATTGCGAACCGCTTGCTGCGTCGTGTCAGGGATTTCGCGCAAGTGCGTGGCAGTGGCGTTGTCGATGAGGCGTCGGCAACGGCCGCAATGGATATGCTGGAAGTGGATCCGCATGGTTTCGATGCGATGGATCGACGGTTGCTGCTGACGATCATTGAAAAGTTCGACGGTGGCCCCGTGGGAGTCGATAGTCTCGCCGCCGCCATTGGCGAGGAGCGGGGGACCATCGAGGATGTTCTGGAGCCCTATTTGATTCAGCAGGGTTTTATGATGCGTACGGCACGCGGTCGAGTCGCAACGCGCAATGCATACCTGCATTTTGGCCTTGCGCCACCGCAGCGCGAAGACGGCCCGGCCATGTCGCTGTTTGACGACGGCTGACACAGCGACGGTTTCATGATGGACTACGCACGCCTGACCGGGAACTTAGCAGGCGCTGCAATGGCCTATACAACACAACAACCTAAGATCGATCGACGTGCTGCAGTACAACGTCGGCAGGAGCGATGCTTGAATGAATGACGAAATGACAATCCTGAGGTTAGTGTTGGACGCTAGCCTTGTTGTGAAAGTGGTCATGCTGATGCTATTGCTCGCGTCGGTGTATTCGTGGTTTACGATCATTCAAAAGCGTCGCTTGCTCAGCCGCGCGCTGGTTGTCGCCGATCGGTTTGAGTCGGAGTTTTGGTCAGGCGCCGATCTTGCAACGCTGTACCGTAACGTCACCAGTGCCAAGCACCGTGAATTAGGTATGCCGGCTATCTTTGAAAGCGGTTTTCGTGATTTTTCAAGAAGCGACCAGCAAGATGACGTATCGCCCGAGCGACGGGTCGAGAGCGCGCGACGCGCCATGCGTGTCAGCATGACACGCGAGGTTGAGACGTTAGAGCAAGGTCTCGCAACGCTCGCAACGATTGGCTCAACAAGTCCTTACGTCGGGTTGTTCGGCACCGTTTGGGGAATCATGAACTCATTCATCGGTTTGGGCAGTGGCGCACAAACCGCCACACTGTCGGTGGTCGCGCCTGGGATTGCAGAGGCACTCGTTGCGACCGCGATGGGTTTGTTCGCGGCGATTCCCGCAGTGATCTTCTATAACCGCAATGCGGATCGACTCGGGCGCATCGAATCGCGCTTTGAAACCTTCGTGGACGAGTTTGTCAGCATTCTTGAGCGTCATGCGCAACGCAAAAGCGCAGGTGCGTCATGAGTAGCAGCAAACGTCGTCTGATGGGGGACATCAATGTGGTTCCCTACATCGATGTCATGCTGGTGTTGCTGATTATTTTTATGGTGACTGCTCCGTTGTTGACGCAGGGCATTGAGGTGTCCTTGCCACAGGCAGATGCGGCGCCACTCGATGCTGCCGCTAACGATGATGCCTTACCGATTGTGCTATCTGTCGACAAGCAAGGCGCATTGTTTTTGAATGCAGGCGACGACAAAGCGTCACCGGTGGAGGCGGCAGATGTGATCGAGCGCGTCGGCATCGTGCTGTCGCGGCGACCGGAAACGCCGGTGCTCGTGAAAGCTGATCAGGCAGTACCCTACGGGCGCGTGGTGTTTGCAATGGTGTTGCTCCAAAAAGGCGGTGCCGGGCAGGTCGGTTTCATTACGGATCCGTTAGAGCCAGATAGTCTGGGCACCGCGACACCCTGATTCGTATTGTGCGTGTTTGGTGGGAAAAATCGATTGCATTCGTCGGCGCCGTGCTACTGCACGTCGTGATTGTGGCATTGCTGTTTTCCAATATTTCCTGGCAGGCGCCACAAAAACAACGTCCGGCAACAACGATCAAAGCGACGGTGATTGACGCATCTGCATTCGAGCTTGCCGACGCGGTGCTCTCCGAGCGTACGATTCAGGCGCCACCGGAACCGCCTCCACAGCCCGCACCACAACCTCAGGTAGACGAGGCCAAAGCGCAACGTGAGCGTGAGGCGGCGTTGCAAGAGCAGCGCGAGCAAGCACAACGTGAAGCTGCGGAACAACAGCGCATTGCCGACGAACGACGCGCGGTCGAAGAAGCGGCCGCTGAACAAGCTGCAGCGGATAAAGCCGCTGCTGATAAGGCCGAGCGAGAGCGTGCTGCCGCACAGCGTGAACGAGACGCCGAGGTGGCTGCTGAAAAAGAGCGGCAGCGCCAGGCGGCGGCCGAAGCGGAACGTAAGCGCAAAGCCGCGGCAGAGGCTGAAAGAAAACGCGAGGCAGCAGCGCGCGCGGAACGCGAACGTAAAGAGGCGGCGGCGCAGGCGGCGCGTCGCGAGGCAGAGCGTCAAGCCGAATTGGATGCACAGTTGCGCGATGCCATGGAGGCAGAGGAAGCCAGACAAGGCGCGATCAACTCGGGCTTGTTGGCTCAGTATGTTGAGGTGATTCGGCAGAAAGTTGAACGCAACTGGAGTCGTCCACCAGGCGTTGCGGACGGAATAACGTGCGAGATCCGAGTGCGCCAATTGCGATCAGGCGAGGTCGTGTCAGTGCAGGTCGTCAATTGCGCTGGTGGTGAAGTATTGATCCGCTCGATTGAAACCGCGGTTCGCAAGGCATCGCCACTGCCGAAGCCGCGGGATCCATCATTGTTCGATGCTAACTTACGGTTCCCGTTCAAAACGGGTGAATAGATGGAAGCTACACGATATAGTGAACATTATGCTACAGGTTAATGAAATCAATAGAGAATCCAGTGTGCTTTTGAGGCTCACGGCGATCATCATGACGTTGGTCTGGATGGGTGTTGCCCCGGCTCGCGCCGAGCTCGTCATTGAGATTACGCGCGGCGCCGTGAAACCGATACCGGTTGCGATCGTGCCATTTGAGTGGCTCAGTGGCGGTGCCCCGGCGGCAGATGTAGCCGCAGTCGTACGGCGCGATTTGTCGGGCAGCGGCCGTTTTGACGCACTGGCGGTCGGTGACATGCTGGAGCAACCGGGTACCGGCGTCGATATCGACTTCGACAATTGGCGCATGGTTGCCGTCGACTACGTGCTGGTCGGGCCGTTGAGCGCTGACGGCGATGAATACACGTTGCAGTACCAATTGTTTGATGTGTATGGCAGCCGACAGGTGATCGCTGATCGTTTGATCATGAAAGCCAGAGACCTGCGCCGCGCGGGACACCAGGTTGCTGATGCGGTCTATGAGGCGATAACCGGCGTTAAAGGGGTGTTCTCGACCCAAATCGCCTATATCTCGGTCAGCGACCGAAGTGCCGACCGGACATTCCAGCTCATCGTTGCAGATGCAGATGGTAATAATGAATTCGTGTTGCTGGAAAGTCGTCAGCCCATCATGTCGCCTGCTTGGTCGCCGGACGGTCGTCGTTTGGCCTACGTATCGTTTGAAGGTGGCACCGCTTCCGTTTATGTGCAGACATTGCGTACCGGGCGGCGTCAAAAGGTGTCGTCGCGGCCGGGCGTCAATAACGCACCTGCCTGGTCGCCAGACGGTCGTCAGCTGGCGCTGACGCTGTCCGACGCAGACGGCAATCTTGATGTTTACATCAAAACCATCGCCGATGGTTCGTTAGCGCGTCTGACATCGCGCCGCTCTATTGATACTGAGCCCGCATGGGCTGCGGATGGTCAGTCCATATACTTCACGTCAGATCGTGGCGGCGCACCGCAGGTGTACCAGGTGAGCACCAGCGGTGGTGATCCGGAGCGCATCACTTTTGAAGGTCGCTACAATGCGCGGCCAAGAATATCGCCGGACGGACAATGGCTGTCCGTTGTGCATGATGACCGCGGCAGTTTCCGGGTTGCCGTGCAGGATCTTGAAACCGGTGCCTTGCAAGTGCTGAGTAACGGCTATCTGGACGAGTCACAGGCGTTTGCGCCGAACTCGGCACAGTTGATTTATGCGACCCGACGCGACGGTCGTGGTGTATTAGAAACCGTAAGCGTCGATGGCTTGATTTCCGGAAGAGTGAAGTCGGTCGGCAATGATGTGCGTGAGCCTGTATGGTCGCCTTTTCGGCGTTGATCAGCAGGCCTAACCAATGCGTGGAGACAAAACAATGAATAGAGTCATTCAATTAATTGCAGCGAGTGCGATCGGCATCACCGTGTCGGCGTGCAGCGGCAGCGGGCCCACGGTTCCCGAGAGTACCGGCAGCAGCACAGTCGATACGTCGGCAAGCGACGCCAGTAGCGGCGCCAGTGATTACGATTCGACCATTCGTAGCGGCGGATTCATTGACGATGATGTAAGTGATATCACCGCTGATACGATGATTATTTATTTCGAGTACGACAAGAGCGAGATAACGCCTCAATATGCCGATATTCTCGCGGGCCATGCACGTCAGTTGGCGTCAGATAGTACGCGTCGCCTGCGTTTGGAAGGGCATGCTGACGAGCGAGGGTCGCGCGAGTACAATATCGGTCTGGGCGAGCGACGAGCACAAGCCGTGCGCCGTTTGTTGTTGATTCAGGGCGCATCGGCGGCGCAGATCAGCACAGTCAGTTATGGCGAAGAGCGACCGGCAGCGTTTGGTAGTACTGAGTCTGACTACGAAAAAAATCGCCGCGTCGAGTTGTCTTACCGCCGCTAGGAGCGAGCTATGAGCGCCAGATCGAATGCTATTGCAGCCACTGCGCTGCTGACACTGGGTTTAACCGGATGCATGACCGTGCCACCCGAAGAGGACCCTGTGCTGATCAAGCTAGGCGATATCGAGCGCCGCCTGGAGCGCGTCGAACGCGTCGTCCAGAACGATAGCCTTGTGCAATTGGTGGCGCGCGTGGATGCCTTGTCGCAGGATCTGGACGCATTGCGCGGTCAGTTAGAGACGACGGGTTTCGAGACGGAAAAAATGGCCGAACGCCAGCGTGACCTGTACCGGGATTTAGACGAGCGATTGCAAGGCGTTGAAACGCGCGCGGTCACGACGAACAACGTCATGCAAGGTGGTACGTTGTCGCCTGGCGAGTTGCCGTTGCCTAACGGCTCTGACCGTGAAAACTATCAGGCAGCTTTCGAGCTTCTTAAGGAAGGGCGCTACGACCAGTCCGCCAAAGCATTTGAGCAATTCCTGGTGGCGTATCCGGCTAGTGAGCTTGCCGACAACGCACAGTACTGGCTTGCAGAGAGTTTCTATGTCTCCCAGAAATTCGCGGAAGCATTGCCAGTGTTTTCAACCGTGATCGAGCAGTACCCGGCGTCTCGTAAAGTGCCCGATGCGCTGCTCAAGATCGGTTATTGTAACTTTGAACTCAAGCGTTGGGATCAGGCACAAGTCGCATTGCAGCGCGTTGTCGAAGACTACCCTGAGACTACTGCCGCACGTCTGGCGAGCAAGCGCCTCGATCAACTCGGTCGCGAACGCGGCTAACGCGACAGCCTGATGGTGAGTTCCACGCGCGATGTGTTGCCAGCGCAGGATCGGTTGCGCATTACGGAGATTTTCCGATCGCTTCAGGGTGAAGCGCTCAGCGCAGGTGTGCCTACGGTCTTCGTGCGACTCACCGGTTGCCCACTGCGATGCCAGTATTGTGATACCGCTTACGCATTCGCTGGTGGTCAATTGCACAGTATTGAGAGCGTGATGAATCGCGTAACGGATTTCGACACCGCTCACGTCTGCGTGACGGGTGGCGAGCCGCTTGCGCAACCGGCCGCGTTGCATCTCATGACGCAGTTGTGCGATGCAGGCCTGAACGTATCGATTGAGACAAGCGGTGCGCTGGATGTTTCGCAGGTCGACACGCGGGTCTCAAAAGTGCTCGATCTGAAGACGCCTGGCTCGGGAGAGGTCACACGAAACCTGTATAGCAATGTCGATCACTTGCTAGCGCATGATCAGGTCAAGTTTGTGATTTGTGATCGCGCGGATTTCGATTGGGCGGTTGATGTCACGAAGCGCTATGCGTTGACGGATCGCTGCACCGTCTGGTTATCGCCGAGCCATGAACAGCTTGAGACGCGGGAGCTCGCCGATTGGCTATTGGAGAGCGGCATGCCGTTGCGCTTGCAGGTGCAGCTGCATAAGTACATCTGGGGTGACGAACCCGGTCGATAGGCAAGGTGGATGACACCGTTCGGAACGTTTTAATGAGTCGTGAGAAAGCAATTATTTTGATGTCTGGTGGCCTGGACTCGACGACGGTGTTGGCGATGGCACAAGCGGCGGGGCACGACTGCTATGCGTTGAGCTTTGACTATGGGCAACGACACAATGCAGAGCTAGCGGCAAGCCGCCGGTTGGCGGCCGCAATGGGCGTTGTGGATCACCGGGTGATGCGCATTGATTTTGCCGGTATCGGCGGCTCTGCGCTGACCGATGAGAACATTGCCGTACCTGAGCAGCCGAGCAGCGGCATTCCGGTGACCTATGTGCCTGCCAGAAACACCGTGTTCTTGTCTTTGGCACTAGGCTGGGCAGAAGTGCTGGAAGCCCAGTCGATCCACATCGGTGTCAATGCAGTTGATTACTCGGGATATCCGGACTGTCGTCAGGTATTCATCGACGCATTTGCGGCGTTGGCGCAAGTCGCAACCAAAGCGGGCGTGGAGGGACACCCAGTGCGAATTGATACGCCGCTTATTGATTTGAGTAAGGCTGATATCGTTCAAGCGGGTACGCGTCTCGGGGTGGATTACGCCAAAACCGTTTCGTGCTACCAGGCTGATGATCAAGGGCGCGCCTGCGGTGTGTGCGACGCTTGTCGTTTGCGCGCAGAAGGCTTCAGGGCCGCCGGTCTCACTGACCCGACGGTGTATTTCGGCCCTGCGCCAACCTAGCGTGTTGCACAGCAACATTTGTCCGTCTGTCCGGGTTGTCTTATCGGGCAAAAACGGTATGATTACGCTCCTTGTTCGCGAGCCCTGATCTTTAGGGTGCGTTTTCGGTTAGACAGGCAGCGCAAAGCGCCACGAATATAACCGGATCTTGATCAAGCGAACGGCGGCAAGTGACCCATATCAATGGGCCGTTAGCTCAGATGGTAGAGCAGTTGGCTTTTAACCAATTGGTCATAGGTTCGATCCCTATACGGCCCACCACTTCCGCTTCTTTTTCTCCTCCCGTGTCACGTTCCTGCCGTGCCGCCAAAGCCGGATTGTCATCGGTGTTGCAGGCGAAACGAATCTTGAGTTTCGTACGGTCGCGCTTCAGGTATCATCGCCAATGATTTTGCGAATGTGACTGGAACGGCAATGACAGCGGCGGCTTGGCAGGTCTATAAATTTGGTGGCAGTTCACTGGCTGACGCGCAGTGTTTTCGTCGCGTTCGTGATTTGATTGTCCGATCAACGTCAGGTGAAAAGTTGGCGGTCGTCGTATCTGCGATGGGTGGTATGACGGATGGGCTGATCCAACTCGCGGCGAGCGCTGAGCGCGGCAGCTTTTCTCCGGAGGAGCAACTCGTTGCATTAGCGGATCGTTATGAAGCGGCAGCCGGCGCATTGCTGGACCCAACACCGCGTCAGCAGGTACTCGCGGCATGGCATGCTGACTGCGCCGACATCAAGGATCTGTTGCAAGCCGTGCACTTGTTAGGCAGCGCGCCGCAACGCACGAATGACATCATTGCCGGTTATGGCGAGATCTGGTCGTCGCGTTTGCTCGCTGCTGTGTTGACTCAGGATGCCCCTGAACGACAGGTGAGCTGGGTGGATGCGCGCGATATTGTCATCGTGTCGCAAAACCGGTTGGGGCCCTCTGTTCGCTGGCAGGCATCCGAGGAGCGTCTCGCGCAGGCGGACAATATTCACCGCTGCGACATCGCTGTTGTTACCGGTTTTATCGCCAGCGACGAGGAAGGCTTGCAAACCACGCTCGGTCGTAACGGCAGCGATCACTCTGCTGCGATATTTGCAGCGCTGCTGCAAGCGCAGGCGTTAACGATCTGGACCGATGTTCCGGGTGTGCTGAGCGGCGATCCCCGCCGAATTCCGGAGGCTCAGGTCATTGCGCAGTTGTCCTACAACGAGGCCATGGAGCTAGCGTACTTCGGTGCCAAGGTCATTCATCCGCAAACGATGGGCCCTGCCGTGCGCAAGGATATTCCCATTTACATCAAGAGCACGTTTGCGCCGGATGCACCGGGCACCTGCGTGAGTACGGATGCCGGCAGCGAAGAACAGATCAAGGGCATCACCTCGATTTCCGACGTTGCTGTAGTCAATGTCGAAGGCGCGGGCATGATTGGGGTACCTGGCACGGCGCATCGTATTTTTCGCGCGCTTCGCGAGGCTGAAATCTCAGTCACATTAATCTCTCAAGCGAGCTCCGAGCACTCGGTGTGTTTTGTCGTTGGACGTGATGTTGCGATGCATGCACGCGACGTCGTGGTCGCCGCATTCGACAGCGAAATGCGACGCGGTCAGATTCACAATGTATCGGTCCAAGATGACTGCAGTATCGTCGCGGTAGTCGGCGATCGGATGTCAGGCACGCCTGGCGTTGCCGGTCAGTTCTTACACACGCTCGGTCAAGCGGGCATTAACATCATTGCACTCGCGCAAGGGTCTTCCGAACGCAACATTTCAGTCGTAGTGCCTAGTGCCGACGCGACGCGTGCCATTCGCGCGGTTCATGGTAGTTTCTATTTGTCAGCAAAGACGCTGTCGATTGGTATCGTCGGCCCCGGTAACGTCGGCGGAGAGTTGATTGCCCAGATTCGCCATGAGGCCGGCCGGCTCGCCGAGCAATTCAATCTGGATTTGCGCGTACGTGCGTTGAAAACCTCGCGAAAGATGTTGCTGGGTGCGCCACGTATCGAGGCGGACGATTGGCGTGCGGCACTCGATCAATCTGATGAGACACCGGATCTAGCGGCATTCATTGATCATGTCGACGCCGACCATCTGCCGCATGCCGTCATCATCGATTGCACCGCGAGCGATGCGATTGCCGATCAGTACCCGACATGGCTGGCACGCGGCATTCATATCATCACCCCGAACAAGCGTGCGTTCAGTGGCGATCCCGAGCGCTATGCGCTGATGAAGCAAAACGCCAAGATTGGCGGTAGTCGCTATTTCTACGAAACAACCGTCGGCGCTGCCTTGCCGATCGTCCAGACGCTACAGGACTTGCGCGAAACGGGTGATCGTGTGCGCAGCGTGCAAGGTATTTTCTCCGGCACGTTGGCGTATCTGTTCAACGTTTACGACGGCGAGGTGGCGTTCTCATCGATTGTGCGTCAGGCCGCCGAGGCGGGCTATACCGAGCCTGACCCGCGCGATGATCTGTCAGGGATGGATGTCGCACGCAAGTTAGTGATTCTGGCGCGTGAACTTGATTATGACGTGACGCTGGATGACGTTGCGCTTGAATCACTTGTGCCACCGGAGCTTGAGGATGTGAGCATCGCCGAGTTTCTTGATGGTATGAGTCGGGTTGACGACGCAATGCAGGCAAGACTCGTCGCAGCACGCGAGCAAGGCCGTGTCTTGCGTTATCTTGGCGAGATCACCGAAACGGGTACGCTACATGTGCGTTTAACCGAAGTGGCGAATGACAGCGCATTTGCGGGCCTCGCACTAACGGACAACATGGTGCGTATCTCCAGTGACAGGTACAGCAATAACCCACTCGTGATTCAAGGCCCGGGCGCCGGGCCTGAGGTCACTGCCGCAGGTGTGTTCGCTGATTTACTGCGTCTGTCATCCCAGCTGGGCAATCGACGATGATCGCGCAACGTGTGCGTGCATTTGCCCCGGCATCGATCGGCAATCTCGGTGTTGGTTTTGATCTGCTGGGCCTTGCGATCAGCGGTGCCGGTGACACAGTGACGGCCGAACGGGTTGAGTCGCCGGGGGTCGTGATCGCTGACATCACCGGCGACAGCATCGGATGCGATGCGAGTCAGCTCAGCCGCATCACCGGCAAAAACACCGCAGGCATCGCGGCCGAGGCGCTGTGGCAAGCGCACGGTGGATCTGCCGGCCTGCAATTGACGTTGCATAAAGGCACGCCGCTTGGGTCCGGCATGGGAAGCTCGGCAGCCTCTGCCGTTGCCGGCGCTATTGCCGCGAACGCGTTGCTGCCATCACCACTGACGGAGCATGACGTGCTTGAATTTGCCATGCTCGGCGAAGCGTTCGCGAGCAAAGCCCGGCACGCCGATAACGTCGCGCCGTCGTTGCTGGGCGGGTTGGTGTTGTGTCCTGTCGCGCGGTTGCCGGAGCTCACGCCGCTACCGGTGCCTGAAGGTTTGTGTTCTGTATTGGTTCATCCACATTTGCGTGTCAACACGAGCGACGCTCGCTCAGTCTTGCGCGACGATGTCGCGTTGTCGACGAGTGTTGCGCAGATGGGGCTATTGGCAAATTTCATACACGCGTGCCATACCAGCAATGCGTCTTTGATGAGTGAGAGCCTTAAAGACCTGATCGTTGAACCACAGCGATCCGTGCTGGTTGACGGTTTCGCGTCCGTGCAGGCTGCCGCGCTTGCAGCTGGCGCATTAGGTAGTTCGTTGTCCGGCAGCGGACCGAGTTTGTTTGCACTCTGTGCAGAGCCCGAAGCGCAACGCGTTGCAGATGCAATGCAGTCGGCGTTTCGCGAAGCAGGCACGCACAGCGATGTTTGGGTGTCGCCAATGAACGCGGCAGGCGCGACGGTCGAGGTGTTGGCATGAAGTTTTTGTCCACACGATCGGATACAGCCGTTAGCCTCGATACCGCGCTCTCCAAAGGTCTGGCAGCTGATGGCGGATTGTTTGTCCCGCAACAAATGCCAACCCTGGCCTTGTCCGCGTTCGATGGCGCACATGGTCCTCTGTCGATAGCGCACACCTATCTGCAGCCGTTTTTCGAAGGTTCAGCGCTTGCGCCGGAACTTGCTGACATTGTTGCGGAGACGTTCAATTTTCCGATGCCGTTGGTGGACGTATCCACCCATGTTGATGCGCCTTTGTCCGTACTTGAGTTGTTTCACGGACCCACGGCTGCGTTCAAAGACGTCGGTGCGCAATTCCTGGCAGCTTGTTTGACGCGCCTCGACGCGGCGCAATCACACCAACGGCCACTGACGATACTGGTCGCGACATCGGGAGATACCGGAGGGGCGGTCGCCAGCGCTTTCGACCAACGTCCCGGCGTGCGCGTTGTCGTATTGTTTCCGAAGGGTCGTGTTTCACCGCGTCAACAGCACCAATTGACCTGCTGGGGTGACAACGTGACGGCGCTTTCTGTAGATGGCAGTTTTGATGATTGCCAGCGTCTGGTGAAGGCTGCCTTTGTTGACGACTCACTCAATCAGCAGTGCCGGTTCAGCTCGGCCAATAGCATCAATATCGGACGTTTATTGCCGCAAAGCGTGTACTACGCGGTATCGTCATTAACGTACTTCAGAGCCCATGGTGTACATCTGAACTGGCTAATTCCCACCGGCAACCTCGGTAATGGTTTAGCCGCGGTCATGGCGCGTGCGGTCGGGATGCCGATCGGTGACATTACCTTTGTCAGTAACGCCAATAAGACGTTGCCCGACTATTTTTCCTCGGGCGATTACGAGCCGCGCGAGAGCATTGCGACGGTTGCCTCAGCAATGGATGTCGGCGCCCCGAGCAATCTTGAGCGGTTGCGCTATCTGTTTGGTGAACGCGATGCGCTGGTTGATAGAGGGTTACACGCGCTGAGTATTGATGATGCGGCGATTCGCGAGCAGATTCGTGCCGATCATCACAGGCTGCCATTCGTCTGGTGCCCACACAGCGCGACGGCGATGCATGTCTGGGATGCACTCGATGATGTGCAAAAAGCACGTCACTGGGCAGTGGTGGCCACAGCACATCCTGCCAAGTTTGACACGATCGTTGAGCCATTGGTCGGCAGCAGCGTAGAAATGCCGTCTGCGTTGGCAGCGTTAATGCAACGTCCGACAAAGTTCGATACGATCTCTCCTGATTTGGATGCGCTGCGAACTGCTTTGGTGTGATGCAACACTTTTTAACCACGGTTCAACACGTACTGGGCTTAACCCAACCGTGGCAAGTGCTCGCTGTGCTCGCCGCCATCGTCATCGCGTTTGCGATGATCCTCTGGCTCTTGTTCGGGCGGCGCCGTAAGTCGACGCTGCAACAGACGCTGGCTTCGATCAGTTACGACAGAATGACGAACGTCGTCTTACCGAAAGCGGATGACGGCGAGATCGTTGTTGAGCATATTCTGTTGACGGAGCAGGGCATCTTCGTCGTTGAAGCGCGCGATGTCAGCGGGGTCGTGTTCGGCGGTGACCGCATGCACGATTGGACGGTGATGACCAATGGGCGGCGCTATACGATTGCCAATCCGCAGGCTGGCTTGTTCGATCGGGTCGCAGCGGTGAAACAGATTGTCAGTGATGTGCCTGTAGATGGGCGTATTGTGTTTAGTGCACAGGCAGATTTCTCCAAAGGCGTCCCGGCGCATGTGTGTACCGAGCAGGACTTACTCGGCGAATTCGCGCGCGTTACCGGTCGTTCGACGAGTCAGACCCGACACGCGTTTGATGCGCAGTGGCAGCGATTGCGAGATGCCGCTTTTGATTGGGAAGACCGCGCGACGCGAACGACTACTCCGGCAGGTTGAAGAACTGGCTGGCCGTTGCGTTCGTTTGCGATGCGAGATCCTCGACGCTTTGGTTGCGTGCTTGCGCCACAACGCGCGCCGTTTCGGTGAGCCAACACGGTTCATTGCGACGGGTATCAGGTTTCGGTCGCAGGCTACGCGGCATAAGGTAGGGCGCATCTGACTCGATCATCAATCGCTCAGCCGGAATACGTGGCACAAGATCGAGCAAGTGTTTGCCCCGGCGCTCGTCACAAATCCAACCGGTAATCCCGATATACAGATCATGCGCCAGGTAGTCATCGAGCTCGCGTTCGCCTGCAGTAAAGCAATGCGCAACGGCTCGTGTTAACTCGCCAAGGCGGGGTTTCAGAATTGCCATGAAGTCATCGTGAGCATCGCGCTGGTGCAAAAAAACGGGTAACTGATGCTCGATAGCGAGATCGAGCTGCTTTGCGAACGCGTCTGCTTGCTGCTGTTTGTCGGAGAGATTGCGAAAGTAATCCAGACCACATTCGCCTGCCGCATTGATCTTCGGGTGTGCCATCTGGCCACGCAGCGTTTGCAGCGCCGCGTCGTCAAGATCCTTGGCGTGATGGGGATGCACGCCAGCGGTGAACCCCAGTCCCGGCTGTGCCGTCGCGAGCTCGGCTGCCGCGACGTTACTGTCAATACTGCTACCTGTAATGATCATGCGCGTCACACCGGCGCTGCGGGCGCGTGCAATAACGTCGTCTCTGTCCTTGTCAAAGCTGGCGTCGGCCAAGTTCGCGCCGATATCGGTCAACGTAAGCAAAGGTGTCTCCAAAAGGCAACGAACCGGCAGTCTAACGCGTCACTATTCACAGGAAAACAGTGATCTGACGCACAGATCGCTGCGTAGTTCACGGTATGCTAGTGCTATGAACGTCAAAGTACTGCGCGCTGCGCTAATAACCGTTGCTGCTTTCATGAGTGTGCCGTCGTTGGCGGCCCTCAAGGCGGCTGATCTCACCGATCGAGCTGCTGTGATCGAGTATGCATCTCACACCGCAGATGTCGCGTACCTTGCGACGCTGAGCCAGTCTCTGGGCGACGAAAAAGCGCGTGGCAAGCTTGAGAAGTTGCCACACTACTATGCGGCATTAGCGGCTTATCGCGCGGCCGAGCTCGATGAAGATATCGAGCTTCGTGTCGGTGTGCTACTGGACCGATGTGTTGATGAGGCACGCAAGGCGATCAAGATCGATCCGGAGTTTTCCGAGGCGATGGCGTTAGCGGGCGCATGTCATGGTTTGGCTGCGGCAAGACAGCCGCTGTCTGCGATTATCTCGGGTAACTTCTCAGCGCGCGAACTAAAGCGTGCCGTGAAAGCGGCGCCGGAAAATCCACGTGTCTTACTCCTGCACGCAGCAACACTGTTACGTCGTTATGATGATCAAGGTCGCGTCGCGCAGG
Source organism: Pseudomonadota bacterium (assembly GCA_039815365.1). Classification (GTDB taxonomy): domain Bacteria; phylum Pseudomonadota; class Gammaproteobacteria; order Steroidobacterales; family Woeseiaceae; genus CALBPI01. Next base: position 11,898 of record JBCBZK010000040.1, on the reverse strand, counting down.
CGCGTGACACGCTCTATCGGGCGTTGAGTATTTTCGAACGTTTTGAGGATCAACCGGCTGACGGCTTCCCATCATGGGGTGAGGCACGCGTGCATTTGTGGTTATCAAGAGTCGCGACGTTGACTGGCGACGCGACAGCGGCGCGGGACCATCTTGAGCAGGCGCTGTTGATTGCACCGGCGCTAAAGCCGGCGAAACAGATGTTGGCCGCTATCGGGCGCTAGCAACCCGCTGACCGTCTAAAGGCGACCGTCCTGATCGATGACTACCGGTCGCCCCAGCGAAAGAGAAACGCAGCGCTTGTCAGGAAGATGGCGCACATTACGCACAACGTCGCAATCTGCGGCAGCACCTGACCCAGTCCCGCGCCGTCGAGCATCACCATTCGCGCGCCATCCAGAATCTGCGTGAGCGGTGATATTTTTGCTACTTGCTGTAACCACTGTGCGCTGCCCTCGAGCGAAAACCAGACGCCCGACATCAGCATCATGGGCCAGGTCAGTAGATTTAACATGCCGCCGGCGAGCTCCTCGCTGCTGATTCGTGATGCGACCAGTAACCCGAGCGAGATCAGCGCGACGTGACCGACAAACGCAATGACCGCCAAAGCAATAAAGCTGCCTGTGGTCGGCACATCGAGCGTTAGCGTGACCGCAATGAACACGATTGTGTTCAGCAGCATGCTGAGCGCTAACCGAGAACCCACTTGAGCAATCACGAACTCCGCCGCGCTCAGTGGTGTCGCTTTGAGGCGTTTCAGAAAGCCATTCTTGCGATAGCGTACAACCACATAACCAACGCCGAACAGGCACGAGAACATCATATTCATACCGAGGATCCCCGGCACCAGCCAATCTACGTAGCGGATAGCATCGCCAGAAACCGGTTGTCGCAACGCATCGCCAGTATCGTTGGCACGCAGCACTTGCTCGAGGAAATAGCCGTTCGGTGAATCCGGGTTCACCCAATATTTGAGTGGGACATCATCGGCAATCAATAAGTCTAGCTGATGTCGCGCGAGTCGCTGTCGCGCGCTGTCTGCATCTTCGTAAGCCACGAAATCAATGTAGCGTGTCTGACCAAACGGGTGAGTGATGGTGTTTGTCGAACCGAGCACGCCGACCGTGTACTCGGCGCGATCATCGCCTGAAAAAATGACAGTCATCCCGAGGATCAATGCACAGGGCATAAACAGGTTCCACGCGAGCGAGCTTCGATCCCGCAAGAACTCCAGATTACGCGCATGGAAAATGGCAAGGATACGTTGCAACACAGTCTCAAGCCCTCAACGCACGACCCGTCAGGTCGATGAACAGATCTTCAAGGTCGCGTTGGCGCACGCGCAGCTTTTGCAATGGTACATTCGCATTCAGCAGTTCCTGCAACGTGCGGCTGACGTCATCGGTTTCAATCAAAGCCATACCGCGCTCGCTGATACGTGCGTGATCAAGCTGAGCGGTTTGGTCGCCAAGCGCTTCTGCGGGAAGCTCAATGATGCTGTTCGCATAGTGTTGGTCGAGCAGGGCGTCCGGCGGACCTTGAGCAATGATGCAGCCCTTGTCCATGATTGCGATGTCGTCGCATAACGTGTGCGCTTCTTCCATGTAATGCGTTGTCAGAACAACGCTGGTGCTGCGTGCCTTGATGCGCTCAACCAGCGACCAGAAGTTGCGCCGCGCTTGTGGGTCCATGCCTGTTGTCGGTTCGTCCAGAAAGACGATGTCCGGTTCGTTTACCAATGCAATGGCGAGTAACAGGCGTTGTCGCTGCCCGCCTGACAGGTGGCGATTGTCGCGCTCTAGCAGGTTACCGAGCGAGCAGTCGTCAATCAGCGTTGGCAAATCCGCGCCGCGTGGATAGAGCGCGTGGAACATGTTCAGTGTTTCTTTGACCGTAATGAAGTCCTGCAACGCGGTGTTCTGGAACGCAATCCCCGCCTGTTGGCGGAATTGACTGCCGGCCGGCTTGCCGCGAAACAGGATGTCGCCAGAGGTCGGTTGCGTGATGCCTTCGATCATCTCGATCGTCGTTGTCTTGCCAGCGCCGTTTGGGCCAAGCAATCCGAAGCATTGTCCTTCGGTGATAGACAGGTCAAGATGGTCTACGGCAAGTGTGTCTGCATAGCGCTTACACAGTTGTCGAGTTTCAATAATGGGTTGCATGCCGCAAGGTTAGCACCAGCAGCAGGGTGCGCCTACCGTGCGCACATGACTAAACCATTTGCCGTGTTAGGTCGTCTTACCATAGATTCGACAATTCGTAGACTTGAGGAGAACAACGATGAACGCGAGACGGGGAGTATTATCAACGCTAGCCATGACAGTGTGTCTGGCGGTTGCGCTACCGGCAGCTGCCGGCAACGTTAACAAGGGCTTCAAGGTTAGTGCCGGTGAATCCAGCAATGGTGGTTCGTCCGTGAACGGTCGGGTTCTGGCCGAAACAGGTGCTATCGTGTCGGGGGACCTGCAAACGGTCAATGGCAGCGTCACACTCGAGTCAGGCGTACAGGCCCACGAAGTTCAGAGTGTCAACGGTCGGGTTCGCGTGGGTGATGACTCTTCCGTGCATTCCGTCATGACCGTGAACGGCCGTAACAAGATCGGCGAACGCGTCATCGTGGATGGTGAGGTCAGCACGGTCAATGGCGCCATAACGGTGGGTAGCGGTTCCTCTGTGACAGGCGATGTCACTGCCGTTAATGGTAAAATCGAGCTTATCGCCGTTCGCGTTGATGGCGATGTGGTCAACACCAATGGTGGTATGGAAATTCTCGACGGTACACGCATCGGCGGTTCTGTTATCGTCAAGAAAACCAAGAACTGGTGGAAGTCCGGCAACAAGAATAAAGTGCCGCGCATTGTCATCGGGCCAAACGTCGTCATTGAAGGCACGTTGGTATTAGAACGGGAAGTAGAGCTCTACATACATGAGACGGCGACAGTTGAAAGTGTCGAAGGCAAGAATATCGATATCCAGCGGTATAGCGGTTCGCGCCCTTAGTTCTATCCGGTTAGAGGCACCGCGTTGAACGTCGGTGCCGTCGCCTCCCAACAGCTTGGGCTGTTCGATGCACCATCAGCCGACGCGGACAACGCGTTGGCTGATGTGCGTTTCAGGCGAAGCAAAAGAGCACGGCGCATGACACTGAAGGTGTTCATGGACGGTAGCGCCGAGGTGGTGATTCCAAAAAGCGTCAGTGATCGTGCAGCACAGGCGTTTGTCGCAGAGCATGAGGCTTGGTTGGCACAGCACATGGCGGCACGCCCGCCAGAATTGAAACAGCCGGCAATACGCCCGCAGTTTCTCGATTTGGCCGCAGTCGGAGAGCGTTGGCAGTTGGATGTGCGGCCGGCGAATGGCAAACGCGTGGCGACGACGCTACGGCCCGGTGCGACGCCGAATGATTTTACGCTGCGTCTGACGACTGCCGGGGATGATGACGATATGCCTGGCCGCGTGCGAGCTGCATTGATCGCACGCGCCAAACAGATGTACAACGAGTTGCTGACGCCGCTCGCCAGTCAAATGCACAGCCCATTCCGCAGGCTTCAGGTGCGTGATCAGAAAACGTGCTGGGGTAGCTGTTCATCGCGCGGCACGATCAGCATGAACTACGCAGGGTTGTTCCTAGCGCCCCAACTGGTGCGTTACTTGTGCATTCACGAATTGGCGCATTGCCACCATATGGACCATTCACCGTCGTTTTGGGCGGTCGTGCAACGCTATGAACCTGATGCGCGCGCATTGGACCGTCAACTAGGTAGCAAACTTGACGTCGTACCGCGCTGGTTGTGGTGACCCGGCGCGCGGTTGTGCTGCCTGACATTTGTGATCCGCATTGATTGAAGCCGACCGTGGTCGTTGGTCGCTATCCTAGCCTTGATCAAGCAGCTCGCGTAAGTCAATCACAGCCGCATTAGCGCGTGACAGATACGATGCCATCACTAAAGAGTGATTGGCGAACATGCCATAGCCACTGCCGTTTAGAACGATCGGGCTGCGCAGCGGGGCAAGACTGGATTCAAGCTCGCGAATAATCTGGCGCAGGCTGACCGTGGCGTTTTTGTCTTCGAGCACATCGGCGAAATCGAACTGCGCGGCGCGCAGGAAATGCACGAGTGCCCATGCAGTGCCGCGCGCCTCGAACAAGACGTTGTCCAGTTGCAGCCAGGATGTCTTGACGATGACGTCGGCGTCTTGCGTTCCACCGCCAGCGGCGGCTGCAGACTCTCCTGCCAGATCGGTATTAACCCGCGATTGGCCAACGCTTGCAGTGAGTGCTTGCGACTGGCTACCGAGACGTTTCTCAACCTGACTCAGCCATTCACGCAGATTGTCGGCGCGCGCGAAAAATTGTGCCTGGCTGTCGGATGCGTCCAACAGTCTCGATTGATAACGCTTTAGCGAGTCAATGCTGTTGGCGTATTGGGACTCAGCGGCAGGCAGCAACCACTTGTCCGCGCCGATAAAAAACCCTTCTTCGGCAGACTTGAGGTCAGCGTCTTCTGCAGACTGTGATTGGGACCGGCTATAGTCGTTGCGCATGATGCGTGACAGATCTCGAATTTGTGTCAGAACACCAATTTCCCAACTGGGGATGTTATCGAGCCACACCCCTGGAGGCGCGACATCGTTGTACAAAAAGCCGCCGGGTTTTTCGAGTAAGGTCTCACTGACCTTGATCAGCGTGTTCGTTGTCGCAAAACCGATCGTCGCAGGTGCCTCATCAATACTCGCGTCGATCCAGAATACGTCTGGTTCACGTGACCAATACCAACTCAGGATGATCAGCACCAAAAACAGCACAGCCAGCGCTGCGATCATGGGTGCGAGCCATTTTCGTTCGCCGAAGGCAAAAGCGTCGTAGAGTCTGTTGAATGGGTTCACGTGTAAGGTCCTGCGGTGATCGGCGTTGTCATTGTAGCGCAGTCACGAGCGCTGGCAGAGCGGTTGCTGCTGATGCGCGGATCACAACGTCGGCGACGCCCGACAAAGGCGTCTCTTCGGGGTTGATTTCTATGAGGGTAGCCCCGTTGGCAAGCGCACTTTGCGCAAGGCCGGCAGCTGGATAGACGAGCGACGATGTCCCGACGCAGATAAACAGATCGCACTGCTCGACGGCGGTCATCGCGCGTCTCAGTGCGTTTTCCGGAATCAGTTCGCCGAACAATACAACACCTGGCCTTAAGACGTGTGAGCATGCGCCACACAGCGGCGGTGCAACGAGGGGCTCGTAATTCGTGGCGCGCGTTTTGGCGCCGCAGCCATCGCATTGATCGACAAACAGGTTGCCGTGAAACTCAATCACGGACGGACTGCCTGCAGTCGTATGCAACCCGTCGACATTTTGTGTGATGACTTCGCATTGCGGCGCGAGCTGCGCGAGTGTCACGAGCGCGTGGTGACCGGCATTGGGCGTTGTCGCGGCAACGAGTTCACGGCGCCATTGATACCAGTTCCAGGCGGTCAGCGGATCCTGTACGAATGCATCAGGTGTGGCGAGTGCCTCTGGCTTATATTGACTCCACAAACCGGTATGTGCATCACGGAACGTAGGGACGCCGCTTTCCGCTGAAGCCCCGGCACCGGTCATGACGACAACCGATGACGCCTGCCGCAGCGAGTCGATCGCAGCGACAGGCACCGTGGTTATCGTATCGGTCATCTACGCAGCAGACTTGTTGACCAGCTGCCGCAGCACATACTGCAAGATGCCGCCATTGCGGTAATAGTCCCATTCCTTAGGCGTATCAATGCGCACTTTGGCAGACAGCGTCTTAGTGCTGCCGTCTTCTGCCGTTGCGGTGACCTCAACCAGTTTCGGCTCGCCACCGTTGAGCCCGGTGATGGCATACGTTTCGCGACCATCCAGCGCGAATGAAACGGCACTTTCGCCGTCCCGGAACTGCAACGGCAGGACGCCCATGCCGATAAGGTTCGAACGATGGATACGCTCAAAGCTCTGCGCGATGACTGCCTTGACGCCAAGCAGCAGTGTGCCTTTGGCTGCCCAATCTCGAGAGGAGCCAGTGCCATATTCTGCGCCGGCGATCACGATCAGCGGTGTCTGCTGCGTCACGTATTGCTGCGCGGCATCGAAAATCGTCATCTGCTCGCCGGAAGGTTGGTGCCGGGTCCAGCCACCTTCAGTGCCTGGCGCCAATTGATTGCGTAATCGAATGTTGGCAAAGGTGCCACGCATCATTACCTCATGGTTGCCTCGACGCGAGCCATAGGAGTTGAATTCGTGATCTTTGACGCCTTGAGATCGCAGGTAGTCAGCCGCCGGACTGTCTTTGGCAATGCTGCCGGCCGGCGAGATGTGATCGGTCGTGACGGAGTCACCCAGTAGCGCCAATACGCGTGCACCTTCGATATCGCCGGGTGCCGATGACTCGCGCTGCATACCCTCGAAGTAGGGCGGATTCTTAACGTAGGTTGAGTCAGCGTCCCAAGCGTAAATGTTGCCGTCAGGAATCGTCAGACCGTTCCAGTTTGCATCACCTTCGAAAACGCTCGCATAACTGCTCTTGAACATGTCCGAATCAATACAACCGAGAATCGCGTCGTGAATCTCTTTCTGGCTTGGCCAGACATCTTTCAGGAATACGTCGTTACCTTCGTTGTCCTGGCCTAATGGTTCGTCGAAAACGTCTGCGTGCATGTTGCCGGCGATCGCGTAGGCAACCACGAGTGGCGGCGAGGCGAGGAAGTTCATTTTCACGAGCGGGTGGATGCGACCTTCGAAGTTTCTGTTGCCAGACAAAACGCTACAGCCAACCAACGCTGACTCGCGCACGGCTGCATCGATGTCATCACGCAGTGGGCCAGAGTTACCGATACAGGTAGTACAACCGTATCCGACGGTGTGAAAACCCATCGCCGCGAGATCATCAATCAGGCCCGCTTTTTCAAGGTAATCAGTGACGACACGAGAACCGGGTGCCAAGCTCGTCTTGACCCACGGTTTCACTTGCAGACCGCGCGCTGCCGCGTTGCGTGCGAGCAAACCGGCGCCTAGCATCACAGCCGGGTTTGATGTGTTCGTGCAACTTGTGATGGCGGCGATCAGGATCGCTCCGTCGGTGAGCGTGGCGTTGGCGCCGTTGTCTTTGCCGTCAATGTCGATCGTGATGGTGCCTTTGCCTGCGTCACGCCCTTCGGTCATCGCTTTCAGATGCGCTGCAAACACCGTGTTCGCATCCGAAAGTGCAATGCGATCCTGCGGACGCTTCGGACCAGCGATACTCGGCTCAACGGTGCTCATGTTGAGTTCGCAGACATCGCTGTACAACGCGTCAGGTTGGCCAGGTTCTCGCCAGAGACCTTGCGCTTTCGCATAGGTTTCGATGAGTTGTATCTGGGCTGCGTCACGCCCGGAAAGCTCAAGGTAGCGAATCGTCTCGCCGTCAATCGGAAAAATGCCACAGGTCGAGCCAAACTCAGGCGACATGTTGCCGAGCGTTGCGCGATCTGCCAATGGCAGGTGATCGAGACCGTCTCCAAAAAACTCGACGAACTTACCGACGACGCCTTTGTCACGCAGGATTTCTGTCACGGTCAGGACAAGGTCGGTTGCCGTAGTGCCTTCACGCAGCTTGCCGGTGAGCTTGAACCCGATCACCTCGGGTATCAGCATCGTAATCGGCTGACCGAGCATGGCAGCTTCTGCCTCAATGCCGCCAACGCCCCAGCCCAATACGCCGAGACCGTTTACCATTGTCGTATGTGAGTCGGTGCCCACGAGCGTGTCAGGGTAGGCCAGGTTTTTGCCGTCACGTGCGCTATCGAAAACCACCCGTGACAGATACTCAAGATTCACTTGATGCACGATGCCGGTATTTGGTGGCACGACTTTGAAGTTATCAAATGCATCTTGTCCCCAGCGCAGGAACGAGTAGCGCTCGCGGTTTCGCTGAAACTCGATCTTGTTGTTCAGATCGAGCGCATTCGCTTTGCCGTAATTGTCGACCTGTACCGAGTGATCAATGACAAGCTCGGCAGGCGAGAGCGGGTTAATGTCATCGGCGCTGCCGCCCAGCTTGACCACGGCATCGCGCATTGCCGCAAGATCAACAACGGCAGGAACGCCGGTGAAGTCTTGCAGAATGACACGGCTTGGCGTGAATGAGATTTCCGTCGACGGTGCCGCTTTCGGGTCCCAGTGCGCGAGCGCCAGAATGTCCTCGCGCGTTACGTCGCGGCCATCCTCGTGGCGCAATAAGTTCTCCAGCAGGATCTTAAGGGAGTACGGCAGTCGGTCTGCATGACCTTCGGTAACCGCGTCGAGCCTGTAATAGTCGTAGTCCTTGCCATCAACTGTCAGCGAGTCACGTGCGTCGAATGATTGGGTCATGTTGCCTCCTAAGGGCTGAGCAAAAGCGTCAGCCAGATGCCACTAAGACCCTAATTGTATCGGAAGCATGATCCCAAGTGCTGTCGCATCGTCTGCATTTTCGCTATTCACGGGAGGAATAGACGGGTTAGGGCGAATGCAAATCAGCCAGCCGCTGACGTCAGGGACACCGCGGTATCGCTGTGGGCGATTGCGTCGATAGCGCCGCCACCAAGACACCGGTCGCCGTCATAAACAACGGCGTACTGACCGGGCGCGACGGCCCATTGCGGAGTATCGAACTGCAGTGTGAGTTGCCCGTTTGTGTGCGATTGAATACGGCACGGTTGATCTGCCTGTCGGTAGCGCACTTTGGCGCTGAGCGATGCGCCGACCACTGGTGACGTCGGCGCGCCGTTGATCCAATGAAAATCATCGCAATGCACGACGTCATGCATCAGCCAATGGTGTTGTTTGTCCTGAACCACCTGCAAGGTGTTATTCGCCAGATTCTTACGCGCGACAAACCACGGCGCTTCGTTCGCGTTTCTCATGCCGCCGATGCCTAACCCCTGGCGTTGACCCAGTGTGTAGTACATCAGGCCGCTATGCGTTCCGATGACGTTATTGTCAGCATCGATAATCTCTCCGGGGCTGGCCGGCAGATACTCACTCAGGAACTCGCGGAATGGTCGCTCGCCGATAAAACATATGCCCGTGGAGTCTTTTTTCTTGTGTGTCGCGAGACCCGCATCAGTCGCAATACGCCGCACGTCTTGTTTATCAAGCGCGCCGAGCGGGAACAGCACATTGCTGAGTTGTTGTTCACTGACAGCGTGCAAGAAATAGCTTTGGTCCTTGCCCGAGTCGGTGCCTTTATGCAGTTGGTTGCCGGTGGGGCCGGGCATGACTTGGGCGTAATGGCCCGTGGCAATCGCGTCGGCGCCAAGCCTTCTCGCATAATCGGCGAACACGCCGAATTTGATTTCGCGATTGCACAGAACATCGGGGTTAGGCGTTCGCCCGCGCCGATACTCATCGAGAAAGTAGTCGAACACGCGCTGGCGATAATCATCGGCGAAGTTGACATGGTGCAGCGGTATGTCGAGCGAGTCGCATACGCGTCGCGCGTCCTGAAGGTCTTCCGCAGCGCTGCAGTAGGCGTCGTCAGCTTCCCAGTTGGTCATGTGTAAGCCTTCCACTGCGAATCCGGCACGCTGCAGAAGCAGGGCCGTTACCGAAGAGTCGACTCCGCCGGACATACCGACGATGACAGTGCGTTGCGCGTTGTTTGTAGCTTGGTTCACATCCACATTGTATGCGATGCGCCGCGATTGCGCAGTCCGTGTCTCAGAGCTTGCGCACGAGTGGCAGGACGCTGTCGATGATATCCATGCGCTCAGTTGCCTCGGTTACCGCGAATTGGGCGCGTTTACCCTTCAGATAGTCATCGATGCAATGCAGCACGACCGGTGCGCGCAGTCGCTGGGCATCCTCTGCCAGTTCGTTACGCGTGCGCCAATGCACCGAGACGATGCCCTCGTCGAGGTCTCGTTCGCAGGCTTCGTGAGTCACCTTGCCGTAGTAAATCAAGCGCAGGAAATGATGGTCGCGTTGCTGGTCATGCCAAAGGTAGGCGCCGACGAAACCCTCTGGAATAAAGTGCCAGCGGGTTTCTTCCAGCACTTCGCGGATAATGCCTTGTTCGGGTGTTTCGCCAGGCTCGATGTGCCCGCCGGGAACGTTCACGACGATGCCGTTCGAGTTTGTCTCTTCGATGCACAGAAAGGTATCACCGCGCTGCACGATCGCGGACACGGTCATATCCGTATCGGCACCAATCCGACGAACAGTCATCGAGTCACCGACGACCGGTTGGCCTTAGAGGTGCAGTTTGCGGAATTCATTTTCCACTTCACTCGCACGCCAGATGTCATCAAAGGATTGTAGATAGTGTCTTGCGACCGGTGGGCTGTAGCTGTCCGCTATGCCATCCCAACGACCAGCATCGAGCCGATAGGCGATCGCCTTGTCGTCGGCGATGCAATACGCTTCCGGTCGGTCGCGGTAGTCTTCGTGTACGTTGCGGAACTCGATGAAGCTGTTCAGCCTGCGACCCATAGTCACCAAGCGGTGTCCGTTCTTGATCGCGCGTGTAGGGTCGGCAATGAGTACTCGGACGCGGGCAAAGCGTCGCGAGAGTATGAGTTTTTTGACGGCATCGACGAATTCAGGATGATCATAGATGCCCGGTTCAAGATCGCGAGTCATGATCGACACTTTACGCGTCGCTTCGGCGCAGATCAGCTTGGATGCCTCACGCATATCAGAGCGCGTTGAGAGGACCCATCGTTCGCCTTGTCTTGTTACCGGCTCGGCTGCTGTCATTGCCCGCTTCTCTTCACCCCGTCAGATGCCGGCATGCCGGCGTTCAGCGGGGCCGGACTAAATGTCGTGCCGACGCATCTACTGCCAGTCGTGATCGCTGCTGACGCTGTCATCGATATCATCATCCTCATGCCCTGTTGTCATTGTTGCAGGTAACAGCGCTTCGGTGTTAGCATCCACATTCAAGCTCTGAGTCTGTCTAGGAGGGCTGATTGCCAAGGACAGGATGCCTGAAACTTCTTCATCGCTGGCATGCTCGACTCGATAGTATGTCCCTGGGATTGGTTTTTTTTTTTTGGAAAAACAGTGTCAATCGCGAGAAGCTAGCCTCGTACGCGTGTACCAAAGCAAAGCACCACATACCTAAGCTCTGCTTGTATCGGTTAATCGCCGCCTTCACGATTAGGAACCTTGTGCTTTCGACCTCCCACTTCTCGGTTCTATCAATGCCCTGCATTCAAAGACATCTCCAGTACACAAAGTATATATCGATACCATTTACAGGCTGTTTTGCGCAACAGTGCTCCCTCTCTTCAAACTCAACAGTAAAGAGTGTTTTTTCCACCCCTCTTTCCCAACGCTCGAGGCGGCTACATACCCATTCCAAAGGCTCTGGTTCATCGGCATCCGCGATGTCGAATAGATTCGGTGTGTGGAGCTGAATCTCTTCACGTATAGGCTGCAAGGCACGAAGAAGTCGGTCGGAAAGAGACACGCTTTCCAAAAATAATTAAAAAAAAACCATCTAGACTATTATATATACACATATATAAGAAAGATCATCATCATCATTATTATTATCGAGATCGTCAAGAGCTCAATCCGAAGCCCACACCACGTGTTATCTCTCCCCTCTTTTTTAAAAAAGAGAATAAAATTCAATTCTACTGTGTTACTCTTCATCTCTCTTTTACCTGCTTGGAAAAATACAAGGCCGCCGCCGCCGTGACTGTCGCTAGCACCCCTTCCTTCATGTTCTTCCACCGCACTTCCATCCAACGCATCTTATCAAGCCATCATGACCATGACCATGATCTAGATCGTGTTCATCACCAGGTCGATCGGGCAGGACTCGACGATGACAACAAGATAGAGCAAGCTCACATGGCTGGTCCGAGGGTGCGCGACGATTCACGTGCATAATAATAATAATAATAATAGTAGCGGTGGTGATG
>JBCBZK010000127.1:0-10303 GCA_039815365.1 Pseudomonadota bacterium | reverse complement strand
TGATGCGCGATCTGCAGCAGAATTGGGATTTCGATGTCACGGGCAAACGCATCCTGATTTTCGGCGCCGGTGGCGCCGCTCAAGGCATCATCGCCCCGCTGCTCGATGCCAATCCCGACGTCGTGTTGATCGCCAATCGTACAACGGCCAAAGCGGATGCCCTGGCCCATCATTTCGGATCATTAGGCAATGTTGAAACGACCCGTTTCAACGATATCCGAGGTGGCCATGAAGCCTACGATCTCATCATTAACGCAACGTCGGCCGGACTTGACGGCGAACAAGCGCCGTTTCCGCGTGCCGCGATCACCGAACGACACACCGTGTGCTACGACTTGTCGTACAGCCTGAGCACCACGCCATTCGTGCGCTGGGCGAAAACAATGGATGCGGCAAAAACCCGGTCGGGCTGGGGCATGTTGATCGAGCAAGCCGCTGAATCATTTCGAATCTGGCGTGGTGTCATGCCCGATACCCATGAGGTGATCAAAAGACTACCTGTGACATAACGCTATCCAAACATAGTTTTGTCTAAAAATAATCCGTAAAAACAACCTGCTTCTACATTTTGTCGCGTAAATAAGACGCATCTGTCGAACTTTTTTGCATCCGTTTCTGATCTGGTCGCGAAAACTATTTTCGTCCACTCAGATTACTGATTTCAAAATAGGAGCGAACTTATGTGGCACAGAGTTTTGCCTGTAGCAGCGCTGGCGCTGGTACTGACAGGTTGCGATAACGACGACGACACACCGGTAACGGTCACGTCAGCGCAATTGCGCGTTCTTCACGCATCACCCGACGCACCGGCCGTTAACGTACTGATCGACGGCGAAACGCGCGTCGCGGGCGCTGACTTCAAGGACGCGAGCAGCTACAACCTGTTCACCTCGGGTGATTACAGCATTCAGGTCGACGGTCTGACGCCTGGCGCTGCCACGACAGTGATTGGCCCGGTTAGCGTTGCGCTGGAAGAGAACCTGGAATACACCGTCATCGCAGCTGGCGAAGTCGCCAACATTGCGCCGATTATTGTGGCGCTGCCCATTGACGGCGTCACACCGACCGATGCGCGCGCCACCGTTGTGCACGGTGCACCGAACGCGCCAGCTGTCGACGTCTATGTGACCGCTCCGGGCGCAGACCTGACCGCAGAAGCGCCGTTGGGCAGCTTCTCATTCGGCGAGCAACTCGGCCCGGTCTCAGTGCCGTTCGGCGCCTATCAAATCCGTGTGACAGTCGCAGGCGATCCTGCTGCGGTTGCATTCGATTCAGGCACCGTCAATCTTGCTGGTGGCTCCGACCTGCTGCTTACCGCAGTCGACAACACGGCAACCGGTACGTCTCCGATTACGCTGTCTTTGCTGACAGATACGGGTGCAGCTGAACTCTTCGACGTGAATGCGCCTACCGCATTTCGCGTAATCCACAACTCACCCGACGCAGGTCCGGTCGATGTGGTTATCAACGACGATTTCGCCAACCCTGTGCTTGCTGGCGTAGATTTCCCGAACTTCAGCGGCTTCCTGGAAGTGCCAGCAGATACCTACAACGTTAAGGTTACGGCCGCAGGTCAGCCTGGCGTGATTGCCATCGATGCTGACCTCGATCTTGCCCAAGGCGTAGAAACCTCAGTCTATGCGGTCGACGTGTTTGCCAACATCGGCGCACAGGTATTGGTCGACGATCGTCGTCCGGTCGCGACACAAGCGAAAGTGCGTATCGTTCACGGCTCACCAAGCGCCGGTCCGGTTGATATTTTCGTCACGGCGCCGGGTACCGATATCGCCACAGCAACGCCAGCGTTTTCCAACGTCGCGTTTCAGGGTGAAACCGGCTACGTCGATTTGGCACCGGCAACATACACCGTAACCGTGACGCCGACCGGCACCACGACGGCGGCCATCGGTCCGATCGACATTACGGTTGATGGCGGCGGTGTCTACACAGCCGTTGCCCGTGATCCGCTACCCGGCGAAACTGCGCTCGGTCTGATCTTGCTCGACGATTTCGTCGCGCCGTAAAACGTACTCGCGTTACGGCAACAAGCGCCTTTGTCCTTCGTGGCAAAGGCGCTTTTTTTATCGCATCGTGACGAGCTCTTCAGCGCTGGTCGGGTGAATCGCAATTGTGTCGTCGAAATCTTGTTTGCGTGCACCCATGCGTATCGCGACGGCAAATCCCTGCAGCATTTCATCCGCACCGTCGCCGAATACATGGCAGCCAACAATCCGCTGTTCATCGCCAACACAAACCAGCTTCATAGCAGCTTTGCGCTTAAGTTCACCTAGCGCATAACGCATCGATGTAAATGCGCTGGTGAACGTCTGCACCGCATCGCCGTATTCGGCGCGCGCTTCTGCCTCGGTCAGGCCAATCGTACCGCTTGGCGGATGCGAGAAAACTACGGTGGCGATGTCTCGGTACTCGAGCCGTCGATCCTGCATACCGCCAAAAACACGGTCAGCAAGCCGGCGTCCCGCCGCGATAGCCACCGGTGTCAACGCTACAGCGCCGGTCACATCGCCCAACGCAAACACATGGGCCACGTTTGTAGCCTGCCACTTGTCGACAGGTACGAAGCCATCCGTATCTGTCGTGACACCGGCGTTCGCCAGCGCCAGATTGTCCGTCGCCGGCGCTCGACCCACTGCCCAGACAACACAGTCAAAAGGCCCGAACTCGCGCCCGTCCTCGGTTTGAATCCGGTAGACGCCGTTGTCATCGTCGACCGCCACCGGTATGGCATGCTCAACGACCTCGACACCATCAGCGTGCAGCGCGTCGGTCACTGACTCGCACAACATGCTATCAAAACTGCGCAAAACGCCATCAAACCGGGTCAGCAGCGTCAGATCACTGCCTAACGAGGCCAGCACACCGGCGAACTCAACCGCGACATAGCCGCTACCGACGATGGCAACGCGCTGAGGGCGTGTTTGGAGCTCGAAGAATCCGTCTGAGGTAATGCCATGTTCGGCGCCCGGCAATGTCGGAATCCGCGGGTAACCGCCTGTCGCGACCGTAATGTAGCGTGCGCTGTAATTGACGCCGTCGACACTCACCGTGTTCGCGTCGACGAAACTGGCAAACCCGTTGACCACGGTAATATTCTTGTTTTCAAGGTTGCGCGCATAGATGCCGTTTAGTCGCAGCACGTAAGCATCGCGCGCCGTCTTGAGCGTCGCCCAGTCGTGCGAGGCAGCATCAACGGTAAAGCCGTAGCTGGCGGCCAATTCGACATCATGTGCGATGCTGGACGCATACCACATGACCTTTTTAGGCACGCAACCGACGTTAACGCAGGTGCCGCCTAGCGGCCCGGACTCAACGACCATGACGCGGGCGCCGTACTCTGTCGCACGCTGCGCATGGGCCAACCCACCGCTACCGCCGCCAATCACAATCAAGTCGTACTGATTTGACATCCGTTATGCCTCTTTTTGTCAGGAAATGCTGAACCATGCCACTCAAGGTCTGCATGCTACACTTATGGACTGTTCCACCAAAGCAAGTATTCAGGCATGAGCACAGGCTTGTCAGCGGATATAGACCTGCCCGACTTCAATAGTATTTCGGCAGACGATATCAACCCGCACATCGATTCGCTGCTGGAGCGGCTGAACGTACGCGTGGAGGCACTGGCGTCGCGCAATGATCATACGTTCGATTCGCTTGTTCCGGCACTCGAGGCGTTACGGCATGAGCTCGCAGCGCAATGGTCACCGATCGGGCATTTGAACATGGTGCGCAACGAGCAATCGTGGCAGGCAGCCTATCTGGAAGCGCTTTCGAAGGTCACCGCATTCAGCGCCAGATTGTCTCAGGACAGCCGCCTGTTTGCGGCCTATCAGCGCATTGCAGAGAGCAAAGACAGCCGCATTCCCGCGCAGCAACATTTGCTGGAACACACGTTGCGTGAATTCCGCCTCGCGGGCGTCGCTCTGAACGATGCAGACAAGCAAACCTTCGTCACCCTGATGCAACGCCTGTCACAAGCGCAGTCCTTGTTTGCCAACAACCTGCAACGCTGCGCCGATGAGTGGCGCTGGCACTGCACCGATCCTGCTGCCGTAGCCGGAATTCCCGCTAACGTGCTAAGCCAGGCACACAGCGCGGCCCGGAAAGAAGCACTCGATGGATGGCTGTTCGGTCTCAGTCAGCCGGTCTACCAGTCTGTCATTACGCACGCCGAAGATCGTGCCACCCGCGAGCACATCTACCGCGCGTGGATGACACGCTCGACAGACGGCGATATTCACGATCCTCAATACGACAACACGGATGTCATCCGTGACATTCTGCAGACCCGACAAGCGTTGTCGGAGCTTCTGGGCTTTAGCAATTATGCGGAGTATTCGCTCGCCCCGAAAATGGCGGATTCGGTCGACGAAGTCGTCGGTTTCCTCGACTATCTGGCCGAGCGCAGCAAGCCGTCTGCCGAAAACGAACGTCGTTCGCTCGAAGCGATGGCCGGTCACCCGCTAGCGGCATGGGATACCGCCTATTACGCGGAGCGCTTTAAAGAACGCACATTCTCGGTGTCCGACGAACAATTGCGCCAGTACTTTGAATGTCAGCGCGTGCAAGATGGCATGTTTGCGCTGGCAGAGCGCTTGTACGGCATACAACTGAATGTGATCGATGATGTTTCTGTCTGGCATGACAGCGTGCAGTTTTTGCAGCTGTGCGATGCGCAAGGCCACATTCTTGGCGGGTTCTACACGGATTTGTTTGCGCGCACTGGTAAGCGTAGCGGCGCATGGATCGATGAGTGTGTCATTCGCAAAGCACTGCCGGACGAAACCGCTCTGCCCGTCGGTTACCTGGTGTGCAATTTCACGGCACCAAATGGTGACAATGGCTCCCAACTAACGCACAACGAAATCGTTACGTTGTTTCATGAATTTGGGCATATGCTGCACCACTTGCTCACTCAGGTAGATTACCCAAGCATTGCCGGTATCAACGGCGTGCCGTGGGATGCCGTTGAGCTACCGAGCCAGTTCATGGAAAACTATGCTTGGGAGTTCGAGGTTCTTGAGCAGTGCTCGCGACATACCGAGACTGGCGAAACCCTACCTAAACAGCTCTTTGATCGACTGTATGCCGCCCGCAACGCGAATGCCGGGCTACAAATGCTGCGTCAGCTCGAGTTCGCGCTGTTCGACTTTACGCTGCACGCCCGCAGCGATGCTGCAACACCTGCTGCGATGAGCGAATCGCTGACGCACGCGCGCGAGCGTGCCTGCGTCGTTGCTGTTCCCGAGTGGAATCGTTTCGAAAACAGCTTCGCGCATATTTTTGCTGGAGGCTATGCCGCCGGTTACTACAGTTACAAGTGGGCAGAGGTATTGGCTGCTGATGCATTTTCTGCCTTCAGCGAAACCGGTAACGTTTTTGACAAACGCATCGCTCAGAGATTCCGCGAGCACATCCTTGAGATCGGCGGTAGCAGAAACATCCACGACGCGTTCGTTGAGTTTCGCGGCAGAGCGCCAAGCATCGACGCTTTACTCGTCAGCAACGGAATTGTAGCCGCTTGATATCCCATATGTGGCTCTTGATCTGAATTGCAGCGAAAGACCCCTGCAAATGAGTGGCCCAAATGTCGTACACTTGGTCGAATGTTCGCGATGATATCGCGACGGATGGTGTGTGAGGCGCGTTCTTGAATTCTGTAGCTGCTGTTAACAATTCTGATACTCAACGGTTGCGCGACCGGCGCAACAATTATGACGTCTCCGACCAGATCAATGTGTCGGACATGCATGCCGTTCGCGAAGCCGTTCGCGATGTTTTTCTGACCACCTATCCGCAAGCTGCATTCGATCGACTATGGCTTGCGTTTCATGATTTTGAGCGTCTGTTCACTGGGCGCTTTCCTGGCTACCACGGCTGCGACACGACCTATCATGACGTGCAACATACGCTCGACATGACGCTCGCGGTAGCGCGCTTGGTTGCCGGTTATGAATTGCTGGCCCAAGGCGACAAGCGGCTTGGCGCAGCGCGCGCCGAACTCGCACTCATCATTTCGCTGTTCCATGACGCAGGTTACATTCGCCACCAACAACAAGACGCGGATATTGCCAATGGCGCGGTCTTTACGCGCACTCATGTCAGTCGCAGCGCGGAGTTTCTAACCCACTATCTGCAACGAATCGGGCTAGGGCATCAAGTAGAGCTCGCGGGTCAATTGGTGCATTTCACGGGTTACGAAATCGATCTGCACCAGCTCAACATCGCTGACCCTCGTGACATCCGCAGTGGTTGCATCATCGGTACCGGCGATTTGCTCGCGCAAATGGCCGATCGCTGCTATCTCGAAAAATGCCGCGACCGTCTGTACCGCGAATTTGTACTAGGCGGCATCGCGATCCCTACCAACGAAGATGGCGAAACGGACGTGGTTTACGCCTCTGGCGAAGACCTGCTGCGCAAGACACCCGCATTCTTTCAAAGCGGCGCACGCAAACGGCTTGATATCGAATTCGACAAAACGTACCGATTCATTGAGCCAATTTTTGGCGGTAAGAATCCGTATATCGAATCAATCAATCGCAATATCCAGTACCTACAACACGTGATCGATACCGATAACTGGGCTGGTTTGCGTCGCGATCCGCCGGTCTATACGGCTTTGCCTGATGCCTCTCAGAGCATGCGCATGATGGTCGCCGAGCTGCGCGACGAATTGGCGAACAGCAAGGCGCTTGAAGTCGCCTGACAGCTGTTACCGCTGACGCAGCATCACTGCTTTCGAATAAATACCGGCTGGTCGGGCGTCGATCGCTCTTCACTATATCGATAGCCGTCCAAATTAAATCCCGCGATCGCTTTAATTGACGACACACGCTCGCGAATCAACCATCCCGCCATGCGCCCACGCGCACGCTTGGCAAAAAAGCTCAATACCCGATAATCGCCGCGGCTGAAATCAAGGAACCGCGGTGCGATGACGCGACCGGGCAACTGTGACGCGTCAACCACCGAAAAATACTCATTAGACGCAAGATTCACGAGAACCTTGGGTTTCGACGCCGCGATTTCCTCGGCAAGACTGGCTGTCGCTGTGTCCCGCCAGAATGCATACAGATCTTTACCCTCGATATTCGCAAGCTTTGTGCCCATCTCCAATCTGTAAGCCTGCATGCTATCCAGCGGGCGCAACACGCCGTACAGACCGGACAGAATCCGCAGGCGGCTTTGTGCAAACGTCAGGTCACGACGCGTGAACGAGTCGGCGTCCAAACCCTGATACACGTCGCCACGGAATGCAAGCACGGCTTGCCGGGTAGCAGCAGCATCCGGTTCACGACGCCACGCGTGGTAGCGCTCATGATTCAGTGTCGTGAGCGCCGGTGAGAGTTTCATCAGTTTTTTGATATCTGCAGGGCGCTTCTTGCGCAACACTTGAATCAGGGACTCGGCTTGATCCGCAAAGCGTGGCTGCGTCGCCGGCAATCTCTGGTCGTGTTCGAGGTCCAGCGTTTTCGCTGGTGACAGCACAATGATCATGTCGACAACTCTACAGCGAGGTATTCGGCGTTTCGGTCAGATAACGAACGAAGTTGTTGCGTTCATCGACCAAAACGGCGCAAGGGTCGAGCGGCCGATCGGTTAACTCGAACGCCATAATAATCAGCTCTTCACCTTCGCTGATCAGATGCGCTGCGGCGCCGTTCATGCAAATGACACCAGAGTCTCGCTCACCCGCGATAACGTACGTTTCGAGCCGCGCACCAGACGTGTTGGAAACCACCAACACTTTTTCGTTCTCCCACATGCCCACTCGCTCTATGAGGCCACGGTCGATAGTGATGCTACCAACATAGTTTACGTCAGCCTCGGTGACCCGGGCTTTATGAATCTTTGAGCGCATTACCCAACGCAATGTAACGACCTCCAGCGCACCGACCGCAAGATCAGTACCATTGATGAATCCGCGAATTGTACGCGAAAAGCGCCGAATATGCGGTGTTCAGCTCGATTGAGGCGTAGCGCACTGCCAGCAGGCAGCAAATTGAAATTCATTATCCTCACCGCAATGACGGCAGGCCCACGGTGGCCCTTCCAATGTCTGGCTCTGTGCCTCTGCGATAAGTTGCCGGGCCCGATCGGCGAACAGCGAATTGACGACCCATAGCTGCGGCCACACTTCCGTGAACGGTACCTCGCCAAGCACGCTACCCAGGTTTTGATTGCGAATTTCGCTCTCAATGCCGTCAGCGGCGAGCACATTCTTGAAATGTGCGACAGTAATGATGTTGTCAGCGGTAAATACTTGTTTCATTCGCTCGCCAGCGAGGCCATGAATGCTGCTGCGCTGTCGCCACGCTCCAGGACTTCCACCAGCGCAGAACCAACGATAGCGCCATCAACATGCTGGCACATTGACGACACATCCGCGCCTGTGCGAATACCGAAACCCGCACACACTGGCAGCGACGACGCGGCTTTGACCCGCGTCAGGTAATCGCCGGTGTGCGCCGGCATTCCTTTAGCGCCACCCGTGATGCCATTCACCGTTACTGCGTACACGAAGCCTTTGCTGTGCTCTGCAAGTTGTTGCAATCGCGCAGCAGGCGTCGCGGGTGTCACGAGCTGGATCAACCCGAGCCCTGCCGCCTCAAGCGCATGACGCACAGGAGCAGATTCTTCGAAAGGCAGATCTGGAACGATAAAACCGCAGACACCGGCGGCACTTGCTGCTTGGGCCAGCGCATCCAGACCATATGCAAGCATCGGGTTCAGATAGCTCATCAGCACCAACGGAACATCAATGCGCGTCTCATGGATCGTTAGCTGCTCAAGGATCCATCGCAAGCTCACCCCATTGGCGATCGCCTGATGACTCGAGCGCTGGATCGTCATGCCGTCTGCCATCGGGTCGGAGAATGGCACGCCGATTTCGATCACCGCTGCGTGCTCGGCAAGCGTCACCAAGGTATCCACAAAATCGTCGGCCCGCGGGTATCCGGCTGTCACAAATGGAATCAGCGCGCGACCATCTGCTGCGCGGATCGCGCTGGAAATACGTTCATGATGCTGCATTGTGTGACCTCTTCGACGGGTGTTTCACCAGCGTTGGCATGTCTTTATCGCCGCGGCCCGAATTACCGATCAACAGCGTCTTACCAGGATTTTCCTTGGCCCAATCGCGTGCGCCGGAAAACGCATGTGCCGTTTCCAGCGCCGTCAGAATACCCTCAAGTGCGCAGCATTCGTCGAGCGCGTCGAGCGCGTCATCGTCCTCAGCCGCAATGTAGCGCACGCGCCCGATCGCCTGCAAAAATGCGTGCTCCGGACCCACGCCAGAGTAATCCAGACCTGCGGATACTGACTGTGTCTCCTGCACCAGACCGTCACCGTCTTGCAGGATCATCGTATAACTGCCTTGCAAGACACCTGGGGTACCGGTCGCGAGCGTCGCGGCATTCTGGCCCAGACCGCTGCCGCTACCGCCTGCTTCAACACCGACGATCTCAACGTCACTGTCGCCGAGAAATGCGTGGAACAGCCCAATCGCATTCGAGCCACCACCCACACAAGCGAACACGGCATCAGGCAACGCGCCGGTTTTGTTCAACATCTGGGCGCGTGCTTCGCTGCCGATACATCGGTGTAACTCACGCACAAGATACGGATAGGGGTGCGGGCCGACAGCGGAACCGAGCAGGTAATACGTCTCATCAGGATCAGACACCCAATCGCGCAAGGCCTCATCAATCGCAGCGCGCAGCGTTTTATCGCCAGACTCTACCGCAACGACTTCGGCGCCAAGCCGACGCATACGATCGACGTTCGGTGCCTGACGGGTAATGTCGACAGCGCCCATATAGACGCGGCAAGGCAGACCAACCCGAGCGCATGCCGCAGCCGAAGCGACACCATGCTGACCTGCGCCCGTTTCGGCCACGACCCGTTTCACACCAAGCCGCTTGGCAAGCAACGCCTGACCGATCGCGTTGTTAATTTTGTGTGCGCCTGTGTGCGCAAGATCCTCGCGTTTCAGGTACACCTGCGCGCCCCACGCTTTGCTCAGCGCTGGCGCATAACTGAGCGCCGTCGGGCGACCAACCCATTCGTGCAATTCATGACAAAAATCGCGTTCGAAATCAGCGTCCGTAAGATATTGACGCATACCGGCTTCCAGACGTTCCAGCGCGGGCACTAACGTTTCCGGGACATACCGGCCACCGAAGGGACCGAACCGGCCGCGCGCGTCAGGCAAATCGCCAGCCAACAGATCTTTCAGGAGTTGCGCTTTTTCCGAGTCAGAAAATGCAATGGTCATGAC
>JBCBZK010000199.1:0-3742 GCA_039815365.1 Pseudomonadota bacterium | reverse complement strand
GGTAGCTAAGAAGAAAGTTGCCAAGAAAAAGGTAGCTAAGAAGAAAGTTGCCAAGAAAAAGGTAGCTAAGAAGCGCGTTGCCAAGAAACGCACCGTTCGTAAGAAAAAGTAACGGTGCGTGACATGACTCGGAGCGAAGACTATGTCGCTTGGGTCATCGGTAACGACAAACAGCGTGCCCGCCCTTGGCGGGCACGTTGCGTTGTGCACTGCAAAAACCGTGACGCTGTTTAACGATTCCGCGTCCGGCACTTGGTACATTATGCGAATCGCGTGGGAAGAGATCCCTATATGGACTTGAAAGAACACAAGAAGAATGCCGCAAAAGCCGCTCTGAGCTACATTGAAAACGGTGTGGCAGCTTTAGGTGTGGGCACAGGCTCGACGGTAAACGAGCTGATCCCTATGCTCAGCGCATATAGCGACAGGATCGAATCAGTCGTTTCCAGCTCGAAAGCCACCAGCCAATTGCTGGCCGCCGAAGGCTTTGACGTCAAAACGCTAAATGAAGTGGCAGCCTGGACATCTATATTGATGGCGCGGACGAGGTCACCAAGCACTTTGACTTGCTGAAAGGCGGCGGCGGCGCGCTCACTCGCGAGAAAATCCTGGCAGGCGCTGCCAGACGGTTTGTTTGCATTGCCGATGAAACCAAGCTGGTCGGCATGCTCGGTAGTTTTCCACTACCGATAGAGGTCATTCCAATGGCACGCTCTTTCGTGAGTCGCCAGATCATTAAAATGCGCGGCCAGCCATTCTGGCGCGAGGGTTTCGTCACGGATAACGGCAACGAGATTATCGATGTTCACAACCTGTCGATTGTGAACCCACGAGAGATGGAAACGCGTCTGAATCAGATCCCGGGTGTTGTAACCGTTGGACTGTTTGCGCACCGCGGTGCGGACGTACTGATTGTCGGTAACCGCAAGGACGCTGCGATCACGCAGCTGTAGCGACCATTATTGATACGGCGCTGACCAAACTTTGGTCGAATCACGCCGCCTAAACCAAAAAAATCCGCACAAGGCGGATTTTTTTGTGTGCGTCGGTAATGTGCTAGCGACCCGTCAAGGTCGGCGCTCCAGAACCTGCCCTATTAGCGTTTGGAGAACTGCGTAGCACGACGTGCTTTACGCAGACCCACTTTCTTGCGTTCCACTTCGCGAGCGTCACGCGTAACAAAGCCCGCTTTGCGCAGCGACGGACGAAGACTTTCGTCGTATTCCATCAACGCACGCGTCAAACCGTGGCGAATGGCGCCCGCTTGACCCGTAGTGCCACCACCAACAACGCTTACCGTTACATCAAACGTATCCGTGCGCTCTGTGAGTTCGAGAGGTTGGCGCACGATCATACGTGCGGTTTCGCGACCGAAGAATTCATCCAGCGGCTTGCTGTTAACTGTGATCGCGCCAGAACCGGGGCGCAAATAAACTCGTGCCGTAGAAGTCTTGCGCCGGCCGGTGCCGTAATGAGAAGTCGTTGTCATTAAAATGCCCTAAATCTATGCCGACCGTTAAGCCGAAATATCCAGCGGAATGGGTTGCTGTGCCTGATGGTCATGCTCAGCGCCTGCGAAAATACGCAGCTTGCGGAACATCTGACGGCCCAGTGAATTTTTCGGCAACATGCCTTTCACGGCGAAGCCAATCACGCGCTCCGGCGCATGCGCCAGGAGCTTCTCAAGCGACATGCTTTTCAGGTTGCCGATGTAACCGGTGTGATGGTAGTACATCTTGTCTGAAAGCTTATTGCCTGTGACACGGATTTTCTCAGCGTTGATGACAACAATGTAATCGCCCGTATCGACATGCGGGGTGTACTCAGGTTTGTGCTTGCCACGCAACCGCGATGCAATTTCTGTCGCCAGACGGCCCAACGTTTTGTCGGTAGCGTCGACTAAGAACCAATCACGTTTCACTTCTGCCGGTTTGGCTGAAAAAGTCTTCATCTGCAGTCTCATCTAATGCCTGCGGGTAACCCCGGGCATTACGGAATTGAAAAACAAAAATATCTGTAAGTCCACGCGCTCTGATTACCCGGAATATCGGTGTTTATGTGCCTTAATCAGCACAATCAATCGCCGTAAGACGTTGAAAAACACCAAGTTAAGCAATTTGCCCTCGAATCAGGGCGCAGCGCAAGCCTTAGCGAGCCGGGAATGATAGGCTCCCGGCCGCCTGAATGCAAGGCTTCAAACCTTGATTTACCTGAGCTTCTGACTAGAACGCATATTCCAGAGAAATCGCAGTGAAGGTGTCTGTTTCTTCACTACCAGCGGGCACATCCGTGTTGTGACGAATGCGATAGGACGCGACCAGCGCCATGTCACCAACAATCTTCGCTTTGACGGCCAGAATCGACTGCAGCGTCGTGTTCTCGCTACCGGACTCTACTGAAAACCCGGCATGGAACTCGCTGGTTTCAGAGAAGTAACGCGTGTAGTCGGTCGCCCCGCGAAAGATGGTCTCGCTCTCGGTCGTACCATCGCGCAAATCTGATTGACGTGCACCAACCCCAGCCTCCGCTGTCCACAACGCAGACTCGTTGTCGATCAGGTTACGCCCATAGCCTAACGCTTCGGTGATTTGCTGATCGTAGCCGCCGAATTTGTCTTTCTCACCGCGAATGGTGCCGAAGATATAGCTGGCATCGTCGATTGCCCATTGGCTTTTCCATGCGATGGTGTAAGCCTCGGCAATCGTGTCAACAGCGTCTTGCGATCCGAGCGCAGCAAGATCCAAGTTGTGCGTCCAACGATCTTTCTCCCATTGCAAACCTGATGCAGCATTGATGCTGGTCGATTCGCTGTTGCCGCTCGTGCCAAGAAAACCGAAAGACACTTTGCCAGAAAAACCTTCAGCAAAGGCCGTGCTGGACGCTACTGAGGCGATCAGCAATGTAATGATGTATTTACGCATTGTGCTTCCCTGTAAGGATCAAATGTTAATCGGCGCGCATTATGCACGGATGATACCGCGCTGGCTATGCCGCGAAAGCCTGCGCAGCTGATATAATTGCAAACATGAGTGAACACAAACTAAACACTGATTCTGTACGTCGGCCGCCAACCAGCCCGCTCGAGCGTCTAATCGCAGGCGCCGACAACGCACTGCGCACGTTGAACCGCGCCGCGCCGCAAGCAACAAGACCATCGCCATCGTGCGACACGGCAGAAAAGCCGATGACAGAGCAGGACAAACGTCACTCCATCGGTTTGATGCGGATCAATCATGCGGGCGAAGTCGCCGCGCAGGGTCTGTATCAGGGCCATGCCCTGGTCGCGCGTAACGCCGAGCTCCACGGCCACCTGCAACACGCGGCCGACGAAGAGTTTGATCATCTGGCGTGGTGTCACGAGCGCCTGGAACAACTGGACGCATCTACCAGCAAGCTCGGCCCGCTGTGGTACGGCGGGGCTTACGCAATGGGCGCACTGAGCGGCCTGGCTGGCGATCGTTGGGGACTTGGCTTTATTGATGAAACTGAACGCCAAGTGGTCGAACACATCAGTGATCATTTGAATAAGCTGCCATTGAAAGATGAGCGCAGTCGCAAGGTGTTGGGAACCATGCGAGCCGAAGAAGCCTCGCATGGCGCGGATGCACGAGACAAAGGTGCTGCGCAGTTGCCAGCTCCGGTGCGTGGTGCCATGCGTTTGGTTGCAGGCGTAATGAAAGCAGCTGCATACAGAATCTAGTCACCGAAAGACGGCGCATGGTGCATGTGCGCGACGTTTCAG
>JBCBZK010000177.1:0-5869 GCA_039815365.1 Pseudomonadota bacterium | reverse complement strand
TGTGCAACAGGCGCGCTACCGGCTGGCAATGCGATAGTGTCGGTGCGGGTAGACGATATCGATGCGCTGCCGTTGGATGACGTGACAGTAGGCTTGCCGGTCTACTGCAACGATGCACCGTATAAAGGGCGTAAAACGCAAGTCATGCGTGGTGCCCAATCAGAGCTCGTCGAGCTGATTGAGATACGTAAAGATCATTAACAGGAATGTATGAATCGTGAAGAACAACCGAGCCATTCAGGACTTCGATATTCCGCCGCCTGTCACCGAGGCACAGCAGCATGGCGTGTATCCAGAGCTGAAACATGACGAACGTGCGCGTCTCAACTTCGTGTCAGCTTGCAACAGAGTGATTGCGTCGTGCTTGTCGCCCGGCAATCAGTTGGCCTACGAACAACAAGTGTTGCCGACCTTCGAAGAGCGCCATGGTCGTGCGCCCGCCACTCGTCACGAAGTGCGCCGAGCGATGAACGCGAATGCCTTTCACTCGATATGGGGCGCCACGCGGCGCAACCTGATGGAGATTCGCCAGCAGACCGGCGCGGCAGTTGTGCTCAGGCAGCTGGATACACTGGCAGCGCGAGCGCGCCAGTGGAATGAGGATGATGACAATCTGGTGCTCGATCCGTCGGTCGCGATCCCTTCCTATGTTGCCGAAGTCGATCATCATTGCATGCCGGGGAGTTACTACCGCGAGCTGACCGACGGTGACGTGAGTCCTGCCGCAAATTATGACGTCGGCTTCTATGTCACCACTGGCGGCACCGTTGGCCCGTTGAACGACGAGGCGGGCAAAGCGATTGCACACTGGGTCAAGCAGGCCATTCGCAATCGTCGCAGTGATCTTCAGCCCAAGCGCATTCTCGATATCGGTGTTGCTGCAGGTCACAATATCGTACCTATTGCTCAGGCGTTTCCGGATGCCGAGGTGACCGCCATTGATGTGAGTGCGCCGATGTTGCGCTATGCCCACGCGCGTGCCAAAAGCCTGGGCGTAGACAATATTCGCTTCATGCAAATGTCGGGTGAGGATCTGTCTGCTTTCGCCGATGAATCATTCGACTGGGTGCAGAGCAGTGTCTTCTTGCACGAGTTGTCTGCCAAAGCGCTGCCGCGAATTCTGGGTGAGTGCCACAGAGTGCTCAAGCCAGGCGGGTTAACCCTGCATTTGGAACAACCTCAGTATGACGAGCGTATGCCCTTGTTCGAGCAATTCATGCGTGATTGGGATGCGTACAACAATAGCGAGCCGTTCTGGACTGCGCTGCATGCGATTGATCTGGATGCCGCTCTTGCAGCGACAGGGTTTGATACGGCGAATCTGTTTCATGCCGCGTTGACTCGCGCTCACGTTGACGTCGCAACAGACGATAGTCAGGCTGGGCAGGATTTTGGTCGGGAACCGGTATGGCATGCCTACGGGGCATGGCGGTCCGACCCAGGAGCAAATCATGAGTAGCAATGACACCCGCGACGGATTGACACCTGCACAAATATCACAACTGGCGAACGCCAGACCGCAGGGTAAACGTCCACAATACTTCCGCGATGCGATGGCGGAACAAAATTATTCGATTTGCATGGCATTGATGGCTGAACTGGCGAGCGCTCGTGAGCGCATCGACACACTGGAACGATTACTGATCGGCAAGGGCGTGTTATCTGATGACGATGTAGACACTTACGTTCCAGATGCCGAGAGTGGGCAGGCGCGGCAGCTCGCGCAAGTGGAATACTGCGCCCGCGTTCTGCGCCCGCTGCAACAACAAGTTGACGCGATGGCCGGCCGACAGGACCTGGATATCGATGATATGGCGGCCCGCCTTGCGCAGACGGACTCGATGAATGAATGAGGCGCTCGACAACCGTATCCAGCAATTCGATCTGGTCGACGCACTAGCCGAGTTCGCGGCAAACGTCACGTTTGCTGATTTGTCATCCGAAGCAGTTGAAGCGGCGCAAATTTTTATCATGGATACGCTGGCAGTTGGCATTGCCGGGGTGACGTATGATGCGACTGACAAAGCACTAGCCGCCGCGAAGCTGTGGGGTGAAGGGTCGAACCGCGTTTTAGGTCGCCCAGGTGTGCGCTTGCCCCGTCCTTCGGCCGCGTTCGTGAATGGGACACAATTGCATGCACTGGAGTGGGATGGCCTGCATGACCTGTCTGTCGTCATCGCACTGTGTGCGCCAGTCGGAGCGATGGCGGCAGAGTTCGAGCGCCAACGCATTAGTGGTGAAGCGTTGATCGTTGCCGTCGTGGTCGCGATTGAGGTTGCGGTCTTTTTCGGCGGCGATACGTCGGCAAGCCCGCGATTTTTTAGGCCGTCTGCGGCCGGTGGCATGGGCGCGGCAGCCGGCATGGCGAAACTGCGCGGCTTTGACAAACAACAGTTGATTCATACGTTAGGGCTAGCGCACGCGCAAACGGCCGGCACCATGCAAGCGCATTGGGAAGGCTCTATGGCATTGCCGATGCAGATCGGCAATGCATCGCGGATGGCGCACTTGAGTGTCGACATGGTTGAGGCTGGCATGACCGGACCGATTGACTTCATTGACGGTCAGTTTGGTTATTTCAAGTTATTTGAATCGGGCGAGCAGATAGATCGGCTGTTGGCCGAGCTCGGTCGACCGTTTAAGGTCCTGCAGATGGCGCATAAACCGTATCCAGCGGGCCGCGCTACACAAGCTGCATTGACGATGATTCGCGAATTGCGTGCAAATGAACCAATCGTCGCCAGTGACATCGCGAGCATTGATATTCATGTTCCACCGCTGATCATGCTGCTTGTCGGACGTCCCGCAACACCAGACATGACGCCATCCTACGCGCGGCTTTGTCTCAAGTTCATATTGCCATTGATGTTTCTTGACGACGATATTGATCCGCGGCGTTTCGACAAAGCGACCTTTTCAGACTCCGAGATCACGCGCATTGGGCAACTGGTTCACATTCATGATGATGGCAATGAAGACCGAAACGCGTTGGGCCCGCAACGCATGCAAATTCGCCTTAAGAACGGTCGGTCTATGGGCGCGTATTGCGACACGCCGCTAGGAGCTCCCGACAATGCGCTGTCAAAGCGCCAGCGCGAAGACAAAGTCCGCCGCTGCTTTGAGCTTGGCTTGGTTGCCGATCATGCAGAGCAGTTTATTGATGCATCGAACCAACTCGCCAAGCTCAATGACGTCAGCTCTTTGCTTGACCTAGTGAGCTAACGCGCTGTCTTGCCAGCGATCGGCCGATTCAGGATACAGACACAAACATGAAACTATCACGACAACAATTAATCGATTTGTCCGTTACCTACTTCGAAGCTTGCAATCGGCACGAATGGCAGGCGGTGATGGACACCTTCTCGGAAGACTGTTTGATGTGGTTCCCTGCCGCGACTTTTACGTATCGTGGCAAACAAGCACTCGGGACGCATTTTGAGGAATTCCTCAGTACGTTCGACGTTATTGATTTTCACGACTACACGCATGTGCCAGACCCAGTCACGCAGTCAATTTGTACCTACTTTTCAGTCAGTCTGGTCGGTCATGATGGCGCCAAAAGCGTCATGAAAAATTGCAACATCTTTAAGTTGAACGCGGACGGCGTGTTCGCAGAAATCATAATCTACAATAGCGGGAAACTGGATGCAGGTTTTCATGCGGGCAGCGAATAGTCGGCCCGAATCAGACACCATGGCCGGCAGCGCTGCATCGTGCAGCGTCGCCGAACGGCCGTAAACCACATAGGACAAATCAGGAGGACAATGTGATGTCACTAAAGGAAAGAATGCCCATCATCTCGAGCAACGAAGGAGTTTGGGAAGGTTGGTATCGTTACTTTGATATCGACGGCAACAAGATTGATGAGCATCGCTCGCGATTGCTTTGCAGGTTTCCGGATGAGGAAAACTATCATCAAACAAACTACTACTTTTGGGAGAACGGTGAGACGGAGGTCAAGGACTTTCCGACCCACATAGAAGGTAAGCGACTGGTGTTCTATACCCACATTGACGGTTGGGCGGCAGAGGTTGATCTGGATACCTATAACCGCACAACCATGCTGAATTGGACGCGACACAACGAGCCAGACCTGTATCTTTACGAGATGATTCAGGTGAGCGATTGCCGAAAGTACCGCTCGCGAGTGTGGCAGTGGTTCAAGGGTGGTCGTCTGATCAAACGTACCTTGATCGATGAGCATTTTGTTACTGAGGATTGGAAGCGTTATGAGAACGACATGACGGTTCCGGACGTCTGAACGGCGGGCATTAGCACCGATGTTCTGTACTTGATGACCCGGTTCCTACCGGGTTTTTCTATTTTTATCATGCACTTCTGCTACCCATAGTCTGCACCTAACTAGCCATGCCTAGAGTGGATAACGGTATTCGCTAAATTGAATCAATCGCACCGAATGCCTGATCTATAGTCTTTACATGACGATAACAGCCGGTTAACACGGTTGCGTTGAGAGTTTACGTCTGGTGCACAGAGGCCGGTCGTCACGTTCGATTCAAGACAGTTTCTGGGGAGACAAAATGAGAATTGATTCAAAAATGGTGCTAACACCCTTCGTCTTCAGTTTGGTTGCGAGCCTGCTGGTCACGATTCCTGCGAACGCACAGGAGGAAGCATTTCTCGACGAAATTACCGTTACCGCTCGTAAGACCGAAGAGTCATTGCAAGATGTGTCGCTTTCGATCAATGCGTTCTCTTCAGAGGACATTGCAACGCGCAGTATCGAAGAACTTGATGATGTTGCGTTGTACACACCAGGTCTGACCTACGAAGATTTCTCGAACGGCGGCTTTGGAACGCCGGTTATCCGAGGCGCCAGTCAGTTCTCGGTCGATCAGCTCGAGCAAAACGTTTCGACGTTTATTGACGGCGTTTATATCCCACGTCAATACGCATTGGATATCGGCACCATCAACCTGGAGCGAGTCGAAGTCGTTAAGGGTCCGCAAAGTGCGCTTTACGGCGTCAACGCATTCATGGGCGCAATCAACTATGTGACGAGCAAGGCGGATCTCGATGTATTCTCCGCGAACGTCGGCGCGGTGTTTGGCTCCGATGGCCGACAAGACCTGTCGGGAGATATCAGCTTTCCGATCGTTCCGGGAAAAGCTGCAGTAAAAGTGAGCGCATCGCTCAGTGAATTCGATGGCGACTGGGACAACGATCACCCAGCGGCTAGCGCGGGTGTGAGTCCAGGCACTGATGACTCGATCGGCGGGTGGGACAACAATGCCTACAGTATTTCGTTTGTCGCGAGTCCAACAGACCAATGGAACATCGAGCTAGCCTATAACAGATTTGAACAGTCAACCGAGAGTCGCGCACAGTCACGGCTAGAGCTAGGAGACTTCAATTGCGGTGGCACACTATTCGGTGGTCCTGTCCGTGGCATATGCGGCGAGATTCCCGATACGCCGATCGAGGCGGGCACCGGGAACCCGATCGGCTTCCTGATCGACCCACGTGGCTATGGACTAGAGTCAGAGACCGATCTATTCCGTGCAGCCGTCGGTTATGAGTTCTCGGAGAACGTTAGTGTTTCCTACCAGTTTGCCAACATCCAAAGTGACGTTTTCTCGGCTGGTAACTCCGACCGTGACCCGATTAATGGGACAGATTTCTTTGGGTCGATCATTAGCGCATTCACGGTCTTGCCCGTTGGTGATATCGACTATGATTCGCACGAGCTGCGCGTCGAATTCGCATCAGACACCGGTCCGTACGGCATGATCGGTTTCTTCCATTCGGAGGGCGAGGACTTCGACAATGGCACGCCAGGGTATCTGGGCCCGCTATTTACGGACAGTCTTGCGCCGATAACTGCAGCGACGCTCGTTGGGCAAGACAC
>JBCBZK010000195.1:0-4560 GCA_039815365.1 Pseudomonadota bacterium | reverse complement strand
TTGCCGACACGCCGCCGGCAGCGTCAATTGCTGCGCGTGTCGACATCAATCTGAACGCAGTGCTTTTTCAAAGGCTTGTTGGAAATCGGCTTTGATGTCATCAAGGTGTTCGATGCCAACAGATACGCGAATCATATCTTCAAGCACACCACTGGCGCGCCGCTCGTCCTCGGAAAGTTGCTGGTGCGTCGTACTTGCAGGATGAATCACGAGCGTCTTGGCATCACCTACGTTCGCGAGGTGACTGGCAATCTCGACACCACTGATAAACCGACGCCCCGCGTCAGCACCGCCCTTAATGCCGAATGTCAGTACGGCACCGAAGCCGTTCGTCAAATAGTGTTTTGCACGCTCATGGTATTCATGTGACGCAAGACCTGCGTAATTCACGTAGGCAACGTCATCGTGTGCCTCCAACCATTGTGCCAACGCCAACGCGTTGTCGATGTGCTTTTGCACTCTCAGCGACAGTGTCTCCAATCCTTGCAACAGCAGGAACGAATTGAACGGGCTCTGCGACGGACCGAAGTCGCGTAAGCCTTCTACGCGCGCTCGAATGATAAAAGCGATATTGCCAAAATCGCTGCCGACGCCGAACACATCAGCGAACACCAAGCCGTGATAACCGGGCGAAGGATCGGTAAACATCGGGAATTTGCCGCTGGCCCAATCAAAAGTGCCACCGTCAACAATCACACCACCGACCGATGTGCCATGTCCGCCAATCCATTTGGTGGCTGATTCAACAACGATATCAGCGCCATGATCCAGCGGACGGCACACATAGCCAGCGCAGCCTAACGTGTTGTCAACGATCAATGGAATGCCGTTCTCGTGCGCAAGATCCGACAGCGCGCGGAAATCAGGTATATCAAAACCTGGGTTGCCGATCGCTTCTACATAAATCGCTTTAGTGTTCGCATCGATCGCAGCGGCGTAGTCTTCCAACGCATCACCCTGCACGAATCGGGTGTCGATGCCCAAGCGCGGCATCGATACTTTGAACTGGTTGTAGGTACCACCATACAGCGAGCTTCGCGCCACAATATTGTCGCCCGACTGTGCAATGTTCGTCAGAGCGATGAACTGTGCTGACTGACCGCTGGCGGTCGCCAATGCGGCAACGCCGCCCTCCAATGCTGCCACACGCTGCTCGAATACATCGGTCGTCGGATTCATAATCCGCGTGTATATATTGCCAAACTCCTGCAACGCAAAAAGGCGCGCCCCGTG
Source organism: Pseudomonadota bacterium (assembly GCA_039815365.1). Classification (GTDB taxonomy): domain Bacteria; phylum Pseudomonadota; class Gammaproteobacteria; order Steroidobacterales; family Woeseiaceae; genus CALBPI01. The sequence continues at coordinate 3,327 of JBCBZK010000195.1, read as the reverse complement.
ATCGGCGTCATCGAACGTATACGACGTGCTTTGATAGATCGGCACAGCGCGCGCGTTAGTGCCAGGCGCAGGCGATTGGCCTGCATGAACCTGCAAGGTGTCGAAGTGAAGTTTGGAGGGATCAAGAGCCATGACGTTTTCCTGTTAGTAGAGCCGTTGCGAACATACGCACATTTCGCTCATCAATACTCACAGGAACATAACGCGACAAGTAACCGGTCTGCCCATCCCGACATCAACATCGGGCTACGAAAACCGCTCATCTGCCGTTGGTGCAAGCACCGCCTGTAGGAGTTGGCACCTTGCGACGGGGTTAGCGCTGCAGGTTGCCCCGGCATCAAAGGGCCTGTCCCTCCGCCGGTCTCGATGAGTTAGCGCGATAGTTCATTTTCATTGAATCATTGTCAAGTGTTTTATCTTGTTGCATACGAAAGCGATCACCGGTAGCATGCACTACTGTACTAACACGCTAATACATTGATACATCGATTTATGAAACCCAATAGACAACTTAGTCAGCGACAGCAAAAGGCGGTCGAAACCAGCCTCAGCCAAGCGTTTGCCGCGCTCGGTGAATGCTCGGATGTGCATGCGCTCTTCAAAGACCTGTGTACGCCTGCAGAATTGCAAGCGCTCGCCGATCGTTGGCAAGTTGTCCAATTGCTCAATCAGGGTCTCTCCTATCGAGCGATCAATGACAAAACCGGGGTAAGCGTGACCACGATAGGCAGAGTCGCACGCTACTTAAGTGATGGTGCTGGCGGCTACTCCGTCGCGCTACAAGCATTGGGCATTGCGCCCGGAGAACACCAATGACAGATCAACAGGACAGGCTTCAGATCGCCGTCCAAAAATCCGGCCGACTCACCGAAAAGACGATGCAACTGCTAGCGCGATGCGGGCTTGAGATACGTAAGAGTAAAGATCAGCTGTTTTGCTATGGCGAGAACATGCCGATTGATTTGCTGCGGGTGCGCGACGATGACATTCCCGGACTAGTCGCCGAAGACGTCTGCGATTTGGGTATCGCGGGGTTGAATGTGGTTGAAGAGAAACGTCTGAACGGCAGCCTGGGAGACACTTCCCCGATCCAGGAGTTGCGACGTATGGGTTTTGGCCAATGCCGTCTGTCGCTCGCATCAAGCGCAGGCGTCGTCTGGAAAGGCCCCGAGATGTTAGCTGGCAAGCGTATCGCGACGAGCTACCCTGCCCTGACTCGTGATTTTCTGGCACGTCACAACGTCGATGCGGATGTTGTATTTTTCTCAGGTGCGGTAGAGATCGCACCACGACTGGGCAAGGCCGAGTTCATTTGCGATCTCGTATCGACCGGCTCCACGCTTGCCGCTAATCAGCTCGTTGAGTTACACACTATTCTGGACAGCGAAGTGTGCCTGATCCAAACCAAAGCAACGATCAGCGCGACCAAGCAGCAGTGGATTGATCGGTTGATGATGCGCATGCAAGGCGTTATGCAGGTCAGCGAGAGCAAATACATCATGCTGCATGCACCGCGCTCTGCCGTGCCGGCGATCCGCAAGATACTGCCAGGCAGCGAAGCGCCCACTGTTTTGCCGTTGGAAGGCACGGACGATCGCGTCGCTGTGCACGCCGTGTGTCGCGAAAACGTCTTCTGGGAAACGCTGGAGAGCCTGAAAGAAGCAGGCGCCAGTTCCATGTTGGTATTGCCCGTCGAGAAAATGCTGGCATGACGCTTCCGCGCTTCCAATGGTCTGCGTTAGACGCAACGTCGCAATCGCGCTTGCTCGCACGTCCCGCGGTGAACGCGAGTACGGTGATCGATGCAACGGTTGCTGACGTCATCGAGAAGGTGCGACGTGACGGCGATGCGGCATTGCTGGCATTGACGGCGCAATTTGACGGCGCATCTCTCACGACCCTTGCCGTGACCGAAGATGAGTTCGCTGCCGCCGAGGCGGCATTGAGTAGCGACGACAAGCAGGCCATGGTCAGCGCTATCGAGAACATACGCAGATTTCATGCAGCACAACGATCGGCGCCGATCAGAGTGGAAACACGACCCGGCGTGATCTGCGAGCGCATCGTCAGACCAATCGAATCCGTCGGCCTTTATGTGCCGGCCGGCACAGCATCTCTGCCGTCGGCCGCCATGATGCTTTGCGTGCCAGCAACGCTCGCCGGTTGCGATACGCGCGTGCTGTGCTCACCACCGGATGAAAACGGCCAGATTGCGGCGTCTATTCTGTTCGCGGCGCGAAGCGCCGGTGTCGACCAGGTATTCAAGCTCGGTGGCGCACAGGCGATTGCGGCTATGGCATACGGCACCGAGAGCGTGCCGAAAGTGAGCAAGGTCTTCGGACCAGGTAACGCCTATGTCACGTCAGCCAAATCGCAAGTCGCAGCAGATCCTGCCGGCGCTGCGCAAGACATGCCTGCTGGCCCATCTGAAGTGCTCGTTATCGCGGACGACGCCGCTATCGCCGAACATGTTGCGGCTGATTTGCTCTCGCAGGCCGAGCACGGTGCGGACTCACAGGTGGTCTTACTGACAACGAGCGCGACGTTGATTGACGACGTAGAACGAGCCATTGCACAACAGCTTGAGCAATTAGGCCGAAAGAACATCATGGAACAGGCGCTTGCGAACAGTGCATTGATAGAGGTCGACTCACTGGAGCAAGCCGTCTCGGTCAGCAATCACTATGCACCCGAGCACCTTATCGTTAACGTCGCCGATCCGCGTCAGTTACTCGATTCGATTCGTAACGCAGGCTCAGTATTCCTGGGGCGCCTGACACCCGAATCTTTGGGCGACTATTGCAGCGGCACCAATCACGTCCTACCGACGTACGGCTATGCTCGTAATTACAGCGGCCTTGGCATCGAGCAATTCCAGTTGCAAATGACCGTACAGGAAGTCAACCGCGAAGGGTTGAAGCACATCGGACCGGTCGCTGAAACACTCGCAAGGCTCGAAGGCCTTGATGCTCACGCGTTGGCGGTGCAGTTGCGACTGCAGCAAGAAGGATACTGACGCGATGGCGACACCTACAGAACTGGCGCGACCCGAGATCGCCGCTCTAAAAGCATACATCCCCGCGCAATACGCGCCGGGCCTGATGCGCTTGAACGCTAATGAGGCGCCATGGCAAAGCGGCCACGATGATTCGCAGCGCCCGCTGAATCGCTACCCACCGGCAAGACCACAAGCACTGACCCAGATGCTTGCCGAGCAATATCATGTACCCGCGGACCACCTACTGGTCACGCGCGGCACTAGCGAAGCCATTGACCTGCTTATTCGGATCTTTTGCAGACCTGGCATCGACGACATTGTGATTTGCC
>JBCBZK010000043.1:0-24921 GCA_039815365.1 Pseudomonadota bacterium | reverse complement strand
CCGGCGCGTCTACGCTTGCGGACATCGAGCCGCCGGCCTTATTCGCCGTCCGCGTAGTTCAATTCGACCTGGATGTTCAGGGTGACTTCGTTGCCGACTGCCGGCACCGCGTAACCCAGATTCCAGTCTTTGCGCATGAGCTTTGTGCTTGCCGAAATCCCCAGCGTAGGTTTTTTACTAAATGGGTGTGTGCCCGCTTTGTTGAGCACCGCTTTCAGCGTAACTTGCTTCGTGACATCTTTCATTGTGAGGTTGCCAGTCACATCCATTGTGTTGTCGCCGGTCATTTCGATAGACGTTGCGTTAAATGTGATCGACGGAAACTTGGCGACGTCAAACATATCGTCGCCTTTCAAATGGGCGTCAAACTTCTCGACCTTGCTATCAATGCTGGCTGGGTCAATCGAGACGTTCAGCGTGCTGCTGGAAACATCTTCATTATCAAGTGACAAAGCAACATCAAAGTCATTGAAGCCGACTACCGGATTCGAGAAGCCCAGGTGAGAGTAGGTGAACGTGATGTAGGCGTGGGTTTTTTCTAACTCATAGTTGCCTGCGGGGACGTCAGCCAAGCCTGCAAAAGCTGTGTTGGCGAAAGCCGAAGCGAGCACGATTGCGCTACCTGCGCGTTGGATCAGGTTCATGTCAGTTCCTTCATAGATGAATCAAGGGTTACGTCGTTCATCGCGCGAGCGGCGATTCGTCAGGCCGCACGTGCGTCGATTTGTTGAGGTCATTGCTAACAGACCTGCGCTGTTGCCTGATTATAACAAATGATTCGCAAGGCCGGTTTTAGGTTGCGCGCCACAGCGAATGATTTGATATTCTTGACCGGTTAACTGCGAGTCACACGTGATGCGTGTGGCGATCTGGCGTTGTCGATAGCGCCATCTGTGAGGAGTAGGGCTTATGATGATTGGTGTTCCACGCGAGATTCACGAAGGCGAGCAACGTGTTGCAATGACGCCTGATGTTGCGCGAACCATGGCCAAACTTGGCTATTCGCTGATGTTGGAATCCGGTGCTGGCGCAAAAGCGTCGTTTCCCGATGAGGCCTATCATGAGGCCGGCGTGGAAGTTGTTGAATCAGTTAAAGATTTGTACGAGCGCTCGGACATCATTCTTAAAGTCCGGCAGCCAGAGCACCACGCCGAGCTTGGTATCGACGAAACCGATTTGTTGCGCGAAGGGCAGGTATTGATCAGTTTCCTGTGGCCCGGACAGAACAGTGAATTGGTGGAAACGCTGGCGGCTAAAGGCGTTCAGGCTCTGGCGATGGACAGTGTGCCGCGGATCTCGCGTGCCCAGAAAATGGATGCGCTCAGCTCGATGGCCAACATCGGCGGCTATCGCGCCGTGATCGAAGCTGCGCAACACTTCGGCCGATTCTTCACCGGCCAGATCACTGCCGCCGGCAAGATTCCACCTGCCAAAGTACTCGTCATTGGCGCCGGTGTCGCGGGATTGTCCGCGATCGGCACTGCAAAAAGTATGGGCGCGATTGTGCGTGCATTTGACACGCGGCCCGAGGTTAAAGAGCAAGTCGAGAGCATGGACGCCGAGTTCCTAATGCTCGACTTCGAAGACGATGAAGACGGTGCAGGCGAGGGTGGCTACGCCAAAACGATGAGCAAGGCGTTCATTGATGCTGAAATGGCATTGTTTGGTGAGCAAGCAAAAGAAGTCGACATTATCGTCACGACCGCTTTGATACCGGGCAAACCAGCGCCGAAGCTCATCACCGAAGAGATGGTCAGCGACATGTGCGAGGGTAGCGTCATTGTTGATCTGGCGGCAGAGCAGGGCGGTAACTGCGAGCTGACAGAGCCACATGAAGTGGTGCGTCGCAACGGTGTTACGATTATCGGCTACACGGATTTGCCCAGTCGTCTTGCCGCCCAGTCGAGTCAGTTGTACGGCACTAACTTGCGTCACCTGCTGACAGACATGACGCCTGAGAAAGATGGCGTGGCCGTCATCGATATGGAAGACGAAGTGATTCGCGGCGCTACCGTTGTACACAACGGCGAGGTGACCTGGCCGCCACCTGCGCCGAAACTCTCGGCAGCGCCAAAAGCCGCGGCCCAACCTGCAGCGGCAGTCCTCGAAACCCCGGAGCCGAAGAAGACTGGGTTCATGGCAACCGCGATTGCGATGGGTGTTGGTGGGCTCGCGATGCTGGCGCTAGGCAACGTCGCGCCGCCCTCGTTCATGGCACATTTCACCGTATTCGTGCTGGCGTGCTTTGTCGGTTATATGGTGATCTGGAATGTGTCGCCCGCGTTACACACACCGTTGATGAGCGTGACGAACGCAATCAGCAGCATCATCGTCATTGGTGCACTAGTGCAGATCAGCTCCGGATCATGGTGGGTCATCCTGCTGTCGTTCCTGGCGCTCCTGATTACCAGTATCAACATCTTCGGCGGCTTTGCCGTCACGCAGCGCATGCTGCAGATGTTCCAGAAATAGTTGCGCGGGAGCAGTAGTAATGAGTAGTGGACTGGTTCAGGCGGCTTACGTCATTTCGACCATCTTGTTTATTCTCGCGCTCGGCGGGCTAAGCAATCAGGAAACCGCGCGACGCGGTAATTTGTACGGCATGGTGGGGATGGCGATCGCCTTGGTGGCGACCATCATTGGCATTGTGACTGATCATTACATATTGCTGTTCATCGCATTGGGTGCCGGCGCGATGATTGGTTTCCGACTCGCGCGCACGGTGCAAATGACGCAGATGCCGGAGCTCGTCGCAATACTGCACAGTCTTGTGGGTATGGCCGCCGTGCTCGTTGGTTATGCGACCTTCCTCGATCATAGCGGTGGCTATTTCGGCATCGAGTTGACGATTCATAATGTTGAGATTTACATCGGTATTCTGATCGGTGCGCTGACGTTCTCCGGTTCGGTGATTGCGTTTGGCAAGCTCAGCGGCCGGATCGGTGGTAACCCGCTGTTACTGCCCGGGCGCCACTTCCTCAATCTCGGGCTGGGCGTCGTGACATTCTGGCTGGGCAGCGTTTTCGTCGGCCAGGCAGCCGACGGCGGCGGCTTGTTTCCGCTGTTTTTGATGACGCTGATTGCGCTTGCCTTCGGCGTGCACATGGTGGTCGCTATTGGTGGCGCAGATATGCCAGTCGTGGTGTCGATGCTCAACAGCTATTCGGGTTGGGCAGCATCGGCAACGGGTTTTATGCTGAGTAACGATCTGCTGATTGTCACCGGCGCGCTGGTGGGCAGCAGCGGTGCGATTTTGAGTTACATCATGTGTCGTGCGATGAACCGCAGCTTTATATCGGTGATTGCCGGTGGCTTCGGTACGACGTCCGGTGGCGGTAGCAGCGCCGCGGCAGATGGTGAACAAGGTGAAGTGGTTGCCGTTGATGCTGTGGAAGTGGCGCAGCTGCTTGGTGACGCCAAGAAGGTCGTTATCGTGCCGGGCTATGGCATGGCGGTCGCACAAGCACAACATACCGTCAACGAAATCACGCGCACGCTGCGCGACAAGAAAATCGACGTCAGTTTCGCGATTCACCCGGTGGCAGGTCGTATGCCTGGCCACATGAACGTGTTGTTGGCAGAAGCGCGCGTGCCGTACGACATTGTCTATGAGATGGATGAAGTCAACGACGACTTTCCCAACGTGGATGTCAGCATTGTGATCGGTGCTAACGATATCGTGAATCCGTCCGCCCAGGACGAGCCAGATAGCCCGATCGCCGGGATGCCAGTGCTTGAAGTCTGGAAAGGTGACACCACTATTGTTCTCAAGCGCAGTATGGCGACAGGGTATGCGGGCGTACAAAACCCGCTGTTCTTCAAAGACAATACGCGCATGCTGTTTGGTGATGCCAAGGCAACACTCGACGACGTGCTACGTGCATTGCAATCCTAGGATATATTTGTGAGCGAACGTAAACATGCCAAGACGGTCATTCTCGGCTCAGGTCCGGCAGGCTATTCGGCTGCGGTTTACGCCGCGCGTGCCAACCTCGCGCCGTTGCTGATCACGGGTGCGGAGGTCGGTGGGCAGCTGACGACAACGACAGACGTCGATAACTGGCCGGGCGATGTGGAAGGCTTGCAAGGCCCGGCGCTCATGGAGCGTATGAAAGCCCATGCGGAGCGTTTTGATACGAAGATGGTGTTCGACCATATCGACAGCGTTGACTTATCGTCGCGCCCATTCGTGTTGAGCGGCGCGGATGAGCAGTACACCGCCGACTCATTAATTATTGCGACTGGCGCATCGGCTCAGTACCTGGGCTTGCCATCTGAAGAAGCGTTCATGGGGCGAGGTGTCAGTGCCTGCGCGACCTGCGATGGTTTTTTCTACAAGAACAGAAAAGTCGCTGTCATCGGCGGAGGTAACACAGCTGTCGAAGAGGCGTTGTATCTGTCCAACATATGCAGTGAAGTGGTCCTCGTGCACCGCCGCGATTCGCTGCGAGCGGAGAAAATTCTGCAAGACAGGTTGTTCGACAAAGAGAAGAACGGCAACGTCACCATTTGCTGGGATCATGTGCTCGATGAGGTCCTGGGCGACGACATGGGTGTGACGGGCATGCGTATCAAGCACGCAGGTTCCGGAGAGTCGGTTGAGCATGAGCTACATGGCGTGTTTATCGCTATCGGCCACAAGCCCAACACGGCGATTTTTGAGAATCAGCTTGAGATGAAGAACGGCTACATTACGATCCAGAGTGGCCTGAATGGTGGCGCTACGGCGACCAGTGTTCCGGGCGTGTTTGCGGCAGGGGACGTCGCGGATCAGATTTATCGGCAGGCAATTACTTCGGCAGGATTTGGCTGTATGGCAGCCCTTGATGCCGAGAAATTTATTGACGAGCTCGGCGACGCATAAGCCGCCGGAACGGGGACACTATGAGCGTTTTTGATAATGCTGCTTACGAGCAGCATGAGCGCGTTGTGCATTGCACAGATCCCGCGAGCGGGTTGCGCGCGATCATTGCGATTCACTCAACGGCGCGCGGCCCTGCTGCTGGTGGTTGTCGTTTCTGGCGCTATCCTGATGGCAATGCCGCAATGACCGATGCGCTTCGGCTGTCGCAAGGTATGAGCTACAAGAATGCGATGGCAGATCTTGCGCTCGGTGGTGGCAAGGCTGTGATTCTTGCACCGGAAAACCTGCGACTGACCGACGACATGCTAGAGGCGTTCGGCAGATTCGTTGAAACACTCGGCGGCGATTACATCACTGCGGAAGACGTCGGTATGAGCGTTGGTGCGATGCTGACCGTCGCGAAACACACCAACTTCGTGACAGGGCTGCCGCCAAAAGCGGGCGTTGCCGGCGGTGACCCATCGCCTAAAACGGCCGATGGGGTGTTCGCCGGAATTCGCGCAAGCGTGCAATACAAACTTGGTCGCGATGATTTGAACGGGCTGCACATCGCCGTCCAGGGTGTGGGCAACGTAGGCACACACCTGTGTCGTTTGCTTGCGAACGCTGGCGCGCGTTTAACCGTTGCTGACATCAACAAGGCGAGGGTTGCGCTCGTGTGCGATGAGCTCGGCGCGGATGCTGCGGAACTTGATGACATTCTTAAGACCAAAGCCGATGTGGTTGCGCCATGCGCGCTCGGCTCAGTGTTGGACGCAAACAGCATCGCGGCTTTGCAATCCACTATTGTTGCGGGCGCTGCGAACAACCAACTTGCTAGCAACGCCGATGGCAAAGCACTGTTCGACGCGGGCATCCTGTATGCACCGGACTACGTGATTAACGCTGGTGGCATCATCAACGTCGCATGTGAACACGCTGGTAACGTCAGCGATGATGATGTGAACCAGCGGGTCGCCAAGATTGGTGATCGGCTGACGCGAATTTTTGAGCAATCCGATCGCGAGCAAACGCCGACAAACGATATTGCAGATCGTCAGGCGCGTGCACTGATTGGGCGCAACGCGGAATTAGCCGAGCGCGTTGAACACTGACATAAAGCTCACAGGGTCAGGTCGATCTGACGGTTTTGGTGAGCGGTAGCTATATCGAATCACGCCTTGCTCGTCGACAACCAGCACCGTCGGCAGGATCGTGCGTCGGCCGAAATCTTCCTGGAAGCGCTCCGGTATGTCTTGTTGGTCGACCAGATCGAGTTTGGTCGCTGCGGCGAGCGATTTATCCAGCCAGAAGTCGAAAGCCACATCAAACTGCTCGGCGACGCGTTTGGTGGTCTCGAGAGGGCGTCGCGTAATGATGACAAGCTTGCCACCGGATTCGCTGATCTGCCGGTAGTGATCTGTCAGAGACTGCACTTGCTCGCTGCAAAATGGACACCAGCTGCCGCGAACGAACAAGATCACAGCGCGCTTGCCACGCAGACTTTGGGAATGGATGACGCTACCGTCCTCAAGCTCACAGTCGAAATCGGGCAATAGCGCGCCAGTCGCGATCGCAGGGTTTACTGCGCTGTTGCCACGTTGCTTCCACCACCACGCAGCGATGAGTGCGGTGAGAACAATGGTTGCGATACCGAAGTATTCCATCAACGGGTTCCTTTTCAGTCGTGTGCTACGTCGAGCACGATCTTGCCCATATGCGCGCCGGATTCCATCAATTCGTGCGCGCGCTTCGCATCCTCTAATGCGAACCTTTCATAGATCATTGGTACGAATCCGCCAGTTGCAACCAGTGGCATCACTGTATCGCTGATATGGCGTGCAATGTCACGTTTCGCCGCGACGCTTTGGGGTCGCAGTGTGGTGCCGAAAAACGTCAGTCGTTTGCGCAAAATATTTGCGACATTGAGTTGCTCGGCCACAGCGCCGCCCAACAGTGCAATCAGTGCGTAACGGCCATCGGGCTTGAGGCTGTTGATGTTCGGTTGCAAATAGCTTCCGGCGACCATGTCCAAAATGACATCGACGCCCTCCGGGTGTGTCTTGGCCAATTCATCAAACCAGTGTGTCGTTTTGTAGTTGATCGCATGGTTTGCACCTAGATCAAGACAAAACGCACATTTTTCGTCGCTGCCTGCGGTGATCACAACCTCGCTGCCGAGCGTGCGCGCGATCTGGATTGCGGTCGTGCCGATCCCGCTGGATCCGCCATGCACGAGCAGTGTTTCGCCTGGTCGTAGCCCAGCGCGCAGAAAGACATTCGAATAGACGGTAAACGCGGTTTCCGGGATCGCTGCGGCGATCACGTCATCGACGTTGTCGGGCGTTGCCAGGCAGTGACCCGCATCCGCCACACAGTACTGCGCGTAGCCACCCCCATGGGTGAGTGCGCAAACGCGTTGGCCAACGCTCCAGCCCGATACGCGGTCGCCGATCGCCGCCACGGTGCCGGCGACCTCTAAGCCTGGAAGATCGCTTGCGTCTGGCGGCGCCGCGTACAGTCCGGCGCGCTGAAGGCAATCCGGCCGGTTCACGCCTGCAGCGTTAACGCGAATCAGGATCTCATGAGCGCCCGGCGTGGGAACGGGACGATGCGTCGGCGTTAGCACGTCGGGGGTACCCGATTCACGGATTTCTACGGCCAGCATGGTATCGGTCATTGTGAATCCTTGATTGCGGTTTGCAGTGCAGAGTCGCGTGAGTGACTTTGGATAAATGTGATCGCGTCGTTGACCGTCCTGATCGGTGCCTCTTCCATTGGCGTATGTCCGACCCCGTCATAGACGATAACTTGTGCATTCGCGATGGCGTCGCCGAATTGATGGGCATGTGACACCGGAATCCAGGCATCTTGCGCACCCCATTGGACTAACGTTGGCGCGACGATACGATCAAGTTGCGATACCGGCGCCAAGGTGCTTTGACGCACGCGCTGCACGAACGCGCGGCGATTGCCCGTGCGCAACGACAGCTCATAATAGCGCTCAATCAATGCCGCTGTGATTTTGTCATCGTCCGCGAATACTTCCTCGACCGAACGCCGATAAAGCGCCTTCGGTGCCACTAGCGGAATGGCCTTGTTGACGATCGGCCATTGCGCAAGACGGAACACCAGGGAGGGTTGCTTGTCGGCAGTCGGTAGTCCGGATGCGTTTAATAGAACCAGTGCGCTTAGACGCTCGGCATGCGCCGCGGCATACTGCCAGGCAATATTGCCGCCGAGCGAGTTACCGGCCAGCGCAAACTGATCGAGTGCCAGTGCATCGGCAAATGCATGCACGAAAGCGACATAAGCGTCGATTGAGTAATCGGCATCGGCGCGAGGACCCGTCAGTCCGAAGCCGGGAAGATCCATCCTGACAACCTCGAACTGCCCGCGCATCGCGTCCGTCCATGCGTCCCACGTGTGCAGCGAAGAGGACGTCCCATGCAGCAATACGACGGTGGGTTTGCTTGGGTCGCCCTCGCGTCGATAGTGCACATCCGTGCCGAGAATGCGCACGAAGTGCGACTCACTATTCTGCCAGTGAACAAGTTCGTCGACGCTGCGATCAGGAACATACATCGCGTAGGTCGCAACCAACGCCACAACGCACAGCGTTGCAATCGAAATTTTGAAACGGCGCACTACTGACTCACGGTGGTTGTATGCAATCTACGATTATCACACACTTACGAAATGTAAAGGGTGGATCCGAAAAGGGGCGCGAGCCACGATGACAGAACGTAACTTCAGGCTTGATGCGTGCCTGGCGCCAGAGGTGTCAGCCGGTGTCGTTCGGCCAGAGTGGATCGATGTGAACGGACACATGAACGTGGCTTGGTATCTGCTGGCTTTTGATGAGGGTATTGACGGTCTGTGGAATTCCTTTGGTCTGACCGACGCTTACCGCGATGCGACCGGTAGTTCAACGTTCGCGGTCGAGTCGCATGTTCGTTACCTTAACGAGTTGATGCGTGATGAGCCGTTTGTCGTGCATGCCCAAATTATTGCGTATGACGACAAACGCTTGCACCAATATCAGTATCTGTTTTCCAGTGTGACAGGCAAACTCAGTGCGACTTGCGAATGGCTGCATTTGCATGTGGACTTACGTTCAAGACGTGTTGCGCCATGGCCGCAACTGCTGGCCGACAACATTGCAGCGCATCCGTGCAGCCTTGTCGCCTCCGGGCCGCCGGCAGGTACCGGTCGTGCAATGCATATTGCGGCGCCAACAGGCCCCGCTGAGCAACGCAGTCGATAAAAAATAACTCGGGGGCAACGATGACAGCAAAAAACACACATATTCTGGTGATTGACCAGGGCACGACCAGCTCGCGCGCCATTATTTTTGATGACGGGCTCAACGCCATTGCGTCTGCGCAACAAGAGTTTCGCCAGCACTTTCCGAAGTCCGGTTGGGTAGAGCATGATGCGGAAGACATTTGGAATAGCGTATTGGACGTTTGCCGCGAGGCTTTGAAACGAGCGTCGCTCGATGCGTCGGCATTGGCAGGGATTGGTATCACGAATCAACGCGAGACGACGGTCGTGTGGGATCGCGCCAGCGGACGCCCGATTGCGAACGCTATCGTCTGGCAAGACCGGCGAACCGCAGATGTCTGTCGGTCACTGCAGTCGCAGGGTCACGAGGCATTGGTTGCGCAGACTACCGGTTTGCGACTGGACCCTTACTTCTCGGCAACCAAGATTGCATGGTTGCTGGATCATACCGACGGTGCGCGCGAGCGGGCCGAGCGCGGCGAGCTTGCGTTTGGCACTATCGATGCGTTCTTGCTGTGGCGTTTGACCGACGGCGCTGTGCACGCTACCGATGCGACGAACGCGTCGCGTACGGCGTTGTTTGATATCAACACGCAAACCTGGTCGAAAGCGCTGTTGGATGTGTTCAATGTTCCCGAATCGCTACTGCCTGAGGTCTGCGACTGTGCACATGAATATGGGTCAACCCGGCCAGGTTTGCTCGGGGTGGCTGTGCCCATACGCGGCGTTGCCGGTGACCAACAAGCAGCGCTCATCGGACAAGCTTGTTTCACGCCTGGCATGACGAAAAGCACGTATGGGACGGGTTGTTTCGCCATTGCCAATACCGGCGATTCGCTACTGCGCTCATCGCACCAGTTGCTCGGCACGATCGGCTATCGCCTGAACGGCGTTCCGACCTATGCGCTGGAGGGCAGTATCTTCGTTGCGGGTTCTGCAGTGCAATGGCTGCGCGATGGGGTGCGAATGATTGATCACGCCGCCGATACCCTCGAGCTTGCCGGTAGCAACGGTGTCGAGTACGACGTTGTGGTTGTTCCGGCGTTTACCGGTCTTGGCGCACCGCACTGGGACCCTGATGCACGCGGAGCGATGTTTGGTTTGACGCGTGGTACCGATCGCGCCGCCATCGTCACCGCGACGCTGCAGTCTATTGCGCTGCAAACGCTTGATCTGATGCGTGCGATGGGCGATGACGGTGTTGCGTCCGGTAACGTTCGCGTGGACGGCGGGATGGTCGCGAATAACTGGTTCTTGCAGTTTCTCGCCGACATTACGGGTTGCACGATTGAGCGCCCCAAGAACATCGAATCAACAGCGCTCGGTGCGGCCGGTCTCGCAGCGATTCAGGCAGGTATCTTTAACGATCTCGATGCGTTTTCGGCGGTTCGAATAGACGATCGATCGTTTTCGCCATCGTTGCCATCATCTGATGTCGCGCGGCTCGTAGATCGTTGGAATGATGCAGTGAGGCGAACGCGCAGTTAGCCGGACGCATAACGCGGCTCAACGTGTTCATCGGGAAGATGGCGAGGCGCTAACGGCTGACCGTTGTCCGTGCGTACGAGATGACTCAGGAATTGCTCCGTGCAGCGTTCCCAACTGTTGCCGAGGGCATACTGCCGGCAGTCTTCGCGACTGAGCGTCAAGGCTTTGGTTGCTGCGCGCTCTAACGACGTATCCAAAATGCCAGTAACCCCATCGACGACAACATCGATCGGTCCCGCAACCGGATAAGCCGCAACAGGTACGCCACAAGCCATTGCTTCAAGCATGACAAGCCCGAACGTGTCGGTGCGGCTGGGGAACACAAACACATCGGCACTGGCGAATGTGCTCGCTAACGCCGCACCGAATTGGTAGCCGAGGAACTCGCAATCCGGAAATTCCCGCTTGAGTTGCGGTAAATCAGGACCGTCGCCGACGATCACTTTGCGCCCTCGCAGTTGCATTGATGCAAATGCTTCGATGTTTTTCTCGACAGCGATACGACCTACGTACATATAGACAGGACCGCTTTCGGCACGCCTATGCTTCGGGTTCGGCTTGAACAATTGCGTGTCTACGCCACGCCCCCAAACGACGGGATTGCGAAACTGATGCTCTTTGAGATCCTTTACGATCGCCGGGGTCGGCGCGAGCGTCGCTTTACCGGCATTGTGAAACCAGCGTACGAAGCGATACGTCCAGCGCTCTGGAATCGGGAACCGCTTGCGTACGTAGGCCGGAAACTGCGTGTGGTAGGAGGTCGTGAATGGCAAGTTGTGGCGCATGCAATAGCGACGCGCGGCCAAACCTAAAGGGCCTTCCGTTGAGATATGGATGGAGTCAGGTTGGAACTCCCGCAGTGCCTTGGCAAGCCTGCGCCCGGCAAACAGCGACAAACGAATCTCCGGGTACGACGGACAGGGTATGGTCCAGTAAGGTTCCGGGGTGAACATACGCACGTCATAGCCCATCGCCTTCAGAGCATCGCTCGTGCGAGAGAGTGTTGTGACAACGCCGTTCGTTTGTGGATGCCAAGCATCAGTTACGTTCGCGATTTTCATGACTGCACCGTATGCGCGTTGTGTTACAGCGCGATGAAACTCACGTGCAAACCGTCATCTGTTTGTCATCACATGGTCAAGTTGCTGTAGCGTTGCTGCGTTAACTTCGCATTTTCAACGTTGCGGAGTCAGCCTCATGCAGTCGTTTCTTGCCCGGGCCGATCAGGCCGAACTCAAAGTCTGTCTGAAGATTAATGCATTAAGCCGCTCCGGCGTCATCCGTCAGGGCTTCCGCATTGTGAGTAGGCTCGGCGATGGTGTGCTGTGGTACAGCTCGATGGTCGTATTCGCGCTTCTCGGAGGCGTAGATGGCACTAAGGCGATGTTGCACGTGGGTCTCACCTCACTCGTCGGTGTGTACTTGTACTCCTACCTCAAGAACAGGTTGGTGCGACCACGACCGTATGTGTCACATGGCCAAATCGTTTGCGCTATTGCACCGTTGGATCAATACAGTTTTCCCTCCGGACACACGCTGCATGCGGTGCTGTTTACAACGATGTTCGCGGCATATGAGCCTACGACGTTGTGGCTGTTCTTGCCGTTTACGCTGTTGGTTGCGCTGTCCCGGATTGTGCTTGGGTTGCATTACCCAAGCGACGTTCTGGTGGGAGGCATTCTTGGCGTATTGCTCGCAGCGCTCAGTCTTGCTGGTGTTGGAACGATGCCCGTCGAACTGGCAGCCGATTGGACGAGCGTTCTGGAACTCTGGTCGCCGTAACGGTGGATGGTGTCGTCGCGTCCGAGTGCGCGTGGCGCGCGCCCCGATCGCGATTCGCGTGCCGCAACGTTCTAGAATAATTCTGTAGTTTGTTCATCGGTCAATTCCTTTTGTACCGCAAGGGCAACTATGCGGCCTGCGGTGTTGTCATATTGGATTCAGTCAGATCATGACAGTGGATAGTGTTGAGCACGCCGTTGTTGTCTTCAATGACGGCGCTGCAATGCTCTACCCAGTCACCGTCGTTGTAGTAAGTCACCCCGTTTCGCATTAGCGTCGCCGGCTTGTGAATGTGTCCGCAAACAATGCCATCCAGGTTGCGCTGCGCTGCGTGTTCACGCGCGGTGATTTCATAGTCCTCAATGTACTGTTGGGCACTTTTGAAGCGCATTTTTAGTGAGCTGGCGAGACGTAACCGGTCGAAACCGAGCTTGTCTCGAACACGGTTGACGTTGTTGTCCAGACCGAGCAGCCATCCGTAAGCGACACTACCGATTTTTTCTTTAAACGATCCGATACGTAGTTTGGCATCGAACTGGTCGCCGTGTGTGACGAGTAGCCGGCGCTGATCCACCGTCGTATGGATGGCATTCATTCGTAGCTTCACGCCGTGCAAATCGGTACCGGCAAAGATCCGCAGGTTTGCGTCATGATTGCCAGGAATGTAGGTCACTTCGGTACCGTTGCTGGCGATATCCAGAATCCGGCGAATCACTGCGCTGTGGCTGTCCGGCCAGTACACATGATGTTGCATGCGCTCGAAGTCGATGATGTCGCCGACGAGGTAAAGATGTGCGACTTTTAGTTTGCCCAAAAATGCGAGCAGGGGTTCGGCACGGCATCCTGGTGTGCCCAAATGTACGTCGGAGATGAATGCACTATGGCCGCAAAATGGCGAGCCGCTCGTACCGGCATTGTGTGAATCTGCGTCATACGACATCGGGTGCGCCTTTAGGTAAAAAAAGAAGCTATATATTGATCTTCAGGTATGACTGTTATGTTACTGTTTTCGTAAGCTTTAATGACTAGCTTGGCCCGTTGGTCGTTGAAGACAATTCCAACCCGCTGATGCGTTCTATACACTCTCCCTGCGGACATCAGCACTCTGGGGGGATACATGGTCACTGCAACAGTAGATACAAACGTTCAGGACTTTTGCGAACAGGCAATTTCGCAATCGCCAGACTTCGAGATGACAACAGCGACGATCGCTGGTGTGACTTATCCGGTGTTCGCCAAAGCACCGCCTACGTTCGCGGCGCTCTACGACATGGCAGCGCAGATGTATGCCGATCACGAATTTCTGGTGTACCACGACAGCCGCATGACGTTTGCCGAGGCAGACGTTGTGTCAAAGCAGGCGGCCAGAGCGTTGCTCGCGAGAGGTGTTCAGCCAGGTGATCCGGTCGCCATTGCAATGCGTAATTATCCTGAGTGGATGTTGGCGTATATGGCGATCACACGCATTGGTGCCGTGGCTGTGCCGATGAACGGCTGGTGGCAGACGAGCGAGCTCGACTATGCGTTCTCGGACAGCAAGGCAACATGGGTTTTTGCCGATCTGCAACGTGCTGATCGATTGCTACCGCTGGTCGACAAACACAACCTGAATATCATCACTGTGCGCGGACACGTCGACGTAGGTATTGACTGGGATGATTTTCTTGCCGGCGCTAGCGCCGACGCTGCATTCCCGGTCGCTGACGGCGATGCACCTGCTACGATTTTTTACACGTCCGGTTCTACTGGCAACCCGAAAGGCGTGATTACGACACATCGCGCGACAATGAACGCTTTGATGGCTTGGGCGTTGTTGACGACCGCGGACCGCACTGTGCGTGGTAAAGGGCCTGCAGAAGGGCGTCAAATTGGTTTGATTTTGACGATTCCTCTGTTCCACGTGACCGGTTGCAACGCAATGTTCTTGTTGTCGGTGCTGGCAGGTCAAAAAATCGTCATTATGGATCGCTGGGATCCGGAGCAAGCAGTCTCGCTTATTGAGAAAGAGCGGATTACGGGTTTCAACGGTGTGCCCAGTATGTCCTTTGAATTGGCAAAGGCCGCCCGTGCAATGAAAGCGGATATCAGCTCGTTGTACCAGGTGAGTGGCGGGGGTGCTGCGCGCCCGGCGTCGCATGTGCCGCTGATCGCGGAGACGTTTGATAATGTGATGCCGTCAATCGGCTATGGGATGACGGAAACCAGCGCGCTCGGGACGGCTAACGCCGGAAACAATTACCAGGTGAAACCGCAGAGCGTGGGGACGGCTTGTTTCCCATTGGTCGATTTGCGGATTGTCGATGAGGCTGGCAATGATTGCCCGGTCGGCGAGCCTGGCGAAATTTGGATGAAGTCTGTTGCGAACATGGTGGGCTATCTCAACAAGCCGGAGGCGACCGCCGAGGTGTTGCAGGACGGTTACATGAAATCGGGCGACGTGGGTTACATCGACGAGGATGGTTACGTTTTTCTGGTCGACCGGATGAAGGACATTGTCATTCGCGGTGGTGAGAATATCAGCTGTCAGGAAGTCGAAGAGGCGCTGTATGCCCATGAGTCAGTGCATGAAGCCGCTGTATTCGGATTGCCGGATGACAAGTTGGGTGAGAAACTCGTCGCTGTCGTGATGGTGACGTCTTCAACGTGCTGCGAGCAAACACTGCAGGCGTTCCTTAAAGATCGCGTCGCGTATTACAAAGTGCCGGTGCAGATTGACGTTCGCGAGGATGCGTTACCCAAAACGGCGACAGCGAAAATCTTCAAGCGCGCATTGCGTGAGGCCGCGCTCGCCGAGACTTCTGCCTGACGGCAACACAATACGCTAGGTAGGGCTGACACACGCTAGCTGTGTGTGCGGCTTTTTTGGCTTCCCATGAATCGAAAATCAGGAGTAGGAAATGACGGAAATTGTTGCGGTTGACGCACTCAAGGATCACATCGGCAAGCAGCGCGCGCCTTCGGAATGGATGGTCGTTGATCAAGAACGTGTGCAGGCCTTCGCTGATGCGACTCTGGACCATCAATTCATCCATCTTGATGAAGAAAAGGCGAAGCAAACGCCATTCGGTGGCACCATTGTGCACGGCTACCTGACATTGTCGTTGCTGCCGCACTTCACGGCTCAATGTGGGATTGCGCCGGAAGGCACGGTCATGGCGATCAACTATGGTTCCGATAAATTGCGCTTCCTGCAACCGGTACCCGTGGGTAGTTCCGTGCGCGCGCACATGGTACTGAACGAGGTGACCGAGAAAGGCCCGGGTCAGTTTCTGTTCAAATCAACCGTCACGGTCGAAATCAAAGACCAGGATAAGCCAGCGCTTATCTGTGAAGCGCTATCAATGTTTGTGGTGCGCTAAGCAATAGCGCCACCACTCCAACGTATCAACTAAGGAAAACGCAACTATGTCAATTCGATTTGATGACCAGGTAGTTATTGTCACCGGTGCAGGTGGTGGTCTGGGTCGCTCTCACGCACTTGAGTTTGCACGCCGCGGTGCACGCGTGGTGGTCAACGACTTGGGAGGTGCCCGTGATGGTACCGGCGGTTCGGTCAGCGCGGCGCAGGCGGTTGTGGATGAAATCGAAGCGGCTGGTGGTGAGGCGATTGCCGATGGCGCCAACGTCACAAAAATGGATGAGGTCACCGCAATGGTGCAAGCGGCGATGGACAAGTGGGGCCGCGTCGACGTGCTGGTCAATAATGCTGGTATTCTGCGCGATAAAACGTTCGTCAAAATGGACCTTGCAGATTTTCAGGTCGTCGTCGATGTGCATTTGATGGGCAGCGTTAACTGCTCGAAAGCCGTTTGGGAAATCATGCACGAACAAAAGTACGGTCGTATCATGATGACCGCATCGTCGTCGGGTTTGTACGGGAACTTTGGTCAGTCAAATTACGGTGCCGCTAAATTGGCGCTCGTTGGACTGATGAATACACTGCACCTTGAGGGCATGAAGTACAACATCCATGTCAACACGCTGGCGCCGGTCGCAGCAACCCGTATGACAGAAGACTTGATGTCGGAGGAGGTGCTAGCCGCATTGCAACCGGAGTTAGTCACGCCCGCCGTTATTTTTATGTGCGGCAAAGACGCTGGTAGCCGACAAATCATCGCTGCTGGCGCTGGTGGGTTTGCACGTGCCGCAATCATTGAATCAGAAGGCATATTGCTCGATGGCAAAGAGGCAACAGCTGAGAATCTCGCCGCGCAATGGGACGCAGCGAGCGATATGTCCGACGCACGTGAACTGCAAGCCGGCGGCGAGCAGAGCGTTAAATTTCTAACCGCGCTAGCGAAAAAGCACGGTATCAAACTCGAACGTTAATTTCGTTTACGGAGCAATAGTTATGGCAGATGCCGTTATCGTATCAACCGCACGCACACCTATCGGTCGCGCGTATCGCGGTGCATTCAACAACACCCAAGGTCAGACTTTGGCGGGCCATGCGATCGCGCACGCTGTCAAACGGTCGGGTGTCGATCCTGCCGAGATTGAGGACGTTGTGATGGGTTGCGCGATGCAACAAGGCAGCACCGGCCAAAACGTCGCGCGCCAGTCTTTGGTGGCCGCTGGTCTGCCGGTAACCGTTAGCGGCATGAGTGTTGATCGTCAATGCGCCAGCGGCATGATGGCGATCGCGACTGCGGCAAAGCAGGTGTTGCATGACAACATGCCAGTCGTCGTTGGTGGCGGTGTTGAGTCCATTAGTCTTGTTCAGAATGAGCACATGAACCTGCACCGCGCGCAAGACCCTGCCGTTATTGCTAATGCACCGGAAATTCATATGCCAATGCTGCAAACAGCGGAAGTCGTTGCCAAGCGTTACGGTATTACTCGTGAGCAGCAGGACGCCTATGGATTGCAAAGCCAACAGCGCACGGCGGCCGCGCAAGACGCAGGTAAGTTTGATGATGAGATTGTTGCTTTGCCATCGACGATGGGTGTGATGGACAAAGAAACGAAGGAAATCTCACTGCACGAAGTCACGCTTGAAAAAGACGAAGGCAACCGACCTGGCACTAACGCTGAAGGTCTTGCCGGATTACGCACGGTGATCGAAGGCGGCGTAATCACTGCTGGAAATGCCAGTCAGTTGTCTGATGGTGCGTCTGCGGCGGTCATTATGGACGGTAAGCTCGCCGAGCAGCGGAACATCGAGCCATTAGGTATCTACCGCGGCATGGCGGTGGCAGGCACCGAGCCGGACGAAATGGGTATCGGCCCGGTGTTCGCCGTGCCGAAATTACTCAAGCGCAATGGCTTAACGATGGACGATATCGGTTTGTGGGAGCTGAATGAGGCGTTTGCCGTTCAAGTGATCTACTGCCGCGATAAGCTCGGTATTCCGAATGATTTGCTCAACGTTAACGGCGGCGCAATTTCAATCGGTCATCCGTACGGTATGTCCGGTGCACGAATGGTAGGTCACGCACTTATCGAAGGTAAGCGCCGCGGTGCCAAGTTTGTCGTCTGCACGATGTGCGTTGGTGGCGGTATGGGTGCGGCTGGATTATTCGAAGTCGCGTAATCGCATTGTGACTGACTGCGCCTGTTAAGACGGGCGCAGTCAGCGCTGCGCGACTGCCCGATGTCGCGCGCGAGGATTGTGGATGTCTACATGCTTGTTGTGACCTCACCGGATCATGGGCGGCACCATGGTAGCGAGATATACAACGGCGCTGTGGTTCGCTCGTTCGAGTGCCCGGAACGTATCGCGCAGGTTGAGCGCGCGCTGCGCGATATTGGTTTTGGCCGCTTTATTGCCGGCAAGCCAATAAACCCGCGTGACTTGCTGAACGTTCACAGCCGGCAGTATCTCGATTTTCTTGCCACAGCTTATCCGCGTTGGCAGGCAGCCGGTCACACGGGTGATGCAATGGCGCACACGTGGCCCGCACGCGCTGTCGATAGCCGGCGTCCCAACGGCATCGTTGGTCAACTGGGATTCCACAGCTTCGCAGCGGATTGCGCGATCACACCAAATACGTTTGATGTTGCAATCGCCGGGGCCTCAGCGGCGGTTCGTGCCGCGAGCCTAACCCGAACCGAAGGCCAAGCGTTTGCGATGGTTCGTCCACCCGGCCACCACGCGACGCGCGATCAGTTTGGTGGCTATTGCTATATCAATAACAGTGCGGCAGCTGCTCAGAGGTTACTTGACGACGGCGCTCACCGGGTCGCTGTACTGGATGTTGATTATCATCATGGGAACGGTACGCAGGATATTTTCTATGCGCGTAGTGATGTCGTTACGTGCTCGATACATGCTGATCCATCCGGGCAGTTTCCCTGGTTCTTCGGCTACGCCGAAGAGACAGGCGTCGAATCCGGTGAGGGGGCAAACCTCAATTTGCCGCTGCCACGCGGCACGGGCATCGCGCAGTGGCGTCGTGCACTCGATACAGCCCTTGCGTTTATCGATACAGCGCAATGCGATGCACTGGTAGTGGCGCTTGGTGTCGACACGTTTGAGCACGATCCGATCAGCGACTTCACGCTTTCGAGTGCTGATTATCCGGGCATCGGTGCGGCCATTGCGCAACTTGCCGTGCCGACGGCGTTTGTCATGGAAGGTGGTTACTTGACGGATGCGCTAGGGCGGAACGTTGCCGGTGTGCTGAGCGGGTTTGAAGCTGCTCGAACCGCTGGTGTCTAAAGCGCTTTGATCAGCTAGTGGTTGCGCTTTCGTCCGCACCGTCAGTTGTGTCCGGGCGTCAGGCGGTCTAACGGATACGGTATCGTTCGTGCCAACGGCCAGGGTCGGCATGTGTGAACCAGCCTGTCTTAATACCTGCCAGAGTGCGAAGCATCTGCGTTTTGACGTATGGCGTTTTGCACAACACGCCGAAACTGGCGTCACGTACAACGCCCGCCATACGACTATGCGACTGGAAGAAGGGGGTTAGCCATCGGCTCACGCGTTGGTAGAAATGCACCGGCGATCGCCGTGCGTCGCTATAGGCGCGCAACGCCGTATTGATGTCATCGTGGCGTTCGATCATTTGTGATAGCACCAGCGCATCCGCTAACGCAAGGTTCGCGCCCTGACCGAGTTGCGGGCTCGTGTTGTGCGCGGCGTCTCCGACGAATACCAGTCGATCTTCGTTCCACCGCGACATAACGATATCGCTGTACTGGGCGTGCTGAAGCGCATCTGCAGAATCGATCTGATCCATAAATGGCGCGAGCTCGGGCCAGTACCCGATGACTTGCGCTTTCCAGGCGGGCAACCCGTCATCCAACCAGCGTTCGTAACCACCCGGTGGCAAGCTCCAGAAGAATGTACAGCGCTTGGTGTCATTGACCGTAGACCTGCCAATCGCAAGCATCCCGATCATTACATGCGCGCCGTCATAACGCTGCTGCAACAGATCTTTGCCAAACGCCTGTTCCGGGTCGTCGAGAACGCCCCAGATCGCGCCGAAAGGGTACGGTCGGTCCATCGTTACCTGACCGTGTCGACGCAGCGCTGAGCGCATGCCACTGGCATCAATGACAAGGTCGAACGGGCCGAACTGTTGTCCGTTATCGTTAGTGATAAAGCGTTTGCCATCGGACAGATGGGTATCGGCTATGGCGCAGCTTGTCGTGATCGTAACGCCAGTATCTTGCGCATGTTGATGCAGTATTGAAAACAACGCCCCGCGATGGATTCCGACGCCAAACAGATGCTCGCCCAGGCTGCCATAACCGATATCAAAAATGACGCGCTGATTGGCAGCTTCGCCGTAGATGCGATTAATGGTCGCGCCAAACTCGATCGCTTGCTGATCAAGGCCCAGTCTCGCCAGACAAGCAAGCCCGGTCGGTTGCAACAGCAGGCCGGCACCGATTGGCTTAGGCGCATCGAAACGCTCGAACAATGCTATCTCGTGACCTTGCTGCTTCAAAAAAGCAGCAACAGCCAGACCGGCAGTGCCGCTGCCAACGATAGCGATGTGTTTTTTGTTTGCGATATTCACGAAGCTCGGTGTAGTTTGCTGATTCCGGCTGTCTCCTATTATCGTCTATATCCGTGGTGGTGTGTCATGAAAGTGTTGATTCTGATCGTAACGTTGTTGACGAGCTATGCCCCGGTTCAGGCGGATGAGTTACACATCGCGACCTTGGGTCGCTGCACGTTGGAAAGTGGTGCGTCCATCGAGGCATGTGAGATCGGCTATCGTGTAATCGGTGAGCGCAACGCGGCTGGTGATAACGTCATCTTGTTCCCGACGTGGTTTGGTGGCACGAGCGAAGCATTGGTGCCGATCATCAAGGGCGGGTTCGTGGATACGTCGAAGTATCAGGTTGTCTTGATCGATGCCCTCGCAAACGGTGTGTCATCATCGCCATCGAATAACGCCGCGGCGGATGGCGCGTTTCCTGTAGTGACGATTCAGGACATGGTCGATACGCAGCATCGACTGGCTACACAAGTGCTAGGCGTCACGCACGTGCACGCGGTCATGGGTATTTCAATGGGCGGTATGCAAACGTACGAGTGGGGCGTTCGTTATCCGCAGTTCATGGATCGCCTAATTCCGATCATTGGCTCTCCGCGACTCGGCTCGTATGACATCGCTTTGTGGCATACACACGCGTCGGCTCAGTCGATGTTTCGTGATTGTCAGTGCGACACTGCCGTTGAGATCATTGCCGGTCTGGGTGTTTTGATCGGCAGTACGCGCGACAAGGTGCTCGCAGACACAGCGCGCGGTGCGGTCGTTGCCGACATCGCCGCGAGTGCAACTGCACGCGCGTTAACAGTGTCAGGCAGCTGGAATACGACACGCCAACTCGAAGCGATGATGGCGCACGACATTAGTAACGATGTTGATGGCAGCATGGCGGGCGCGGCAGAGGTATTGCGCGCGCCGCTCCTGTCGATTGTCGCGGGCACTGATCATGTCGTTGTGCCCGAGCCTGCGATCACATTTTCCGAAATTGATAAGAGTGAGGTTGTTGTGCTGAACTCTGATTGTGGTCACGGCGCGGTCGGCTGCGAAAGTGCACAGGTGAGTGCGGCAATCGCGGCGTTTTTGGATTAAACCCAAGCCGCGGCACAGTTGGAGAGCTTAACGATTGGCCTTGGCTTTGCGCCGCCACGCATGTAGCAAGGGCTCGGTATAGCCATTGGGCTGCGTTGTACCGTCGAAAATCAGTGCACGCGCCGCCTGATAGGCATAGCTGGTATCAATGTCATCGCTCATCCGGCGGTAAGCCGGATCATGCTCGTTCTGTGCGTCAACGATGCCTGCCATACGTTCCAGCGTTTCATCGATCTGCTGCGCGGTGCAGATCCCATGCAACAGCCAGTTTGCCAGGTGTTGACTCGAGATTCGTAGCGTCGCGCGATCCTCCATTAAGCCAATGTCGTTGATGTCAGGAACCTTGGAACAACCAATGCCCTGATCGATCCATCGCACGACATAGCCAAGCAGCCCCTGAATGTTGTTATCCAGTTCCTGCTGCACATCGCTGGCCGTCCATGCGGTGGGATTCGCGGCGACAGGAATGGTCAAGATATCGTCGAGCGATGCGCGCGCTCGCTCGCTGATATCGCGCTGGCGTTCAAACACATCAATTTGATGGTAATGCGCGGCATGCAACGTGGCTGCGGTCGGCGAGGGTACCCATGCGCAATTGGCGCCGGCCATCGGATGGTTGGTTTTGCTGGCGAGCATGTTGGCCATTTCGTCAGGCATTGCCCACATACCCTTGCCGATCTGGGCTTTGCCGCGCATACCGCTAGCCAGACCAACGTCAACATTCCAGTCTTCGTAGGCCGAGATCCAGGGCTCCTGTTTCATCTCGTCCTTACGCGTCATAGGTCCCATCAACATGCTCGTGTGAATCTCGTCGCCGGTGCGATCGAGAAAGCCGGTGTTGATGAACACAACGCGTTCGGGCATCGCTCCGATGCACGCTGCGAGGTTGACAGTGGTGCGTCGCTCTTCGTCCATGATGCCGACTTTCACCGTATGGCGTGCAATGCCGAGGTCATCTTCAATACGGTCAAAGACACGTGCGGTGAATGCGGCCTCTTCGGGGCCATGCATTTTGGGTTTGACGACATAAACGCTGCCCGTACGCGAGTTACGCGGACCTTTGGCGCGTTGCAGATCGTGAAGTGCGATGGTCGTTGTGACTAGACCATCGAGCAGGCCTTCCGGAATTTCCCGTTCTTCGTTATCAAGAACCGTATCAGTCGTCATCAGATGACCGACGTTTCGTACGAGTAGCAAACTGCGACCCGGTAACGTGAACGGCACACCGTGGCTGTCGATGTAGTCGCGGTCGGGTGCTAACTCGCGCTTGACCGTTTTGCCGCCTTTGCTGAATGACTCGACAAGATCGCCCCGCATCAGGCCAAGCCAGTTGCGGTAGACCTGGATTTTGTCGGAAGCATCGACAGCGGCGACCGAGTCTTCACAATCCTGAATGGTCGTAATCGCTGATTCGAGAACAACGTCAGCAACGTGCGCCGGGTCCGTCTTGCCGACCGGATGCTGAGCGTCAATGACAATCTCGATATGTAAATGATGATGGCGCAGCAGGATTGCAGCTGGTGCGGCAAGCGTGCCGTTTACGCCGCGAAATGCGTCTGGCATGGCGAGCTGAGTCGTGCGGCCGTCATCAAGCGTAACCTGCAGTGCGCCGTCAACTATGTGATAGCCGGTGCTTTGCATGTGCGAGCCGTCAACCAGCGGCGCCGCATAGTCCAAAAAGCGTCGCGCCCATTCGATGACCTTCGCGCCGCGAACCGGGTTGTAACCGCCGGCGCGCGTCGCACCGTCTGCCTCGCTGATCGCATCTGTGCCATACAGCGCGTCGTACAGGCTACCCCAGCGCGCGTTCGCAGCGTTGAGTGCAAAGCGCGCATTCATCACCGGAACCACCAATTGTGGGCCTGGTTGGCTGGTGATTTCAGTATCGACATTCTCCGTCGTAATCTGCTCGATCGGATCTGGCATTGGGACGAGATAACCAAGGTTGGTCAGGAACTGTCGGTAGGCGACAGGGTCGTGATTCGCGCCATCGTGATCCCGGTGCCAATCGTCAATTTCGCTTTGCATCCGGTCGCGCGTCGCTAACAAATCGCGGTTACGTGGCGCGAAGTCTTTTACAAGGCCGGCCAGGCTGTGCCAGAACCGATCGGCACCGATATCGGTGCCTGGCAGCGCACGATCTTCGATAAAGCTCGCGAAATCAGCATCGACGGATAAGTCGGCTCGGGTGACTCTTGTTGTCATAGTGCTTTGCGTTCCGTGGTGTGTTTCTTGATTCATGATGCGCGAGCGCTGCGTATCGGTCTAGCGAATGGTGGCAATACTCGCCATTCACGATGGTAATGGTTATGCGCCTTTCACACGTGCCGCCGCATCTCTGAAACGCTGGCGTATCCAACGGTGACCGGGGTTGTTATGTAGCAACGGGCTCCACGCCATCGTCAGGTCAATGGGTGCGATCTCGAATGGGGGTGGCAGAATACGGGCGCCGGGCGTGTCCGCCATCAGTCGTGCTGCCTTGCTAGGCACGGTAGCAACCAGTTGTTGTTGCAACGCATGTTGCATTGCGACGAGATAGTGACGCGTAAACACCGCGATGTTACGTTTCTCGCCAATCGTCGCGAGCGCGGCGTCTACCCAACCGAGTCGCTGCACATCGGCGGGATCAACCCCGACCCCAACGCCCATACCTGTTTTGCTCACCCAGACGTGGCGCGCGGCCAGATAGTGCTGCAGGTCCAGCGGTGCATCGCTGTCGTCAGCGATGATGCACGAGAAGCTGTCCTGCCACAGCACGGTTTGATGGAAAGAGTTTGGTAACTCGTCAAACCGGTTGATCACAAGATCAATCTTGCCGCGTTCGACGTCGTGAAACGTTACGTCGCTCGGTGTCATGATGTCCAGCGTGACGTTCGGTGCTTCGCGTCGCAACACCGTGAGTAAGTCAGGCAGCAACGTGACCTCTGCGTAATCGCTGCACATCAGTCGAAACACCTGCTCGCTGGTCATCGGATCAAACGCATGTACCGGTTGCACAAAGCGCTCCACGCGCGAGAGCACATCGCGTACTTGCGGTTGCAGCGCTAATGCACGCTCCGTTGGGGCCATGCCATCGCTTGTTCTGACTAACAGCGGGTCACCGAACGCCTGGCGCAAGCGACGTAAGCTATTGCTCATTGCTGGCTGGCTGATGCCGAGTTGTTGTGCCGCGCGCGTCACGTTCGCTTCGCGCAGCAACACATCGAGGTATACCAGCAGATTGAGATCGGTTTTGGCCAAATCCATGGAATCAAACAACATTCATTACGTGAATGCTGATTATACAGATAATAGTCTGGAGTTATAGAGATCGCACCGGCTAGACTCGCTCCCAACTTGAACATCACGACGGAGCAAGTCGATGCATACCGGAAACTACGACCGCAAGGCCGAAATCAAACGTTTGGAAGATGACTGGGCGAACAACCCTCGCTGGAAAGGTGTGACACGGCCTTACAGCGCTGAAGACGTCGTTCGACTGCGCGG
>JBCBZK010000164.1:0-6701 GCA_039815365.1 Pseudomonadota bacterium | reverse complement strand
TGGCGATGATCAGTTAGCGGGTTACCACACGTATATCGATAACGATGGCGAGCGGCGATTTGAATTTACGAAAAAACTCCATCGACGTTTCCCGGAGAACTTCGGCATTGGTGTGAACCACGTCACAGAGCGGATGCCCGACGTCATCGCAGTCGGGCGACAATTTTTTGAAGGCGTGAACTACCGGGGCATCGGAAACCTGGAGTTCAAATATGATGCCCGCCATGATGCGTGGAAGATCATTGAGTGCAATCCAAGATTCACAGCGATCCA
This sequence comes from Pseudomonadota bacterium, assembly GCA_039815365.1. GTDB lineage: Bacteria > Pseudomonadota > Gammaproteobacteria > Steroidobacterales > Woeseiaceae > CALBPI01. The sequence continues at coordinate 6,428 of JBCBZK010000164.1, read as the reverse complement.
GGAGTTGATCCTGCGCTCCGGTCTCGACACCGGTAGCTTGGTCTATGCCGAAGCAACGGGCGGCACTGTGACATTGCCGGATCGCTTTCGCGAGCAACTTCAGTTGATACACATCAAGAAAGATTTTCAGGCGTATCGTGCGCTGAGCCGTCAGGGCCGATTGAGTTTCGGTCAATGGATTGCAAGCGTGCCGATAGCACACGTTAGGCCGTATTTTTCGTGGAGCGACCCGAAACCCGGGACGCATCGGTTCATGAAGAACATGGGTAAGTTTTTTCAACGCAGGGTGTCTAAGTAGGCGACACCGTCGGTGTGCCGCAAGGCTACCGGACACGACAATGGTGAAAAGGGATCAGTCATGAGTGAAATTCTGAGAGAGCCACTGCAACATCGTAACGTTTGGCACGGCGATGAGATTACCTCCCGGGACGATTGGCAGTTCACGTTGCGTGATGAGCAGATCGTGCAGCTCAACAGCGCCATGCACAAAGCCGATGGTGAGCGCGTCAGCTATGACGATGTCAGCGCCGACAGTTTTGAGTTGGATACCCTTCGAGACACGATCGATGCGGTTAATGATGTTTTGGAAGACGGTTCTGGTTTTGCGCTCGTCAAAGGTTTTCCTGTTGACGGCCATGAAGATGCGCTGCGCAAGGTCTATCGTGGCATTTGTTCTAACTGGGGTAGCCTGATCGTGCAAGATACGCAAGGCACGATTATCGATGAAGTCTACGATCGCGGTTTGAGCTACACCGACATTAAGGTTCGCGGTTACACCACGAACGCCCAGCTCACACCACACTGCGATTCCGGTGACATGTTAGCGCTATTGTGCGTGCGCCCGGCGTTGGAAGGTGGATTGAATTACCTGTCGAATGCGCTGGCGATTTATAACGACATTCTTGAGCACAAGCCTGAGTACATCGAGCCGCTTTGCGAGGGCTTTCATTACAATATTCGCGGCAACGGGCCAGAAGGTCCCTGGCGCGATATGACAGAACATCGCGTGCCGGTATTCAGCTATCACGAAGGCCGATTGAGCGTTCGGTTCAACGAGAAAGCTATCCTCACAGCCGAGCAGTTACCGGGTGTCGCGCCGCTGAGCGAGCTCGAAAAATCAGCGGTGAAGTATGTTGCGGAGCTCGCCAACGATCCACGTTTCCATATTCCGGTGATGCTGGAGGAAGGCGATATGTTGCTGATGTGTAACCATGTGGTTTTGCATACGCGCACTGGATTTACGGATCATGAAGACGTCGCGATGCGCCGATTCTTGTTCCGCGCGTGGATTAACGTACCGAACGGGCGGCCTCTGACGCACGAGTTTGCGGATCATTACAACACGGGCCCCCGACAGGGACCCGATGCCAGCGTTGCACTCGCACAAAAAGCGCAAGCAGGCTAACCCTATTCAATTTGACAGGAGTCATCGTCATGAAGAAATCGCCTAAATCGGCAATACTCAATCGCGGGCCGGGTTTTAGAATTCGCACAGAAGCGCAACGCCCGGACAAAGCGCTGGTTGAGCGTTTCCGAGGCTACACGACGCCGGATATTTCCGACATGCTGAACCGCCTGTACACAATGCACATGGCGATTCACAATCTGACGACAGAAGGTGCCGTCGTCGGTACCGCGTGCACGGTGAAAGTGTATCCGGGCGACAACCTGATGGTCCACAAAGCGCTTGACGTTGCCAAGCCCGGCGACATTATTGTCGTTGATGCAGGCGCGTCTTCGATGAACGGCATCATTGGCGATTTGATTTCTACCAAGGCGCAACACCGTGGTGTCGTTGGTTTCGTTATTGATGGTTTGATTCGTGACGTGCCCGAAGTGATCGAGCTTGGCATGCCTGTATTTGCACGTGGCATGACACCCATTGGTCCTCTGCATCGCGGTCCGGGCGAGATTAACTATCCCGTGTCGTGTGGCGGCATTGTTGTGAACCCCGGTGACATTATCTGTGGCGACAAAAACGGCGTCGTCGTTGTGCGTCGCGACTTTGCAGAGGACGTGATCGAGCGTCTCGACAAGCAACAGACGTCATTGAAAGAGTATGAGCAAGCGGTGCGTCGCGGTGAGTTTTCAAATGCGTGGGTAGATGATCTGCTCGAGACGCTAGGCTGTACCATCGAGGACTAGCGATGTTAGCCGGTATGAAGCTGGCGGCAGCAATAGGCGTTGCCAAGTCGGCAGCGCTTTTTGATCGGGTACGCCAGCGCACAGCGCGTCGGCGTATCCGTCAGATGCGCCAGCGCTTTTACACAGCGTATTGGCAGCGTATTGCCGACAGCACTAACGCCGACCTCACTGTGTTGGGCGGTGGTTTTACCGAGATTGATATCGACGGTAAGAAGTTGATCGTTCGGGGTGCGCACGTGCCGATCGATAACATGGTCACGCTGCGACTGGCGCGCGACAAGAATCTCGTCGGCGATATTCTGTTGGCCGCGGGTATCCCTGTGACAGATGGCAGTGCCGTGACACTGAGCAACTGGCGCGAAAAACGCGTCGAGATGCACAGCAACGGCGCGCCGGTGGTGCTGAAGCCAGCTGGTGGTAGTGGTGGTAGAGGCGTCACGACCGACGTGCGCAGCACCGCAGAATTTGAAGCGGCATTCGCGGCCGCTTATGTGCATGACCGAACAGTCCGTATGGAGCCGTTCATCAGCGGCGTGTCTTATCGATTGTTATTTATCAATGGTGAATTAGTAGAGACGATCCGCCGCGAGTCGCCACACGTTGTTGGCGACGGTCGTTCGACGATTACGGCGCTGGTCGCTGCGGAGAATGCGCGCCGACAGACAGAACCGCGACGAGGACTGTCGCAACTTACGATTGATCTGGATGCGAAAATTGCCTTGTCGAGACAGTCGCTGACGTTAGGCAGTGCGCCGCGCGATGGTCAACGCGTGTTGCTCAAACATGCATGCAATCAAAACAGTGCGGATGAGAACAGCCGGTTCGACGGCACTATACATGAGAGCTACCGCGACGTCGGTCGCCGTGTGTTTGATCTTACGGGTATCGCATTACTCGGACTGGATGTGATCAGCGAAGACATGTCGCTCAGCTTTGACGAAACAGGCAGCGCGATTAATGAAATCAATACGACACCCGCGCTGCATCACCACGACATCATTTGTAATGGCGATGGTGTTGCGTTGGGCCTGCGCGTGCTGCACGCAGCGATTGCACTCGACCCGCGCTGGGCTTCATCCAATGGTCAGAAGATGACAGAAAATCATAATGAGTAATCAATCAATGACGTTCTCCGTCGATACGCTAAAGGCGTTTGGAATGAGCGTGCTCCATGCGGCCGGTTGCAGTGAGGCACAGGCGAATTCGTTCGTTGATAACTTGATTTGGGCTGATGCCAGTGGGCGCGGTACGCATGGATTCTGGCGGTTACCTGTGTATGTTCGACGTTTTCGCGAAGGCCTCATGGATGGTCAGGCGACCCCGACGATTACCAACAACGCTTCGGCGTTAATCGCCATCGATGCTGCGAACACGTCGGGCCAATATGCCGGAGACATTGCCTGCAAGCATATTGCCGAACGTTCGCAACAGCATGGCATTGCAGCCGCGACAGTCGCCAACAGCAATCACTTTGGTGCTGCAGGCTATTTTGCTGCCGCGTTGGCGGAGCAGGGTTTGATCGGCTTGGTGCTCAGCAACTCGATGCCACGAATTGCGCCTACCGGTGGCCGACGCGCCGTTTTCGGAACGAACCCGCTAGCATTCGCCGCACCGTTAGGTGATCAGCAACCTGTCTTGGTGGACTTCGCCGCATCAGCGATGTCCGGCGCTGCGATCATGCAAATGGCGGCAGCGGGCATTCCGCTAGAAGAGGGCGTCGCGATTGACGCAGATGGCAAGCCATTAACAGACGCAAGCGGCGTTGGCAAAGGTGCGTTGCTGCCCTTTGGTGCGCACAAAGGTTTCGGCATCGCGCTATTGGTAGAGCTACTGAGCGGTGTGTTGTCAGGGGCAGGCGTCAGCAGTGGTGTGGGGTCGATGTTTAATGACTTCACGCGTGCTGCCAATACAGGTCACTGCTTCATTGCGATCGATCCACAGTCCATCTGGCAGGACATGTCGGTCTACAACCAACGCGCAAAAGCGCTCGCTGACACGATTATTGCTGCCGGAGCGCCTGGTGAGGTCCGTTTACCCGGCGCAAATACGTGGAAAAAATTGGCAGAAGCACGCGACTCAGGTATCACTTTTGCGCCTAAAGTAACCGATGCATTGGCACAGTTGGCGAGCGATGTCGGTGTACCCGCGCTCCGAAGCGTGCCGTAGCTATGGCTTTCAGCGTATTTGTCGCCGATAAGCGGCAAAAACAGGGGTTTTAGTCGGCGCAAAGCGACAGTTGCGAGCTGTCATAACGTGGCTATAGTGGGCACCAGCGACGTATGTGTCGCATTGACGTTTTGTGACGTATTTAGCACTTCGGTGTGTGAACTGGTCGTAGACTTTGTGTTCAAACCAGGTAGACAACGTAAGACATCGCGATGCGATGGCATGTTCAATAACGGATTAACGAAGGCGCTGCACAAACGCAGCTCTGTATCTCAAAGAGGTTCTTAGCGATGCGAAGACGCGATTTCATAGCACGCGGCGTACCAGCCGCAGTATTGGTGAGCTACGGCGGTTTACCAGCATTCGCGCCTGCTCATGCGGGCACCATCGATGCGTTCGGTGAGCAGCGTAACGTCGCTGACGGTCACGCATTTCGATACATCGGCGTACCCTACCCAACAGACCCGGTGCCTGCGGCAATCATGCCAACGCTGCCCAACGGCGCCGACTACAACAATCATGAGTGGATTAACACCTATGATCCTGTGTCCGAACCTAATCCGGCGGCACCATCACAGGCGACGCGCGACGTTTACGTCGTTAACCGGTTTAGCGGCAACGCGACCGATAACGATCAGGGCGATAACGCCGTTGGCGGCACCGTTTACGGTACGACGGACAGGCCGCGTGTCACGTTGCCTGAGGCAGGCACATTCCCAGCCGGCACACGGATCTTCGTCTATGGCGACAACACGCCATTGCCAAACTCCGAATCCAACAACCGCAAAGTAGATTACTCGCAGTGGGGCGGGCAGGCAGAGACGATTCGGTTCAACGGAACCAGTGGGTCGCCATGTTGGATCATCGGTGTTGACCGTCCACGTTTGCGCGCTGATAACTTGCAGTTAGTGGATAGCAATCACGTTATTTTTGATGGTATCTACCTTGAGTCCGCTAACGGGGCATCGGGCGATATCGAAATCGAAACATCAAACTATGTCTGTTTCCGAAACGGTGGTTTGTACGGTGAGGAAACTTCGCGCGGCGGCAACATGTTTGAGCCAACCGGGAATTCGTCGAACGCGCTCACAACCTTCGTTGTTTTCTACAACAATGAAGTCGCCTATGCGGGCGATTACAACGAAGCTCCCGGCGGCGATAAGCCCAATGATTTCCATGGTTTCCGACCGCAAGACTGGTGCCGTTGGTTATGGTGTATTGGCAATGAGTTTCACCATCTGTCGGGCGATGCCTGTCAGGTAAACAACAGTAACGAGAGTAGTTCTGACCACGCCAAGCGGCCGCATTACGTGTATTTCGCCGGTAACGTTGCGTACCGTTTGAAAGAGAACATGTTCGATGCGAAGAACTGCTACCACGCGATCGTTTCGCAAAACTTCTCTCGAGAAACCGAAGAAGACGCGATGATTGTGCCGAACAATTCGGAAGGGCCGTTGTCCAGCTACCATTGGGCAATTGCGAATATCATTACGCAAAGCGGAAGTTATGGTCGTGGTGGCGGCATTCGTGCTGCGAATGACCTCGGCAATGCCTACTCAGCGGTCATTGGTAACTTCATCTACGATATTGACGGCGTCGCGCTGCAAATCGCGAACCAGACGAACGGCAACGTCAACAAAAACTATTTCGTGAATAACACCGTTGCTCGTTGTAGCACTGGCTTTCGCATTAACGTATGGCAACCTGCGGGTAGCGGCTGGAATATCGACTTCCACTCAAATGTGATTTACAACTGCGATACCGACGTCACGATTTCAGATGCGGGTAACGGCAATATCGATGTCGATTTCGCCGATAACCTGATGTACAACGCATCACGCAGCTCACCTCGGATCGACAATCGCGGTGACATCACCAACGAACGACGTACGCTGACCAACAACCCGGGCTTCAATAACCCGTCGGCAACTACGCCTGATGGTTTCGTGCCTCAGTCGCCTGCATCGGCGCTCGACAATACAGAAGAGCATCCTGTGTATGCAGATTTCCAGAACCTGTACGGGATCGACATTCGCGAGGATTTGCTGGGCAATCGTCGCGCTCAGGGTGGCCAATGGGATATTGGTGCGGTTGAGTTCACCGGTGTACGCCCGCAG
>JBCBZK010000007.1:0-49460 GCA_039815365.1 Pseudomonadota bacterium | reverse complement strand
GCTGAAAACGCCAGCACAGACGCAGGGTTAGTGGCTGCACGTATTGAGCACCATCACTGCACTCAATGTGAAGCACGTTCAGACTTCAGTCCTACGTGAACTTAGGCAAAGCGCGTGGTGCGCCGCGCCTTCAAAAACAGTGTTATCCACCAGTGCGACGTCACGCTGGTAACCAACAAGAGCAGGTCCTCATGAAAACACACAGCAGGTTCAGACAAGCGCTTGCCGCCATCGCCAGTATTGCGATGCTGACAGCAGCGACCGCCGCACAAGCCGGGCCGAGAGAGCAAGCCAAACGCATGCATGATCGCCTCGCAGGGGTCCCGCCTACGGAACAAGTGTTGCAGCAGATGGCAACCGAGATTTCGAATGGCGACACCATTGCGGCTGCCAACATCGCCATGGACAACAGCGCTTTTTACAGCGTCACGTTAAAGAACTGGGCGATGCCTTGGACCAACCGCGACTTTGACGTCTACGCACCTTTGAATGACTACGTCGCTACCGTGATCGGTATGATTCGCGACGACGTACCGTTCAACGAAGTGCTGTCAGGCGACATTGTATACGTCGGTGACGCTTCACTCGGATTGCCTGCGTTCTCAATGACCAATAACGACCACTACGAGCAAATGGAAGAGCGCGAGCTCAACCTGCGCGATGGTCTGGTGCGCACTACACAGTCTGCTGTCACGGACCTGCCCGCCAACGCTACCGCCGGCGTCATGACGACTCGCGCCGCGGCAGAAGCCTTCTACATTGCCGGTACTAACCGCGCCATGCTGCGTTTCACGTTGATGAATCACTTGTGTAATGACCTTGAGCAAGTGAAAGATGTGACACGGCCACCGGATCGCATCCGTCAGGACGTGAGCCGCAGCCCGGGCGGCGACAGCCGCCTGTTCCTAAACAACTGCATCGGTTGCCACAGCGTTATGGACCCGCTGGCACAAGCGTTTGCGTTTTATAACTTCAACGAGGAAAGCGGTCGCATTGAGTACACGGAAGGCGTCGTACAAGACAAATACTTCAACAATGATGCGAACTTCCCGTTCGGTTACAGAACACCTGACGCAAGCTGGGAAAACCGCATGCGTGATGGTCGCAACGCGTTACTGGGTTGGGACAGCTCACTGCCAGGCATGGGTCAAGGCGCCAAGTCCATGGGCCAGGAACTCGCCAACAGTGCGGAGTTCGCAAGTTGCCAGGTAACCAAAGTCTTCAAGAATGTCTGCCTGCGCGACCCGGCTGACGCCGCTGACCGCAGTCAGATCGACAGCATGGTGACATCGCTGACCGGTAACGGCTATCGCCTCAAACAGACGTTCGCAGAAGCTGCGTCCTACTGCATCGGCGAATAGGGAATACGAACATGAATATAGCGAATACAACATTGGTACGTCGTTCGGTCCGTTGGTTTGCGGCAATTGCAGCGACTGGCATTCTCAGTGCCTGTGGTGGCGGTGGCGCACCAACCGTCGAGAACCCGATCACCAGCGCGCCGCCGACAACCGGCTACAACGGTCCAGCTCCGCAGACCGCTGACGTACAGGCATTCAAACTGAACGTCTGGGACAATATTCAGGCCGAAGCCGGCTGTGGCGACTGCCACGGTACCGGCGGACAAGCACCAACCTTCGCTCGCGATGACGATATCAATATCGCCTACGAGCAGGCGAACGGGTTCGTCACGCTGACCGACCCCGAGACGTCACGCCTCGTGACGAAAGTCGGCGGTGGCCACAATTGCTGGGAAAACAGCGATTCAGTGTGCGCCGACCGCATGGAGACTTGGATCTCGCGGTGGGCAGGAGAGCTGGTCGCAGGCGGTGGTCGTACGATCCAGCTGGATGCGCCGGTCATCAAGGAGCCTGGCTCGAGCCGCAGCTTCCCTGATGACGCGTCGCTGTTTGCCAGCACCGTACATCCGGTCTTGACGCAATATTGCGCAGGCTGCCACGTCTCGACATCGCTCGTTCCACAGTCTCCGTTCTTCGCTGAAGCTGACGTTGAAACGGCGTATGACGCTGCCAAGCCGAAAATCAAACTGGACGCGCCCGAAGACTCTCGCCTCGTGAGACGTCTGCGCTCTGAGTTCCACAACTGCTGGGACAACTGTGCGCTGAACTCGAACACGATGCAGGACGCCATCGAAGCGATGGCTGGCAACATTCAGCCGACACAGGTTGACCCCACATTGACGATCAGCCGCGCGCTGACGATTCTTGACGGTGTCGCGGCTGATGGCGGCAACCGCTTCGAAGCGAATGCGATCGCCACCTACGAGTTCAAGACAGGAGAAGGTCTGACTGCTTTCGATACCAGCGGCATTACACCAAGCCTTGACCTCACCCTGTCGGGCGACGTCAGCTGGGTTGGCGGTTACGGCATCAGTATTGCCGACGGCAAAGCACAAGGTCGCGTTGCTGACAGCAGAAAACTCAATGACATGATCAAGGCGACAGGCGAATACAGCATCGAAGCCTGGGTTGTTCCTGCAAACGTCGCGCAGGAAGAGTCGCGCATCGTGAGCTACTCCGCAGGACCTGCCGCGCGTAACTTCACGCTCGGTCAGACACTCTATAACTACACGTTCCAGAATCGCAGTGACGTGACTGACGGTAACGGGATGCCTGCCATTCAAACGCCAAACGCCGACGAAGTGCTGCAGGCAACACTGCAACACGTCGTCGCAAACTATGATCCGGTGAACGGACGCAGCTTGTACGTGAACGGCGTGTTGATCGAAGACACCGATGAAGTCGGTGGTGGCAGCATTGCTGACTGGGACGACAGCTTTGCATTCGTGCTCGGCAACGAAGTCAGCAGTGATGGTCTGTTCGCAGGTACCTTCCGCTTCGTGTCCATTCACAACCGTACATTGACCGAAGCGCAGATCTTGCAGAACTTTGATGCCGGCGTCGGCGAGAAATTCTACTTGCTGTTCAGCGTCTCGCATCTGATTGATGTGCCGGAAGCCTACATACTGATGGAAGTCTCGCAATTCGATAACTACGGCTATCTGTTTAACGCGCCGCACTTCATTTCGCTGGACCAGACGGCAACCTTCAGTGGCATTCCGCTTGAAGGCATCCGTGTCGGTATCAACGGAACAGAAGCACCAGTAGGCCAGGCTTACCGCACGCTGCAAACCTCTTTGAACAGCGATCTGTTAGAAGAGTTGGGACAACCGTTGTCACCGTTCGGCACGATCTTCCAGCAGGAACAAGGCCCTGAGGGCGATGAGTTCTTCCTGACATTCGATGTTCTGGGCGACAATGTAAACGTTCGTCTGGACCCAGTGCCTCTGGCGCCACCACCGCCAGCAGATCTCGCCGATCTGCCGGACATTGGCGTGCGAACCTTCGAAGAAGTCGACGCAACGATGTCGCTCATCACGACAGTGCCGCGCACACAGACGGATGTCCGCACGACATACCAGACAGTGCGCCAGCAATTGCCGAACAATCCTGACTTTGGTGGCTTCCTGGCCGCGCATCAGGTCGGCATTGCGCAGTTGGCTGTCGAATACTGCAACGCGTTGGTCACAGATTCCACACGCCGAGCTGCGTTCTTCCCGGGAATGGACTTCACATCTCCGTCAAGCACGGCATTCGGTTCTGCCGCAGGCAGAAATCTTGTGATCGATCCGATTGTGGATGCGGTCGTTGGGGTCAACCTGACATCGCAACCGAATCGGGCAGACATAGAGACAGAACTCAACGCATTGATCGACCGTCTGACAGTCTGTGGAAACAGCTGCCCGGCAGATCAAACGCAAACGGTGGGTATCGCAGTGTGTTCTGCGACCCTGGGCAGCGCCACCATGCTGGTGCAATAAGTAACTTTGACAGGCAGAACTATCATGGCAAAGAAGAAAGAATCATTGCACCCAGATGCGCCGTTGCTCCACCCGGATCATCGCAAACCGGTTACACGACGTGAGTTTGTTGCAACGGGCCTCATGTCCGGCGCAGCAACCACGATGGGCGGCGGCTTGTTGTCGCTGTTCGCTAACCCTAGAGAGGCTGCGGCAGCACTATCCTCAGACCTGCAGCCGTTGCGTGGCGGGTGTGGCCTCGAGTTAGTCGGCGCGGGCAAAGTACCGTTCGTAGCCTTCGATCTTGCCGGTGGCGCGAATACTGCGGGATCAAACGTGTTGGTCGGCGGTGAAGGCGGTCAGATGGACTTCCTGTCAACGCAAGGCTACAGCCGTCTGGGCTTGCCTGGCGATATGACACCGAACTCTATCGATCCGGCGACGGGTACCAACTACATCAACACCGATCTTGGACTAGCGTTCCACTCGGACAGTGCATTTCTGCGCGGTATTCTCGAGAAAGCCTCACCGGCGACAATCGCGAATACCAACGGCGCGATCATGGTTGCACGCTCGGAAAACGATACGGGTAACAACCCGCACAATCCGATGTATGCGATCAATAAGACCGGTGCACGTGGCGAACTGCTGGACCTGATCGGCTCTCGAGCCTCGGACTCCGGTGGTAACTCTATGGCACCGTTTGCGATGATTGATCCAACGGTTCGCCCAACGAAGGTTGACCGTCCAAGCGACGTAACGGGTTTGGTTGATACCGGGAAACTGGTCGGACTGTTATCACAACAAGATGCCGTCGCTGTGCTGGAATCTGTGTACCGCCTGAGCTCTCAAAAGATGAACCAGGTCGACACCCGTATCGATGCCGACGCTGTCGTCAAAGATCTCGTGAAATGTGGCTACCTCAAGAGTGCTGATCTTGCCGATCGCTTTGGTGATCCGTCGCAACTCAATCCATCACTGGATACGGACTTGGTCGGTGCCGCAGGTATCTTCAGCCAGGCCGAATACGACGACGATCGCGAGTTCCAAAAAACCGCTTCTGTCATGAAGCTGGTCGCTAACGGATACGCTGGTGCCGGTACCGTAACGATGGGCGGCTATGACTATCATGGCGGTCGACGTGCTCGCGGCGAGATTCGCGACTTGCGTGCGGGTCGCTGCATGGGCGCTGCTTTGGAATATGCAGCGCGCCGCGGCGTTCCGTTGTTCATGTACGTCTACAGCGATGGCTCAGTCTCCAGTAATGGCGTGATCGACGATACCGAAGAAGGTCGCGGCAAGGGCGAATGGGTGTCCGACAACCAAAGTACGGCAGCGTCGTTCTTCCTCGTCTATAACCCGAATGGCCGGCCGCAACTGTTCAGTGGCGATAACATTGCCGCTGCGAATCATCAGCAGATTGGTTACTTCAGTCCGAACGGTTCCGGCGTGACCGGTAGCTCGCCTATCGCGAACAACGTCAATCTTCTGGTTGAAGCGGTCGCACTCAACTATCTCGCGATCCATGGTGAGCAAGCGAACTTCGAGACGCTGTTCCCGAATCATGGGTTGGGCAACACGCAACTGCGCGATAGCCTGACAGCGTTTAATCCGATCTTGTAGCAAGACAGGAATCGGGTCACAAACAGGTTGTTTCCGCCTGTCACTTAAAGAGGGTCGGTGCTGTCGCATCGGCCCTTTTTTTTGACTCCAGATTCGCTTCGAAACAAGCGATGGGTGCTTTGTAAAACCGGCCCTTTAACATCGGTTCGACCCCTTTTTGGGTTTAGAATAGAGGTCGCACCAACCAAGGGCTTCCTGCTTGATTGACCCCAAAGACGCCACACCCGAATCTGTCGCCAGCCCTCGGCCGTTACGACCATGGGTTCAGGCAGCCCGCCCCGCGGCGCATCCAATGATGTTCATCCCGCTGTTGATCGGACAAGCACTTGCCCTGCAGGCGCACGATCAATTCAGCCTGGCGTTTTTCCTCGGTACTGCATTGTTCGGCATCCTCTTTCAGGTACACCTGTTGTATCTGAACGACTACGCTGACGCAGCGCTCGACCAAAGCAACGAGCAATATTGGCTTTCCGGTGGCTCGCGCGTTTTGCCCGAAGGCAAATTACAACGGCATGATTTATTAGCCGGGACGACAGTGGCACTCTTGTTGATGCTGGGACTCTCGCTCCTGCTAGGCATCGCTCAGGGTCGGCCATGGATGTTCGTCGGTGTGCTTGCCGCCGTTGCACTGAGCTGGGCCTATAACCTACGACCGCTGCAACTGTCCTATCGAGGGCACGGCGAAATTTTGCAGGGTCTGGGCTGCGGCGTCTTACTACCGTTGATTGGCTTTTACATGCAGCAAGCGTCGTTGTCGGATTTCCCGTGGGCGACCCTTGTCCCGCTCTACTTGATCTTTCATGCCGGCAACATCATTACGGCATTGCCGGATTACCAATCGGATAAAGCGGGCCGTAAGAATACGGTTCCTGTCAGGCGCGGCGAGCATCGCGCGCGCAAAGCCGCCCTATTACTCATCGTTCTGGCTATTGTTGGTGTCGTGCTTGTGAGCTTGCAGATGCCGCCGTTGGTTCTGACGTTGATTGCGTTGCCCTCCAGTTTGATACTGTTCGGCATCATGGCAACGGGCACACTGCGCATGGCCGATGTTGCCAACTTCTCGATCTGCAAGCGTTTCGTAAACTGGACGTCGGCCAGTCAGGCGTGGCTCTTGTGCACCTGGTCCGGGGCGTTGATGCTGAGCCGCTCGTTGTGAGAATCGCCGTCGTTGGCAGCGGCATTGCGGGTCTCAGCGCAGCCTGGTTGCTGAGCAAGAAGCACCACGTCACCCTCTTCGAAAAATTTGATCATCTGGGCATGGATGCTCACTCCATCGCATTGCCGGGTGAGCACGGCGGCGCACGCATCGATGTACCCTTGCGGGTTTTCTTTGACGGGTTTTATCCGAACCTCACCGCCCTGTATCAAGAATTGGGCGCCGAGTACAAACCCGTCAATTATTCGGCCTCTTTCGGCACGCTGAATGACAACACCTACTTTCGCTACGACAACTATCGGGCAGGTCGCTTCGCATTTCCGTTCCTGAAGGGCACGAAGTCGCTAAACCGCAAAGCGCTCAGAATTAGCTGGGACATCCTGCGTCTGTTTCGTGAATCGCCCAAGTCGATAGCGCGAGGCATCGCCGACGACATCACACTGCAGTCCTATCTGGACGCGCATCACTATTCCACAGCATTTGCAGAAGGTTTCCTCTACCCCGCGTTTTGCGGGATCTGCACCTGTAGTCATGAGAGCATCAAGACATATCCCGCTCGCGTGATCCTGGAGTACCTCAACAGCGGATTGTTGCTGTCATCAGTAAGACGGGTAACTTTGGGGACGCAGGAAGTCGTCACGCTTCTGGCCGGACAGGTTCATGACGTCAAGCTTGGCGTGACAGTCACCGGTGTAGGTCGCACCGATGGCGGCGCAACGGTGAGAACAACAGACTCAACGTCGACGTTTGATCACGTTGTGCTCGCAACGCAGGCGAACCAGTCTGAACAGATACTGGAAAATGCGTCGCCAGAAGAGCGCCAACTTTTAGCCTCGTTCTCCTACGAACCCAGTCGGGTTGTTGTGCACAAAGATACGCGGCTCGCCCCACCCGGAGGCCCGGCCCAATGGGCACCGGTCAATTTCCTGTTGGCGAAAGAAGACACCGCACCGATGGCCACAATCTGGATGAATGCCATCCAATCAATACCGGGGGCCGATCCGGTCTTTCAGACGTGGAACCCTGTGATTGAGGCGGATCCGTCACTGGTCTTGGGAGAAGCTCGGTTTGAAAGACCCGTCGTGAACGCAGCGTCCCTCGGCGGCTTGCAGCGTCTGACCGAACTGCACGAACAACCGGACAGACGCATATGGTTTTGCGGCTCATACGCGGCACATGGCATTCCGCTGCTGGAAAGTGCGACAACCTCGGCTGCGTCGATCGCTCAACGTTTCGGCAGTCAGCGCCCCTGGGCCGCATCCAACGAGCGCTAGATTTTTTTCAGTTGCGTTGCCTTGGCAGCGAACGTCTCTACGAGCATCAGCCTCACAGCCCGTCAGGTATCGGCGCGAGCGCATCATCTGCGCTATCTTCCGCGGTTGGCGAACCTGACTCAACGAACCTGACGTAACGCTCTAGTTGCTCGCCCAACATGCCATCCACGGCAGGCGCAATCGCCTCAAGCCCGTCAGGGTCATAGCCACCCACTCGATACTCCAGCACGACGATTGTCTTGCCTTCACTTTCGCCGAAGCTAAAGACCATGTTGCCATCAACGCCCATTAACCCAAGCGGGCCAAGACCGCCCGTCAGGCGCAGTAAGCTACCCGTGCGGATCGCCGTAACCGTGAGATGCACGACGGCATCCTGTTCGCCTAACTGCTCGCAAAAACAACCTAGCGCTCGTTCTTCGATATACAGGTTGGCGGCGTTGCCAGAATAGGTGTGGTCGCTGTGCCACCATTCGGCGACATGACCTACCAACATGCGCCATGCCGTCTCGCGTGGTGCCATAACGGCGACCTGATGGCGTACGACAAACCCGCTGACATCAGCATGCAACACTTCACTGCGTGCCGCCGTGGACCAACTCGCAGCAGCAAGCGCAGCAACACATCCCAAAGCAGAAAAACGACGCATCTTCATACGACCCACTGACCAACAAGACGTAAGCATACTGCCGCAATGCAGCAAGTAACAGTGTCGCAACCTAACTACAATAATCGCAGCAATGCGCTGACATGAGGGCTAGCGTCACTACTCGAGCGTGTACTCGAGATAAGCGTAAACGCGCTGCACGACCGATTGCCCACGAATCTCGCGTGGCTCGTAGCGCCATTCGGAGACCGCTTGCACCGCCGAGCGATTAAACACCGCCGAAGTGGTTTCTACTACTTCAATTTCCGTGGGAACGCCATCGAGACCGACGTTGAATTCAACTTTGACCCGGCCGGTTAAGTTACGGCGCAGCGCGTTGCGAGGATAGTTTGGCGCTACGGCTCTGGTGCGACGCAGCGTTGCTGCCGATACGGTTTCAGCCGTAGCCTCAAGGATAAGCGCTTGACTCACGACGCTCTCAAGCCCCGCGGCGGCGTCAGGATCCACGTCAACGAGCTTTGTCCGCAGTAGTTCGGCACTGTCAGTATCGCCACCGGCAGCGGCATCGCGCACACTGCTCGACATCGCACTCACCAATTCGCCGCGAGCCTCAGTTGCGCTGTCCGAACCGGATTGCAGTCCATTATAAACGGCTAACGCCGCATCCCAATCGCCGGCGGAAACCGCCGTTCTAAGAGGCAACAGCGGATCAGCCGCAGCAACCGGCGCAGCCGCTGGCGCGGCAGTGTTAGTGCGTGGTGCGGTGGCCGCAGGTCTGGTCGCCGCTGCTGCACGCCTTGCTGCAGCGCGTTCTGCCGCACGTTGTGCTGCAGCTTGATCAGACAAGCGTTTTGCCACCAATGCGTCGCGCACTTGAGAGCGCAGCTGCAGGACATCGCCGGGCTGTGTACGCGGCAATTGGGCAATAACGTCAATAATGTCGTTGGCGGTGCTTTCGTTGCCGGATTCGGCGGCGCTCAGCGCGGCGCTTTGACGGTCATCCCTGAACGCTTGCAATTGCTGCTCAAACGCCTGAGTCGCTGCAGTCTCAACACCGGCGTTGTTCAATTGACCAACAACCGAGGCAGCGCCCACCCAATCGTCATTCGCAACCGCTTGTGCGATGAGGCTGCCGATACGTTCGGCGACTTGTTGTAACTCAGTCTGAGCCTCAGCGTTATCGGGATTCTGCTCCATGTACTGCACGTAGTAATAAAGGGCGTTACTACCGGCAGGTTGGACCAGGGTGCCCGCTTCGGCAGCGAATCGCGCACGCGCAAGAAGTTCGTCGGAAGGCGTTTGTTCGGCGACGACAGCGCGCACCGGCTCTGCGGCCTCTACAACCGGCTCAATCAGAAGCGGGATATCTTCGGGAACTTCGTTGTCGGTGCCGAAAAAGAACCAGGCCAACATGCCTGACACAAGTACCAAAGCACCCAACAGCAATGGTGTGTCCATCGACTTCTTGGCAATACCGCTCGCAGCGTCATGCTCTATGGATTCTTCACTCATTGCCTGATCTGTTTCTAGCGCTTACGCCAGAATTTTCCGAATGATTTGATCTTGTTGACGACAGCATCAAGGCCGCTGGTCTTGATGCTATCCAACTCGTCGCTCTGCTCGACTTGCGAGCGCGGTATCAAACTGGGATCAGCGCGCATCTGCAAGTGGCGCAATGCCCCACCGTTGACGTTCTGCAGCAGGCGGTCGGCCGACACAGGCTTTGCCATATAGCGGAACACCTGGCCATGGTTAATCAACGAAATCATCTCGGCAGCGTCGCGATCATCACTGATGACAATTGCAATCAAAGCAGGCAAATGCTGTTTGAACTTGTTGAGAACCTTGCGCAGCACCGAGCCTTCGCTGCTGACCTCGGAAATGAGTACGCCCGCTTTCTGCTGGGTGATGAGTTCCAGTACCTTGAGCAGCCGGTTGGCATGGTAGAGCTTGTAGTGATCTCCAAGCGTTGCTTTGACTTCCTCGAAGAAACTGTCGCTCAGCGTAAATACGACCACACCAACGCCCTGCATATCGCGGAATGAGTCGTTACTGTTTCCATATTCAACACGATCACCGGACAACACTACTTGTTCGCCCGTTTCAGCGAGCTGGTCCAACTGTTGGACAGTATCGTCAGAAATTTTCTCTGGCTCGCGATTCGCCAACATCGCAGGAATCAACGATGGCTTGCGACGGTTCGCAGCAGCGTCTTCCTGCGGTGCGATTTCGTCCGCCGGCGCGTCGTCGGCAGTTGCGCCGTCAGCACGCGCCGCGGCAGGTACGGCCGATGGCGTCGCAATAGACGCCACTTCGATTGGATCTATAACCGGTGCATCGGACGCTTTAACGGCCATCTCAATGGTGGCGCGAAGGCTGTCCGGCGGGCATGGCTTGGATAAAAAGCGGAACACCTCTCCGACGTTGATCGAGCCTTCGATCGCATCAAGATCCGCATAACCGGTCAACAGGATGCGCATTGTGCGCGGCGCTTGCTGGCGCACGGCACCGAGCACTTCAACACCTTCCATTTCCGGCATACGCTGATCAGCAACGATAACGTCGGCGTCGTTTTCGACGCACATGCGAATCGCTTCCTCACCAGATGTGGTCAGAAAAAGCTCATAATCACGACGGAACAACGCACGCATCGCATTGAGTACGCGCTTCTCATCGTCAACGAAGACGACGCGCGGCTTACTGGACGGATCACGTCCGCCGGCGCTGCTCATATCTTGTGTCGGTTGGGTCAAAGCCATCTTGAATCAGGCGCCTATGCTGTTTTCTCTGTGGGAAAGCGAAGATCCGTCTCGCCTGCCTCTGAAGCGTCAAATTCGCCGTTCTCAAGTTCCTTTGAGAACTGCTCCAGCTCAGCGAGCTCGCGAGCCATGTCGCTCTGCTCTGCTTCGCCGCCGATCGGTAAGACTATCGTAAATGTGGACCCTTCGCCCAGCGTTGAGTTTATGTCAAGCCGGCCGTCGTGAGAATCCACGATTTTCTGGCTGATAGACAGACCCAAACCGGTCCCCTTACCTACCTCCTTGGTGGTAAAGAACGGATCTCTGACCTTGGACAGCGTCGCCTCATCCATACCTTCACCCGTATCCTGAACACTGATGTAGGCGTTGCTGTCATCTGCCCATGTGGTCAGAGTCAGCACGCCCGTCTTGTCCATCGCGTCAGCGGCATTCTTGATCAGATTGAGCAATACCTGGTTGATCTGGCTCGGTGAACAAGACACAGGAGGCAGATCACCGTAGTTCTTGCGAATTTCGACACCACCTTTGAGTACGTTCTTGGCAATGACCAGCGTCCGCTCGACGCCATCGTTCAGGTTCACCGAATCGGTCGACGCGCGATCCAAACGACTAAAGTCTTTCAGCGATTGCGCCATTTCCGACAGCTGCTCCAGACCCTCGACACTGTCGTCGAGCAAGTCATTGCTTTCCTGCAGATCGTCACGCAAACCATCGTTGTTCAGCGAGTGATCCAGTCGACGCAATTGTTTGACGAACGCATCTTTGTCGCCACCACCGGCACGCAACAGCTCGAGCATGTCGTCGGTGACCTCAACAAAACGATTGAAACTGGCGAGACGCTCTTTAATCAGCGTCGTATTACTCAGCAGGTACCACAGGGGCGTGTTGATCTCGTGACTGATACCGGCAACCAGCTCACCTAACGATGACATCTTCTCGGCCTGCACGAGCTGCGCTTGAGACTCCTGCAACTCGTTATAGGCCGAACTCAGTTCACGTGTGCGCTCGCCGACCCGCTCTTCGAGCGACACATTAAACTGCTCAAGCTCAAGGTTGGTATCTGCAAGGGTCGCGTTGCTTTGTTGCAACCGCACGCCGATCAACGCGATCCCGAGAATCAGCAGGCCGGAGACCGCCGCCAACAACAGTCTTGCGCGGTCCGCTTTTGAGGTCACGCTCGAATTGTGCGACGCCGCTGCGCTGTACAACGCTTGTGATGTCGCCGGAAGGTTGATGGCAGCGATGTCGTCCAGCGCCGCTTTGGTCAGCGCACTGGAAGAAAAAATGGTACTGGACGCGTCGATCAGTCGGGAGAAACCGGCAGGCATGCCGTCGCCGTCGTCGCTGGTGCTCGATAACGCATCGACCCGGCGCTGCAACTCTTCGACCCCAACGGTCGACTTACCGGACGCGACGTCCAGCACTTCGACCGAAAAACCGAACAGGGCTTGCGAGACGGCCTCGTCGCCACTGTCGCGCAATGCACGCACGATCTGCGGCCCATCGACGCGGACGATTTCGGTCGATTCGGCCAACAAGCCTTGCGCTTCTTTGAATTTCTCTGCCTCGATCAGCAACCGCTGAACTTTGTTCACGTAATTGCGAGCCTCTCCCATTACGCGTTCGCTGCGAATCGCCATTGAAGGTGCGCGCAACGTCGCAACACTTTGGCTCAGCCGTTGGGTTAGGGTATCCACGGTGTCGGGGACCGCTTGCGCCTGACTGGACACCGCCGTCAACGTGTCGATCAGCGTCTCATAGTCACGCTGACTCTGCCGCAGTGTGGACGCATAGTTACTGTAGTCAATGTAGAATTCCCCAGATACAGACCGCGATTCACGGACGAGTATGTAGAGCAGTACGATGACCAACATCGCGATCATTGCAATGAGGAGCTTTTTAAACATGGTAGACGGTCGCTGATTCCCTAGTCAGGATAGATACCGTATGCGAACAGCGACACTGCGTCCGTGACGGTTATCACATGACATCAAAATTATTCTGTCAAAAACACCCGCGCTATTGCGGTAAACATGTGAAATACATCACAAAAAAGAGCGTTTTTGGCGTGAAAGTCCCACAAATGGTGAAAACCCGATGAAAGACGCTGACAACCCTAACCCCTTCACGCTCGAATTCTTCGGCGCCGCTGGAGAGGTCACAGGATCGTGCCACATCCTGACCGTCAATGGCGACAAGATTCTGCTCGATTGCGGCATGATTCAGGGTGGCAGAGAGAACGAAGCACGCAATCGCGATTCGTTCCCGTTCGATGCAAGCGCCATCCATGCCGTTGTGCTCAGTCATGCGCATCTCGATCATAGCGGCCGGTTACCGTTGCTCGCCAAACGCGGGTTTCGCGGGCCTGTCCACACACACCATGCCAGTAAGGACCTGTGCCACGTATTGCTCGCTGATGCTGCATCGCTAGGCGAACGCGACGCCGAGCGCCACAGCGAGCGCCGCGCGCGACAAGGCAAGCCGCCGGTAGCACCGCTATATACGCGCAGCGACGCGAAGCGCGTAACAGCGTTACTCGAAGGCCACCGCTATCACCAGACGTTCGCTGTTACGCCCAACATCAACGTAACCTTCCATGATGCAGGCCACATCATGGGCTCAGCCATCGTAGAAGTAGAAATTTCGCTTGATTCGATCACCACCCGGTTGGTCTTCTCGGGCGATGTGGGTCAATACGACACACCCGTGCTGCACGACCCGCAGCCCGTTCTGGACGCTGACCTGATCATCATGGAAAGCACTTATGGCGGGCGCCGCCATCGCGAACGCGAGCAGACCTTTGAAGAGATCGGCGACATCCTGAAGGCTGCGGCTGACGATGGTGGCAACGTGTTAATTCCCGCTTTTGCGATCGGTCGCAGTCAGGAATTGTTGTATTTGTTCGGCAAGAATTTTGACGCCTGGCAAATGTCGCGCTGGCGTATTTTTCTCGACAGTCCGATGGCGATCGAGGCAAGCGAAATTTACTGGAACTATCCGCACCTGTACGACGACGAAGCCACGCGTCTGCGACGCACGCATGACGAAATGCCATTGTTGAAAAACCTCTATCTGACACGCACCGGCGCAGAATCGCGAGTGATCAATCGACTACCCGGAGGATCGATTATTTTAGCGGGCAGCGGTATGTGCAACGGCGGGCGCATCTTGCATCATCTCAAACACAATCTGTGGCGCAAGAATACCCACGTGTTGATGGTGGGTTATCAAGGTCGTGGTTCGCTCGGGCGACGATTGGTGGATGGCGATGATGAAGTACGTATCCATGGCCAGACAATTCAGGTTGCAGCGAAAGTGCATACCGTAGGCGGGCTTTCCGCCCATGGCGACGAACAGGATCTGTCGCGCTGGTATGGCAGTTGCGGCGGGCAACCGCCCGTCTGGCTCGTGCATGGGGAACCGCGCGCCAGCGCCCGATTGGCGACACGCTTGCACGAAGACCACGGCGCTCGCGTCACGCAGGCCAGCCCCGGCATGCACATCGACTTGAACACACTGGCACCCCGACATGCTTGATGTTTGCAACCCTGCGACCTCAACGCTCTCGCAAGCCATCGCAGACGGCGCACGGCTCGCGGTACTCACCGGCGCCGGTTGCAGCACCGCATCCGGTATTCCCGACTACCGCGATGACAACGGCGATTGGAAACATGCACGCCCGGTCATGTTTCAGGATTTCGTCGCGAACCCGGCAGTTCGCCAACGCTACTGGGCGCGCAGCATGCTCGGATGGCCGCGCATGTCAGCGGCGCAGCCCGGACAGGCACACCGCGCACTGACGTCATTACAAGCGGCGGGCCACGTACAACGGCTGATCACCCAGAACGTGGATGGCTTACACCAGCAGGCGGGATCGCGGCAAGTGATCGACTTACATGGTCGGCTCGACGAGGTGCGCTGTTTGTCCTGTGCGACGCTCACGGCACGCGCCGAATGGCAAGCATTGATCGCTTCGCGCAACCCTGACTGGCAAGACACAGTGCACAGTGTGCGCGATGCGCCTGATGGCGACGCGATCATCGAAAACGCCGACTACGGAATGTTCGATGTACCTGACTGCCCGGTGTGCGGCGGCGTCGTTAAACCCGAGGTCGTGTTTTTTGGTGAGAGCGTTCCAAGGCAGCGCGTCGACGATGCCTATGCAGCCGTTGATGCAGCGGATGGCCTGTTAGTGGCAGGCTCATCATTGATGGTGTTTTCAGGCTTCCGGTTTGCAAAGCGCTGTCACGAACTCGGCAAGCCATTAATCATCGTCAACCGCGGCGTTACGCGTGCCGACGAATTGGCAACCGAAAAACTCGAAGGCGACATTGGCGAGATCCTCACCGCAATCGCGGAGCAAGCGAACCGCGCTTAGCGTCAAATCGTATCGCTGCGATACTCGATGACGATAATCGCGATACCCGCGATAACGCCCAGCCAGCCCAGAGTCGTGCCGGCGATCAATGCGGCTTGCGCACCGAGTACCGCCAGACACAATCCCAACAGGTAAAGCGTTGGACCGGGGATAACATCACGCCGCCGACCTTTTAGTGCGGACCACAGCAACGAAAGACCGGCAATCAGCGCTAACGCAAGACTAGCGCCAACCAGACCATAGTCGGTCCAGGCATTCGCATCGCCGGCGCCATGCTTCATGACGTATTGAATCAGACTGGTCAGCACGTATAGACCATAGCCACCCGCCATTGAGAGGACGACGCCGGTCGTTGCAATCAGAAAACGACGCCCCGGGTTTGCCAGAGATACGCTATTCGATAGGTCGTTATTCATCTATTGCTCGCTTTGCGTCCAGCTGCCTCCGAGAGATTTGTACAGCCGTGTCGCCGCAAGTACAAGTGATGCACGCGTTGCAATGAGGTTGTCATCGGTTTGCGCGAGCTGTCTCTGTGCATCCAGCAATGTCAGAAAATCGGTCAGTCCTTCGTCATACAATCGCCGCGCAAGCAGCTCAGCCTCCGCCGCAGCGCCTTGCGCACGCAACACGTGCATGACGGAAGCGCGCGCAGCAGCGTAACCGGCGATGGCTGTTTCGGTATCCGCAATCGCAAGCAACACCGCCTGCTCATATCTCGCCAGCGCCTGTTTCTCGCGCGCTTTTGCCGCGTTCAGTTGCGCGCGCAAACGTCCACCCTGAAACACAGGCCAGCGTACGAACGGTACGATGCCAACGACGCGGGCAGGCCCGCTCGCAAGATCGCTCGTGCGTTCAGCTTCAAAGCCGCCGCTGGCATTCAACGCAAGCGTCGGAAAAAATGCAGCGACGGCCGCGCTGGTGGTTGCGCTCGCCGCGGCTAACTCAAACTCTGCAACTTGCACATCAGGGCGGCGGCGCAACATCGCCGCCGGCAAGCCAACGGTGATCGCCGAAGGCACGCTCATGACGTTCTCCGGCAAGCGCAAACGGGTAACGCCAGGTAGCTCACCGAGTAACACGGACAAGCGACGCGCCGCTGCGGTGCGTTCAGCCTCAAGCAGCGGCACTTGCGCGGCTAACTGCTCCAGATTGGCGAGCGCACGTACTTCATCGACACGCCGCGCAAGTCCCACACGCACTTTGCCACGCACGATATCAAGCGTCTTCGTCTGCAGTGCCACGTTCTGCTCTGCCACTTGCTTGCGTAACGCAAAGCTCGTCCAGTCGTTGTAGGCGCTGACAGTCTCTGCAATGACCTGCAAAGCCGTAGCATCTGCGCCAGCAGTGGCTGCCAATGCGCGCGAGCGTGACGCTTGCGCCTGCCGTCGCAGACGCCCGAAGATGTCGAGCTCCCAGCTGGCCAGTAAGCTCGTGGTATAGAATTCGCCGTCGCGCGGCACGATACCTGCCTCGATGAGCGGGCCAGCTGCTTGCGGTGATTCAATGCTTTGCTCAAAACGCGTGTAACGGGCATCAAGCGCCAGCGTCGGCAATCGTGCACCGTTCGCCGACGCGGCCGCCGCTCGCGCCTCGGCAACCCGCCATTGCGCCTGGCGCAGATCACGATTGTTGGCCAACGCTTTTTGCACTAACTGGTCCAGCTGACGGTCAGCGAAACCCGTCCACCATTGATCGACTGCCGCATCAGTGGCGTCTGTGCTGACTTGCCATTCAAAGTCCTCTGCAACATCGGGCGACTGAGGGTCGTGCCCGAGCACACACCCTGTGAGCACGGCACTGCAGGCGATCACGATCGACAGCCTCATGTTGCAAACTCCGTCGTAGCATACAAAGGTCGCCCCGTGCGCCGTGCTAAACGACACAACATCACGTACATCGCGGGCGTGAAAAACAACGACAGCGTGATCGAGAATCCAACGCCACCGGCAATCACCACCGCCAATGGTGGCCAGAAATCACCACCGCTGAAGAAAATCAGCGGCACGAACCCGCCGACCGTTGTGAACACAGTTGAAACGATGTGCCGCGTGGCGCCCATGGTTTGTCCGACGATTGCCTCCAGGCCACCTTTGCAACTGTTCTCGTCAGAGCGAATCGCCGCTAACACAACAATGGTGCCGTTGATCGCCACGCCAATCAGTCCAGCCACGCCGATCACAGCATTAAAGCCGCGCGCGTAGCCACCTAACCATAAACCCAACATGCCAAGACCCACTGACAGGAACGCAACAACTGCGATGACACTGGCAAGCCGGATACTGCGAAAGGACAGTACGATCGTGCCGATCATCAGCAGCAGCAAAATAGGCAAATACGTCGTCAAGCTGCCGATGGCGTTTGCCTGCTCATTGCTGTCACCCTCAAGGAACAAGCTGTAACCGCTAGGCAATTGAAAATTTCGTGCTTCCAGCGCTGCCTGTACGTCGTTAGAAACATCAACCGCCAGTGCGCCGCGACGGATAAACGCAAACACTTTATTGGCACGAACGGTATTTTCGCGAGTGATGCTGCCAGACTCCGGAAGCAACTCAAAGGCACCGACGTTCAGTGCACTAACGGTGTTGCCGTTCGCAATCAATTTCGTGGATTCGACGGCGACAATACCGTCGCGTGCGTCACTCGGATAGCGAATACGCACCGGTAATTCGCTGCGCCCTTCGCGGACGGCACCGCCTGTGGTGCCCTCAAGGCTCGCTTGCATTTGCAGCGCGACGTCCGACAAGCTTAAGCCAGTCTGGCGCACGGCGACAGGGTCGGCAACAAACGATAGCTTAGGCTCGCCACCGGTAATCGTCGCGTACGTTTGCGTGATATCCGGGATGGTATGCATGATGCGTCGAGCCTCTTCACCAAGGCCAATTAACACACCGGTGTCCGGACCTTCGATGCGTAACCCCACCGGCGCATCTACCGGCGGCCCTTGCGAATAGCGCGCAACCACAATCCGCGCTTCGGGGAATTCGTTCGGCAACTCAATGGCCAGCACACCGGCAAGATCGTTTGCCTCAGCAATCGTACCGGTGAACACGACGGCCTGCGCGTACGCTGCATCGCCGCGCTTGCGCATCACCCGATTATAGTAAACGGTCGGGAAGCTGTGACCGATCATCCAATGAATGTCGGTAATGCCAACCTCGTCGGCCAAACGTGCATCAATGCGCCGCGTCACTTGCGCTGTGGCATCAATGGCCGTGCCGGGCGGCATCCAGACTTGCACTTCGAATTGATCCCGATCGGCAGTCGGGAAGAATTCCTGGCCTAACGTGCCCGCTAATACAAAGCCGGCAATTGGCAGAATCAAACAGGCGGCAATTGTGACGAGCGGTCGTTGCAAGCAACGGTGCAACAAGCCGCGATAACGCTCGCTCATGCGTTGACTGCTGGCGCCATCGGTCCACCAGTGACGTCGCTGACCAGGCTCGCAACGCCGGATGAACAAGGCCGACAACGCCGGAACAACGGATATCGCCAAAAAGAACGAGGCCGTCAACGCCAGCACGACAGAGATCGCAATCGGACCGACAAAGTCGCCGATCGCGCCGGACAGCAGGAACACCGGCATGAAGCCGAGGATCGTGGTGAGTGTTGAGGCTAATAGCGGCACAAATAAGTGTGTCACCGCGCGGCGCAACGCGACCACGCGCTCGGCACCTTTATCGAGGTGTTTCTTGACCTCGTCGGTCATCACGATTGCGGCATCAATGAGCAATCCGATAGCGACCAACATGCCAAAAATACTCATCTGATGTAATTGCTGGCCAGCGGGTCCCAAGCCAAAAATCGCGATCGACGAGGATAGCGGCAATGCGGAGCCCACAATCAGGGCAGCGCGCCATCCCATACCGACGAATACGACGAGCATAACGACTAACGCTCCGGCGAACAGATTGCCGCCAAGACTCGACAATCGCGCCTCGGTGTAGGTGCTCTGGTCGAATGTCATGTTCGCTTCGAGACCACCACCTAACGTTGCGTTGAACGCAGCGATTTTTTCACGCGCGACGACCGCCCAACGATCCAGACGAATCGCTTCCTCGGTGCGTACACCCAGGAAAATGCTGCGCGCACCGTTCGAGTACGCAATCTGGGATGGTGGGTCCTGCCAGCTTTTCGAGATATCGGCAATATCACCGAGCCGAACCACGCCGCCACTGTCATTGGTTACCAACGCCGTCCCGGCAACCGCTTGGACCGAGTCGAACTCGCCATCGACCTCGACAAACAAATTGCGCGTCGCGTTGCGCATGGCGCCCGCCGGTTGTTTCGGGTCACCACCGCCAATCAGCCGCGCCACCTGCCCCACCGACAAACCCATCTGAGCGAGCTCATCAGGATCAATCGTAACGGCGATTTCTTCTTCGGGCGCACCGTAGTAGCGCACGATTTCGGTGCCCGCAATGCTGCGTAACTCATCCGCGAGTTGCTCTGACAAGCGGTACATCAACCCCATCGGTGCCGCATCGTCGCGCGTCCAGCGCAACGCCACGACCACACTGAATGCAATCGCCTCGTTCTTGTCGTCGAGCTGCGGTTCGAGTGTGCCGGCAAGAAGATTCGGCGCGACATCGCTCAATCGATCTCGGATCTTTGAAAACACCTGTTCGTTTTCGCCCGGCCCGACCCGATCCTGCAACTCTATCGCGAGCACAGAAATACCATTGCGTGAGGTCGAACGGATCTTTTTGATCTCGGAGAGCTCGTCCAGTGCGTCTTCGAGCTTTTCGGTTACCAGTGTCTCAACGCGTTCTGCGCTGGCACCCGGGACGATCGTAGTCACGTTCGGGTAACGATTGGTGATCCGCGGGTCTTCAATACGCGGCAGGTTGCTCAGCGATGAAGCACCGGCCATCAACACAATCAGGATCGTGAGCCACAACAAATACTTGTTGCTATAAAGTCGCTCGGCAAGTGCCGCTATGCCGGAAGATTCACGTTGTTCAATCATGGCGACGGACCGGAGACGATTTCTGCTGTTGGCGCACCTGTCTCAACGCGTACGCCCTGACCCGGCACGACACGCTGCAAGCCATCGGCGACAATGACATCCCCTGCCTCGATAGCCCCGCGCACAAACACGCGCTGCTCATCGTGGTAGAGCAGCTCTACCGGTCTGTTTGCCAGCGCATGTGTGGCGCCAGTAGCGCGTTGATCAGCGTCGCTGACACGGCTTTCTGCGGGCATGATTGCAAGGACATTCCAGACGCCACGCGCACCTTCTGTGAGCGCGCTCAGCGGCACCCAGTAACCGCTCTGCACCACTTCACGGGAGAACTCCAGCTGAGCGATATCGCCCACGCGTGCCGGCGCACCCTCATCAATGGCGAGGATGACCTCGACGGCGCGGGTGCGCAGATTCCGACGCGCAATGGCGGCCGAGACCGTCGCCGCAACCGGCTGATCGCCAATCACCAGCGTGACCTGACGCCCTGGTGTCATCGAATCCAATGCTTCGCCGGTAACAGACAAGCGTACTTCGAGTGCCGCTGACTCCTGAAACTCGAGGACTGCCTGACCCGCGGCAACGATCTGCCCCTCATCCACATGGCGCGCGATGACCGATCCGGCATAGGGCGCGCGCAGCGACGATTTCCTCACGTCAATGTCGACTTGCGTCAAGCGGCTTTGCGCAGCGGCCAATGCGGTTTGGCTGGCTGCCAGTTGATCCTGTGCAACGTCCACTTCCTGAGAGGAAACACCATCAAAAGACTGAGCGCGCGTGAGTCTGGCCAACGTTGAATCTGCTAGCTCAACTTTTGAGCGCGCCTCATCGACGGCGGCGGCGGCTTGACTGCGCACCGCGGTCAATCGCGCCGTATCGAGACGCGCCAACACGGCGCCTGCGTCCACGCTGTCACCTTCGTCCACCAACACGCTGGCAAGCTCGCCACCCAGCTCGAAACCCAGGCGAGACTCGCGCGCGGCTTGCACCTGACCACTGTAACGCTGCACCGCGTCGTAGGCATCGGCAGACGCTACCGTATACGGTGTCACCAATAGCGCATTCGGGGAGATTTGCGCGGACGTTGCGGTATCGCCGCAACCCGCAAGGGTACCGACAAATAGGGCGACAGACGTGACCAGCACTGTGATCCTGTTAGCGCTGCGCATGATATTTCCTTTAAAAACAGATGCTTTTAGAATGCGTTGGCTCACTGACGACAGCCAGCGAGAATGCTATATTGGCATGTTCAATAGTCTACCAAAAAATAACAATACGGAACTGTACAGTTTGAAAACTACAGATTCAATAGCACCCAAGCTCGGTCGACCGAAGAGCGACAGCAAGCATGCAGCCATTATGTCGGCGGCAGCATGTTTGTTTATGAGTATCGGTTACGAGAGAACGTCAATGGACGCGATCGCCAGTCGCGCCGGTGTCTCCAAGCAAACCGTCTACTCACATTTCTCAAGCAAGGAAGAGCTGTTTCGCCAGTGCATCATCGACAAGATGCGCACCTACGAGCTTGAGGTGGCGCAAACCGATGCAAACCAACCGTTACGAGCCACGCTGATCAATATCGGTCACCGCTATCTCAACTTGCTGTTCGACGAGCAAGTGGTTGCGGTGCATCGCTTGCTGATCGCGGAAACACCGACGTTCCCAAGACTTGCGACCATGTTTTGGGAAACCGGGCCAGAGGAGCTGCTGAACGGGATTGCGACGTTCCTACGCAACAACACAGGCGCAGGTCACAGTAATATCGTCGACCCTGACCAGGCCGCCGAAGACTTCACTTGTCTTATTGAGTCGCGGTTCGTCAAACGGCTACTGATGAATCACATGCAACCGCTGAGCGACCACGAGAAACAACGACACGTTGATCGCTGCGTCGATCAACTCTTGCGGCTGCACGACGCCCCATTGAGCGAGCACTAAGATGACGCGGGTGTTGCTGGGTTTCGCCGCGGTGTTCGCAGTATTGCTGCTGGCGATCAGACTCATCTATGGGGGCGGCGTGAGTTACATCGACGTCAATACGGCCCCACTACTGCAACCTGATCAACTCGACATCGCATTCAGCAGCGAGCTACCCATCGGCAACGTCGCCAGTGCGGCGGACGGAACACTGTTCTTCACGATCCACCCGGACGCCAAACCGGCGGGCAATAAATTACTGCGCATTGTTGATGGCATCGCACTACCCTTCCCCGATGGCGCGAGCCAGCAGAACATCTTCAACACCCCGCTCGGACTGACGCTGGACGCGTTCAATCGCCTTTGGGTCATTGATCACGGTAACCATGCGACACAAGGGGCACGGCTCCTCGCCATCGATCTTGCGAACGGCGATATTGTGCACGACCACACATTCTCGCAGGACATCGCGCCGACCGGGTCAATGCTTCAAGACCTTGCGGTCAGCGATGATGGTCAAACGGTGTTCATTGCCGATGTCAGCATCATTCGACGAAAGCCCGCGCTGATTGTTTACGACACAACGACGTCTGCGGCGAGACGGGTGCTCGAAGGCGTCGTCGCAACGTCATCACAAGATTACCGAATCAACAACAGCTACCGGCGCATGGTCTTTCTCGGAGGGCTGTTCAGCCTGATGCCGGGGCTTGATGGCCTGGCTTTGAGTCAGGATGGCGAATGGCTCTACCTCGCGGCAATGTCCAATGACGGGCTGTACCGCGTCCCCGCCGCTGCCGCCGCAGACGCCACGGTGCATCCCAATCAGTTAGCGAAACGGGTTGAGCGCTTCGGCGATAAACCGCTTAGCGACGGCGTGACCACAGATGCCGCCGGCAACATCTACGTCACCGATGTCGAACACCACTCGATCACGCGTATCGATCCGCGACGACGCCTGCAGACGGTGCTACGCTCACCACGCATACGGTGGCCGGATTCTGTGGCGCTGGATGCGGCGAACAACCTGTATGTCGCCGATAGCGCGCTGCCGCTTTACTTGTTGCAATCGGACAGTGCTATTGCCGACAATGCGCCCTACCACATCTTTCGCATCCCGCTGACGCAGGAGCCCACCACCGAGCCATAGATTTGCCAACTGCTGTCATTTACGCGCTTACTGTCCTGATCTGGGGCTCGACCTGGATCATGATCAAGTATCAACTAGGCGTGGTGCCGCAGGAAGTGTCGCTTGTCTACCGTTTTTCAATTGCAGCAGTCGCGCTGGCGATGTTCGCCTTGGCGCAACGCAGGCGCATCAAGATCCCCCTCAAACAACTGCCCTCGGTCGCACTGCAAGGCGTGTTCATGTTCAGTGCAAACTACTATTTCGTCTACCACGGTACTGCTTTTATCGCGAGTGGACTGGTTGCCGTTCTGTTCACCAGTCTTGTCATTATGAATGCGCTGAACGAGCGCTTGTTCTTTGGCACACGCATCGCCGCAACCACAATTATAGCCGGCAGCCTGTCGCTGGTCGGGGTTGCGATGATGTTCTGGCCGGAGATCAGCGCCTTGTCGATGAGCGACGACGCCGTGAAAGGGTTCGCACTCGTACTCATCGGCGCCTACATGGCGTCGCTCGGCAATATGGCCGCGCTCGTCAACACCCGCCGCGCGTTGCCCGTCGTTGCCGTCAACATGACCGGCATGGCATTCGGGGCTGCGTGCTCTGCCGTATTCGCGCTCGCCACCGCTAAGCCTTTTGTCATGGATTGGCAATTCGATTACATCGCCTCATTGCTGTTTCTCGCGATTCCCGGCACGGCTCTGGCTTTCGGCCTGTATCTGAAACTGATGGAGCGCATCGGTGCGACAAAATCCGCTTATACGACCGTCATGCTACCGGTCGTCGCGCTGCTGATTTCGACCGTCTTCGAGGACTACCAATGGAGCGCGCTTGCCGTTCTTGGCCTCGTGATCGCGCTGACGGGCAATGCGATGGCGCTGACGGCCAAAGCAAGTCCGGCACCTGTGTCACGCACGTCTTGATACGTCGATGTAAACCTATAGAATCGCGTGCTGACTATTACCTGACAACGAGGGCGCGGCAATGGACGGTTTATCGATCGATCTTGACCAACTCAAAGAAACTCTGACAACCACAGGCGTCACGTTCGGGCTGAACCTGCTCGCCGCGATCGGCATCTTCATCGTCGGACGCGTGATCGTCAGTATCATCATGCGTGGCGTGCGGTCGCTCATGGATCGCGTTGACTTTGATCCGCTGCTGGAGCGTTTTGTCTCCAACATCGTACGCACGCTGCTGAACATCTTTGTAATTCTGGCTGCACTGACAAAGCTTGGCTTCGAAATGACGTCGGTCATCGCCGTGCTGGGTGCTGCCGGTCTTGCTGTTGGTCTTGCGTTGCAAGGCTCACTGTCCAATTTTGCATCAGGCGTATTGATCATTATCTTCCGTCCCTACCACGAGGGTGACTACGTCGAGGCTGGCGGCGTCTCCGGCAGCGTTCAGGAAGTCTCAATTTTCAATACCATTCTGATGACACCTGATAATCGTCGCGTCATCGTTCCTAATTCGGCGATTACCTCAAGCGCCATTACTAACTACTCAACGCAACCGACGCGGCGAATCGATCTTGTGATTGGCGTTGGCTATGACGACGACCTCAAGAAGGCCGAACAGGCGTTACGCGACGTGATTGCGGCGGACGACAGAATCATGAGCGAGCCAGCACCAACGGTCGCTGTCTCCGAACTCGCTGACTCAAGCGTCAATTTTGTCGTCCGACCGTGGGTCAAAACCAGCGACTATTGGCCCGTGCGATTCGCCATCACGCGGGCTATCAAAGATCGCCTGGACGCCGACGGTATTTCGATCCCTTATCCGCAACGCGATGTCCACGTACATCAGAAGTCTGCTTAGCTAGCGACGCTGCAGATGATACGAATCGTTGTCAGCGCGATCACCGACATTCGCGCAATTGAAGCGCTGCTCAAGTCGCGCGATGTCGCCTACGAGATTGACCAGCGCTCGATGGGCAGTGCTGATGCGCGACAGGCATTCTCCACGATGAAGGCCGAACACCAGTGGACATCTTTGCCAATGATCTTTGTCGACGAGACATTTCTCGGCGGCGAACCCGAGCTGCGCGTGTATCTGAATTCGACACGCAATGACTCACCGGTAATGGCTTGGCTGTTAGGTGTTGGCGGGTTGCTGCCGTTTGTTGCGCTTGGCCTGGCTGCCATCGCCGATATACCCCTACCCGGCATGAGCGCCGGGTCCGCAGTGCTCGCCTACGCGGCGACGATCTTGAGTTTCATCGGCGCGGTCCATTGGGGGTTGGCTATTGAAGAGTCGGACGCACCCACGCGCAACAGACTCTTTACCGCGAGCGTCATGCCGGCATTGGTTGCCTGGGTCGCCTTGCTGCTGCCAACACAATCAGCACTCTCTGTGTTCATCGTCGGCTTCGCGGGATGGTACTTGTGGGAGCGCACCACAATCTGGCAACTCTACCCGCGCTGGTTCGCGCAGTTGCGCACGTTACTCAGCGCGGTCGTTGTACTGATCCTTGTCTGTGTCGCCGCGCTTGCCTGATCGCGAGCCCAGCTACCACGTATAGCGCACTTTAAAACTGACGGTCTTTTCACTATCGGCAGGCACATTCACATCGAAGTGGATCGTCCGGGAGTCGATCTTTTTGAATTTCTGCGACGGATCGATCAGCGTCCAGTTGGCATAGCGATACAACGGCTCGGCAATCGTCACGCGTTGGGCAACGTCCTTACGATTCGTCAGTGTAATTTCGATAGTCTCTTCCAGCCAGCGCGCCTTGGTGTCGATCGCGTAATCTGACTGTTTGCGCTGGCCGAGCACGTCAAACGACGAACCAAGACGAATCCGCAAGTCTTCATTGCGTGGCGTGTGCGCGATGACATCCTCACCAATAAATTCAAGACTGTCATCGGCGTCATCGAGTTGCGACACCCGGATGCGACCGGCCGGCAACGGGATACCCAAACCGTTTTTCTCTCGGTTGGAAAATGTCAGATAGACATCGACTTTCTTGTTTGATTGTTGTCCGAAGTTACGGTCACTCGCACCGTAACCAACGTTGTAGCCCGACGGAAAGCCGTTATAAACGAGCAACTTCTCCGCGGGCACAGCGGCGGCTTGCGGGAACAGTTCAATTTGCTTGGTAGCGTTATTCGCTATCGTGGTTTTGCGGCCCAAAGTGTACAAATGGAACTCGAAAAAAGACTTCTCTTCAAACCCGGCAGACGCGTCTTCCATCGCCATCGCAGCGACCATATTGCGCTGTAAACGCACTTGTTGCCTGCTTTGCGGAGCGCGCTGCACATCACCCGCGATTAACTTCAGTGAGGTGTCATCAAAGCCGGTCCCCGACTGATTCAGGATGCTGACCCACGCGCCCATGCTGAGTGTGCCCTTGTTCGCATTCCTGCCCGGTTTCCAGACGAGGTTGTAGTCCGCCCACCACGTCATGCCCTGAGTCTCATAACTGACCCGCGTGTCATGCTCACCGGATGTCGAAGCGGCAACATCCCACACTAACGTCGGACGTGTCATTAACCCGCCAGGCAGACTCCCCAAACGCACGTTGTGCCAGCTTTGCAGTAACTCAACGCTGCCGTCGGGCATCTGCAGCACCATGCCGCCATCCACACTGAGTAACGTGCCCGTCACCGCACGGACGTCGTCGCCCGTTAACTGTTCTACTGTGATCTTCTGATCGATGTAGCGATCCAGCAATTTGTCACTACCCACAAGATCGAATCGGAAATCCTGTTCGATAACGCGTGTGCCGGACGGATCAGTCAGTGATTCGAAGCTAACCGTGGTCGGATCAATCAGCGCGGCAACGTCAGTCATTTGTACTTCGCTGCGCCCGCGCTTCAACGATATCGCGCGATCATCACGCACAATCGCATAGCCCGGCACTGACATTCGTGCGCGCGCATTCATGCGCTCGCTCTGCCGATATAACTGAGGATCGACAGCGCCCGGCACCGCTTTGCTATAAATGGTCACCGCAGTCTCAGCAGTGCTTTTTGCGCTCATCATCACTCCTAGGGCTACACCAACGGCGGCTGCGATTACACGATTTGTCGTCATGATACTCTCCTGACAGGGCTTAGCTGCGCTACAACACACTTGCGATCTGTAAACTTTCGGCGCAATTTAGGGTCTATGGTATGTGGCGACCGAGGGTTGCTACTTCGTCAACACTGTCACAGACGTTATTGCTATGAGTTATCCTAACCCGATCACCCCCTTTCTTTCCCGTTTGCTCGGTATTGCGTTTATCGCGCTAGGCACGATCAGCAGCGCTGTCGCTGGCCGCGCTGTGCCCGAGATCATCGCACTGAGCGAGGCAGTCAAGGCACAACCGACAGGCGAAGCGCTCGCGAAAGAACAGGACAACTTTCGTGCGTTATTCACCAATGGCGAATTCGAACCGGCGCTTGAGTCAGCCAAGCAAGTCGTCGCGCTCGCCAGCGAAGTCTGGGGCACGCAAAGCGAGCAACTGGGCCAGGCGCTGACCAATCTTGCGATTGCGCAAACGGAAGTCAGTAATTTTGTTGCAGCGCAGCAGAACTTCCAGGCGGCAATCCGTGTGCACGAACTTGCGGATCGCAGCCTTGTCAGTCCATCGCTGATCAACCCACTCAGAGGTCTTGCCAGTACCCGCGTTGCATTAAGCGATTTCGAAGAAGCGATTCCGCTCTACGAGCGTGCAATCCACGTCTCGCACGTAACTGCCGGCCCGAGCAACCTTAATCAGGTAGAAGATATGGACGCGCTGAGCCGTGCGCATTTCTTTATCGGCGAAGCGAAAGAAGCGAACACGATTCAGGAGAAAA
Source organism: Pseudomonadota bacterium (assembly GCA_039815365.1). Taxonomy (GTDB): domain Bacteria; phylum Pseudomonadota; class Gammaproteobacteria; order Steroidobacterales; family Woeseiaceae; genus CALBPI01. Next base: position 21,059 of record JBCBZK010000007.1, on the reverse strand, counting down.
TGTATCGGCTGCAGCAGCGTAATTTCTCCACGAACTCTGACGGCTATCTAACTGCGCTGGAACGGCGTGCTAACTGGTTTACAGAGATCGGCGACTTTACCCAGGCAACCTACACGCTGCGGCGACTGGAGCGTGTCATCGCGCAGACCTACGGGCGCGATGATATTCGATTGATCGAACCGCTCATCAGACTGTCATTTGTCACTAGCAAGCAAGACACCGGCACAGCCGGCCTGACGCCCGAAATCGCCGCTAAAGAAGCGCGCCGGGCCGTCAATCGCGCGGTACGCATCGCCAGAGTCCATGAACAGACAGATCCGTCGTTGCTCGCCAGAACACTGGCGAGCCGCGGTGACTTTCTGCTGACGACGAATGCAGTACGCACCGCTGCAAATTCTTACCGTGAGTCGTTCGAGACTATCAACGCACACGAGCAAATCGCCGATCTGGCCGATGAACTGTATGCCAAACCGAAGATCGTGGCGCGCGAACCTATCCGGCCTGTCTATCACCAATCGGCCGGCAACCTGCCTACCGGTAGCTACCCGAACCAGGGTTTTGTGGAGGTCATGTTCGATACCAATTCCGTTGGTCGCCCTATTCGCGTGCGCGTCACCGACAGCAACCCGGCAGGCCTGATGGATTCTGACGTCATGCGGCGCGTGCGACGCTTTGTTTACCGGCCGCAGTACGTCAACGGCAAAGCGGTGGTGGGGCAAGGCCTGACGTACCGTCATGATTTCCGTTACGACGACAGACGATTGACGCAAAGCGAAAAAGCCTTCATCGAACGTAACCGGAAAGCACGTGAAAAACGTCAAGCTGAAGCTGCACAAGCAACCGAGGCGACACCGTAGGCTTGAACATCACCGATGCGCCCTCAACTCATTAGCCACTACCTTTGACGGAACGCGCACATGTTTGGAAGCAAACCACTACAGTTACCCACGGCGGCTGACGCGTTAGCCGGTCGCGAAGTCGCGATTGCTGTTGCCGAGAAACACTTTGTACACGGTACGTCGATGACCGGTCCATTCGAGGCACACTTGCAAAAGGCCGTGTTTGCGGGCGGATGTTTCTGGGGCGTCGAGCGGATTTTTTGGCAGCTCGCAGGCGTGCATTCGACATCAGTCGGTTATGCAGGCGGGATTACGCCGAACCCGACTTATGAAGAAGTCTGCAGCGGTCGCACCGGTCACACCGAAGTGGTGCAAGTTGTTTTCGATCCTGCTCGGATCAGTTTTGAGGCGCTACTAAAGGCTTTTTGGGAAGGTCACGATCCAACGCAAGGCATGCGGCAAGGCAACGACCGCGGGACACAGTATCGCTCGGCAATCTATACCTATTCAGATGAGCAACAGGCGCAGGCAGAAACATCGCGCCAGCACTATCAGAGAACGCTGAGCACCGCAGGTTATCCGGAGATTACGACTGAGATTGCGCCGCTAGCCGCGTACTACTTCGCCGAAGATGCGCACCAGCAATATCTCGCCAAAAACCCGGGCGGTTACTGCGGTATTGGCGGCACAGGCGTCAGTTGCCCGATCGGACTCGCAGACACGGCTAACGGCTAGTTCCAACGCTGCGGTACGTCTTGTATTTTGGCAAGGTCATAACCCTCGGCCTCTAAAAATCGGTCAATACGCGTACGCGTCTGCGCATCGATGCTCGGCTCCCGCGCCATAATCCAGACATAATCTCGCTTGCTGCGACCGATAATCGTGATCGAGTAATCATCGTTCAACCAGATGACGCGGTACTCCGCCTTGAACGGCCAGATAAATTGCATCCCCCACACCGCATTGCCCGTGCCCGGGCGCACCGTTGCGACCGGCGTGTAGGTTTTTCGTTTGCCATCAAAGTCGCCTTTGTTGAACGAAAACGTTGTATCGATGGTGTCCGCATCGCGAATCTCGTAGGTCTCGATGGCGTTGTACGCATTTTTCTCGACGAATGTCGGGATGTTAGCGATGACATACCAGTCACCTGAGAACTGTTTGAGGTCGACAGACTCGACAGTAGTAATAGATGGCATTGCATCTCCTGAGAAGGTTGCACAGCCACTCGTCATAATGACGATTAGGCCAAGAAAAAAAATACCGGTTCGACGAAGCTTTGTAATCATGGTGTTTCTGACGCGCAGTGATGGGTTCGGGTACCATGTTATTCGATACTGACAATGAGGTTGGATGTGGCAAACGCAAAAAAACGTGCGCCGAAAGCGCGCAAGCCATCGCGAAAGCAGGCAGAGGACGCAGTGAGAACACTGCTGTTATGGGCTGGAGAAGATATCAGGCGAGAGGGTCTTCTCGATACGCCTGCGCGTGTCGCACGCGCTTATCAAGACTGGTTCTCGGGCTATAACGACAATCCGCTGGATTTCATGCGCCGGACCTTCGAAGAAGTCGAAGGTTACGATGAAATGATTGTCCTGAGAGATATCAACTTCGAATCACACTGCGAACATCATATGGCGCCCATTATCGGCAAAGCGCATGTTGGCTACCTGCCGGACGGCAAAGTCGTCGGCATCAGCAAGCTGGCGCGTGTCGTGGAAGCTTTTGCCAGACGCTTTCAGGTGCAGGAAAAAATGACTGCCCAAATCGCAAACTGCATCGAAGAAGTACTGAAACCCTGCGGTGTCGGCGTGATTGTGGAGGCAAGCCACCAATGCATGACCACACGCGGCATCCACAAGACCGGTGTCTCTATGGTGACAAGCCAGATGCTGGGCACGTTCCGCAGCGATGCGCGCACGCGCGCCGAATTCCTGCAGATGCTTGGGACGGATCGACTGCGCTAGTGCATCACCCGTCGGTGACCTGCAAGTTAATGCAGGTCACCGATGTGGCATCTAAAGCCCCAGTACGTCAACGCCCTGTTGAGTGAGATAAGAAACTATCACCACACTTCGCGGTGAGTCTTCAGTGTCGTCCAAAAAACGTTCCAATCAAACATCTTTAGCGCTACTTTGAGCGTTTTTGAGCTCTACCTTGGTGGTCTCGATTATGGTGCAGTGAAGGGGCTGTTCCGAAATCTAACTCTCACTTGATAGGCTCTTGACGTTCCTATTTCCTTACAGCATTTTACCTGCGGGTGATGTGGGGAAACATCAACGAAGATCTATTTGGGCAAGCAATTCCTTAACTTCGTCAGCTGTTGATGACTGGACTGCCGAGAAACAGTCATAGCTTTCAGCGAGAGCCAACTTGGCGCCAGCGAAATTCCCCTTGTCTAACAAGACTCGCCCCAAGAGGAACGCTAGTTCCGCAAGCCTGCGACGGCGCCCGAGGCGACGATTTTCCTCTACAGCTTGCTCTAGATAACCGGACCCCTCATCTAAACGACCACGAAAATCAACTATCAATAACTCGGCGAGGTTGCCTAACGCAACAGCGATGCCCACAGCCAAATTGATCTTCCTGCAAAGTTCGAGCGATCTAACGAAATAAGTTTCAGCAGCCGAAAAATCATGCTCTAAGCGCGCTACGACCCCAAGGTTAATCAATTGCAAAGCGACGCCCTCGCTTCGACCACTAAATTGATTTTCCCTCAGAGCTTGCGTGTACAGCGATTTAGCACTAGCGTAATCCCCTTCGCGCTGACGAATTATCCCAAGGTTACCGTAGTCAGCGGCGGCCTTAGCTCTTCTTCCAAGATACTTCTCTATTGCCAAGGAACCTCGCAGCATCTTCTCCGCAAGCGCGTTTTCTCCGCACTCCAAAAAAACGTTGGCAAGGTTGCTTCCAACGTCAGCCTCACCTTCTCTACTTGGAAATTTCTCATACAGCTCCATTGCTTGCTCAAAACAACATTGGGCGTCATCAAGCTTTCCTTGCTGAAGAAGCACAATTCCCAAATTGTTTTGTTCTCTCGCGAGACTAGCGAAATCCCCAGCTTTTTTCATGATGTCGCGTGCTTGCCTATGTCCGTCTATCGCGGCTTTAAAATCTCCGCAATTTCTCTTAGCTATTGCTACGTGACTGATCGCTTTCGCGAAGAGCACTGTCTCGCCAGAGGTCCCAAAAATCTCCTTTGCCGTAACCGCGTATTCCAATGCCTCGGCGTTTCGACCGGTCTCAGCGGCTATGCTGGACGACAACAAATACGTGTGACCCTCCAAAAGGCTCTCACGATTGCCTGTCGAAAGCGCAAAGGCACGATCGACGCAACTCTTAGCAATGTCGAATTCCCCAAGTCTAAAGAAAAACTCCCCTGCGGAATTGAGAACGGCTAATGACTGTGTATGTTCGAGTAGTTTAGAAAAACGCATTCTCGCCAACTGTACTCGACCTTCCTCCGCGTCTTCGACGGCCTGCTTGGCTGAATCTAGCTCGAGAAACTCAATTCTTGCTACGGCATCATCAAGTCTTTTAGATTTTTCATCCGCTTTTCGCTTCTCGGCATCAAGCATCTCCATTAAATGCTCTGGCAAACGAACCGACCGATCCAGCGAATTAGGTTTAGGGAAATGCCCTTTCGCGAAGCGACGACAGAGATCATCAATTTTTCCCCTGAAAGAACCAGCGTCTTTGAACGACCCGTAAATTGCGTCGTTGCTTTCTGCCAGATTGCCTCTGAACGTTTGTACTTTCTCGAAATCAGCAGATGGAGTAGCTTCCAATTCTAGGCTAACTTCTTTAAACAAGACGACTATCGACGGGTTACCAGTCTTGTTTTGGCGGTTATAGGCACGAAAGAACTCCTCCTCAGTATAAGATGAGTATGGTGCAGCATCAGGACTCGCTTGCCCCCATCTTTCGTAGAACGCCACAAAAATCAATTCGCAACTGTCGATTAGTTCATTAATGAGCGCCTGAGGTCTGTTGCCGGTAGTTGGAGGCACATCCTCCCAACCCAGGGGGACAAAGTTGACGCCTGCACCTTCTCCGAACCCCTGGTTGAGTATACGAATCTGATCGCGAAACGCTGCGCGCTCTTCGGTTAGATCCCCCGGCGACGCCATGAATACTTTTATATCTCTATCCGGCAACTTTATCTTCCTCAGGAACGCGCGAACCGAAACTGACACAACAGATAACGAAACAAAATCGTTTGGCGTATCCGAACGTTTACATGCAAAGCCGAAACTGCGTTCCTATGTTACGCGCTACCGAATAACACAGTCGAGTTTGCTTTGGGGCACTAATTTGCTCTCAGAGTCGCTACTCGGAGTCGAAAACAAAAAAGTTCCCGCATGTTGAATTAGCAGTCAAATTCGAGTTGCTACATCTGCGGTTCAAACAATTCAACCGTAGTGCTTCAACCTAGAGCCCAAGTACATCGACGCCTTGTTCGAAAACGATGTCTACCGGAATGCCTTCGCTCGCCAGCCGATCCAAATCTGACTGCAGTACATCACCGATCACACCCTGACTGGTTGTGAGCGCTTTCGCACCTTCATAGTCACCGTCACCCTGTAACACTAACAATTGGCGCGCCAGCGCATTCATCGCTTCGGTCATCTTGTCAGCGTCGATCCGGTAGGTGCCTGTCGTCTCATCACGCACCATTGCGCCGCGCTCCAGGAACACGTTGAACCGCACCATATTCGCTTTGCCGTGTGCGCTGGTCGCGCCGAAACGAATCGAGCGGAAGATGCTAGCCATAAACGTCACGTAGTTGTCCATCAGATCAACATCACCAAGCTCGCCGGCCGCGTGTAGCTGCGTGATCATGAAGAGACCCAACACGTCGGCTTTGCCCTCTTCCATGCTGCTCGCAACGTCCAACAACGACTCACGCACTGTGCCACCGCCGTCAAGCGTATTCTTGATACCCAGACCATGTGCGACTTCGTGGAACATCGTATTGGCAAAGAACGCATCAAATGTGATGTGCGAGCGTTGCTCCGGATCGATGAGCTCGCCTGCAATCGGTACCAGAATCTTGTCGAATTTGGCACGCATGGCGTTCTTGAGCTGTAACCGACGCGTCCCTTTCGCAAGCTGCACGGTTTCGTCGTTCGGCAGATTGATTGCGATTGTCTTGGAACCCGCATTGCTGTCTCCGGCGTAGTAAAGCACGTCGTAAGCGTTCAGGTCCGAGTCCGTGCCAGGCGATTCCTGCTTGTACGCGTCGGGCACTGGCAAGTTGCGCTGCAGCTCTGGCAAAAACGCTGAAAAGCGCGCGAGACGCTCGCTCCACTGCGTGTCTTTCAGTAAAACGTACGCTTCAAATGCCGCACGGTAGCCGAAAAGCTGGTCTTCATAGGTCTCGATCGGGCCAATCACAACGTCGATCGGACTTGTCTTGCTATCCATCCACGCAAGATCACTGGCGCGATACTCACCGCTCAGCAACGCATCCGCGCGCAGCAACAGGTATTTCTGAAATGCGGCGTCGCTGGACAAATCAGCTGCCGCGCGTAGCAGTTCGGCCGCGCGCGCTAACTCGGTCTGATAGGCCACATGATAGGGCAGCGTCGTCAGTGCGCCGTCTGCGTCACGCCGCAGCAACGAGTACAAGCCTTGCTTGCCCGAAAGCGTCGACGCATTGAATTCTTCGGCGGTCATGTCGCTGGGATACAGATTGGCACCCTTGGGTTTACTCCCTACGCCGTCTATCCACGGCGCGTTTGCAGCGAGCCGATCCCATGGACCGTAATTGATGGCAGCAAAGCGCCGTGCAGCGTCACTGGGTAGCGCAGCAAGCCAGGCTGCGTAATCATCAGAGAACGCCTGACGCCAGAACAAACCATCCATTATTTTGGCGGCGTCGATCAGCGTCACGATCATCTGCCGTTGATTCTGGTCAAGCGCAGCCAAATCGGCGGTGAGCGTAAACGGCGCGTAGTCAGCAAGCCGTCGATCAAGGTCAAACTCAGCCGCGATTGCCGTCGATGTCGGCGTTTCAGAGCCCGTCTTGGTGCCGCTGGTCGGATCGGCAGACTTGCCACAGGCAGCGAGCAAAAAACTAAGTACAAGCACAAACGCATGTATGACGAGCTTGTTAAAAGGCATGTTGGGATCTCTCAACGATAACGGAGCTCGCCATTGTGCCATAGTCAGACAAACGACCGCGCTATCGCCGCAGCGCGCCACGTCAGCAGCCCACTGCGCCAGCAATGCGTAAGGGCTTAGTGTTGGGTCAAAAAATCCGGGACAGACTCAGCAGTGGCGCTGTCGTCCTCGTGGTCCGCGGTTTCCACCAGACGCAGCTGCACAGGCGATTCGGCACTGACGACCTGCAAATAGATATGTACCACATCCTGAGCGCAGGTAGCGGCTTCCATCGGCGACATCTTACGAATCGTCGCAACGATCGGGTGCTCTTTATTCACAGGTTGGTGCGCGGTGAGTTTGTCGCGCATTGCTAAGAACGTCTGGCGGATCCCATCAGGTAGCTCATCAGCCGCCACCGTTTCCAGAAGGTTAACCCATGCATTCGTCAGGCGTGTCTTTGCGTTCTCGTGTCCGGTGAGCACAACGATCGCGTCGTGCAAGGTGCTTTTAAAAGCCGACATGGTCTCTCCGCGGTGCGATGCGGCAGGGAGCAACCCGTCAGCATGGCGATGTTATTCAACGATCCCTCATATTGAAATAGCCGGTTCGTCTGCTCTTTAAGATTGGCAGTTTGACTGGCAACGCGTAGATCCCCTTCGCCCTACGTTTATAGCAAATGCGGGATAACTTTCGCAAGCGCCGATGCGAAATCAAATGCGAAGCGCCGTATCACATTGATCTCCGGCGACGCAGCATCCCCCTGCCTAACCGCAGCGCGATATCTCAATCTGCCAACTCACATCGCCAACAGCGCCGTCCGCCTCGAACGCACCTGTTCTGCCCAATGCGAACTCGCTAGCCAGGGTTTCGCTCATGATCAGCGGCTGAAAACGTTCCAGAACCCCTGCAATAGCAGCGTTTCCGGAAATACCCAGCACAATTCTGTCGGACACTTCGAGCCCAGCCTGCTTACGCGCTTCCTGTACGGTACGGATCAGCTCACGCGCCAGACCTTCCTCGCGAAGGGCATCGGTCAGACTGGTATCGAGTCCAACGAGATAGCCTTCGCCCTCGGCGCAGGCGAAGCCGCTGGCTGACGCCGTTTCAATCAAAACGTCTTCTTTACCAAGGACATAACTGTTGCCGGCGGCTTCAATTGTGAAGCTTTGATCGGCGGCTACAGCGGTTGCAATCGCATCACCGTCCGCTTGCGCTAACGCTGACTTGATCTGCGGCACCGCTTTTCCGTACTTTTTACCGACCACCGGCAAATTTGGCTTGATCCGGTAGTCGACGAGGCTGTCATCGGGCGCCACAGGCTCGATCGATTTAATGTTGAGCTCATCGGTAATCTGCTCGGAATGCGCAAGCACTGCCTGCATCGTGGCCGCATCTGGCGTGCGCACGAGCAAACGACTCAACGGCTGGCGAGTGCGCACACCGCTCTGCGCGCGCGCTGCACGCCCCAGGCCGACAATGCGTTGCACGGTCGCAATGCTGGTCAACAACGGTGCATCTATCACGTTTGCACGCACAGACGGCCATTGGGCCATGTGTACACTCACGGGCGCATCGCTGTGCACCGCGCGAATGAGATTCTGGTAGAGCTGCTCGGCGATGAAGGGTGCAAAAGGTGCCAACATCAGCGTCAGTTGGGTCAAACACTCATACAGCGTGTCGTACGCGTATCGCTTGTCAGTGTTGTCATCCGATTTCCAGAACCGGCGACGGTTGCGGCGCACATACCAATTTGACAGCTGGTCAACAAACGACTCGATGGCGACCCCTGCAGCCTGAGCATCAAAACGCTCCAGCGCGTCGGTCACATCACGCAGCGTTTGCTCCGACAACGACATCGCCCAGCGATCGATCTCGGGACGTTCGCTCGTGTCGCTGCGATTGGCAAAATCCACATCATCCAGACGCGCATACAACACGAAGAAAGCATAGGTATTCCACAACGTGTTGATGAACGAGCTGGCGACCTCGGCCACGATATCGACCGAAATACGCTTTTGCACATCCGGTGCGAGTCGCGCCAGGAAATACCAACGCAACGCATCGGCGCCAACCGTATCGAACACGTCGTACGGGTTGACGATATTGCCTTGGGATTTCGACATTTTCTTGCCGTCGGCATCGACAATGTGGCTGAGGCAAATGACGTTTTTGTAGGCGACGCTGTCGGAGACTAACGTTGCGATCGCGTGCAACGTGTAAAACCAGCCGCGCGTCTGGTCAATCGCCTCACAGATGTAATCCGCCGGAAAATGTGCCTCGAACGCTTCAGTGTTTTCGAACGGGTAGTGCCATTGCGCGTAAGACATTGCGCCTGAGTCAAACCAGCAATCGATCACCTCTGGCACGCGTGTCCAGGTTTTGCCATCGGCTTCAAAGGAAATCTCGTCGACGGCAGGTCGGTGCAAATCCAGCTCACCGAGCTCCCGGCCGCACAGCGCACTCAACTCAGCCACGCTGCCGATACATTTGTAGTCGCCGTCACCATCGGTCCAGACTGGCAGTGGTGTGCCCCAGAACCGTTCGCGTGACAATGCCCAATCGACGTTGTTCTCCAGCCAGTTGCCAAAGCGTCCGTCGCGAATCGTTTCCGGCACCCAGTTGATGCCCTGGTTGAGCTCAATGAGACGCTCTTTGAAGGCTGTGGTGCGGATATACCATGCATTCTTTGCGTAGTAGATGATCGGATCGCCCGTGCGCCAACCGAACGGATAGTTATGCAGATATTTCTCGGCGCGGAACATCGTGCCGTTCTCTTTGAGCAACTTGATCAGTACGGCATCCGCATCCTTGAAGAACATGCCGGCGACCGGCGTCACCGCGTCGACGAACAAGCCATCCAGCCCAACGCCATGCACAACGGGCAAACCATGCTTCTGGCCCAACGCGAGATCGTCAACCCCATAGGCAGGCGCGGTATGCACGATACCTGTGCCATCTTCTGTTGTCACAAAGTCGGCATGGAACACCTCAAACGCCGGACACTGCGCATCAACCTCGAGGTAATCAAACATGCGTTGGTAACGGGTGCCGACCAACGTGTCACCCCTAACGGTGCGCAACGTTGTGTGGGGTTTATCGCCGAACACACGCTCGCGCAAAGCACTCGCAACGATCAGCGTTTCGTCGCCGAAGCTGACGAAGTCATAGTCGACGTCGTTGTGTACTGCCAGCGCCAGGTTGGACGGTAGTGTCCATGGCGTTGTGGTCCAGACAAGAAAACTGGTGTCCGCGCTGTCGGCCATACGAAAACGCACGAAGACCGACGGGTCTTCCACTTCGCGATAGCCTTGCGCCAGTTCGTGCGATGACAGTGTTGCGCCGATACGAGGATCGTAAGGCACAACTTTGTACCCGCGATAAATAAGGTCTTTGTCCCAGATGCGTTGGAGCAGATTCCAGACAGACTCGATGTAGTCATTGTTGAGCGTGTAATACGCATCATCGAGGTTCACCCAGAACCCCATGCGTTCGGTCATCTGCTCCCAGTCGCCGATATAGCGCATGACTGATTCGCGACACTGGCGCGTGAATTCAGCCACGCCGACTTTCGCTTCAATCTCGCTTTTGTCGAAAATGCCAATCGCCTTTTCGATCTCGTGCTCTACGGGCAGGCCGTGCGTATCCCAGCCCGCTTTACGCGGCACGTGATAGCCCTGCATCGTTTTGTAACGCGGAAATACGTCCTTGAATGTTCTGGCAAGCACATGGTGAATACCCGGCTTGCCGTTCGCCGTCGGCGGTCCCTCGTTGAACGAAAACCGCGGTTTGCCCTCTGCGCCTTCCAAGGTTTTTGCGAACACGTCCTGCTCGCGCCAGAACTCAAGCACGCTTTGTTCCAGCGCCGGTCCATCATAGCGCCCTGTTACTGGGTCAAACGTCATTTCCTGCTCTCAACCTATCCGTGCAAAAAAACCTCGGGCACCAGCGGCGCCAGAGGCAAGTGTATGGTTCACCACAAACCGCGTCGTGACGCGGATGAACGGCGTACGCGCCGCTCGTTTCCACAAAATCATACGTCTGGCAGTACAAAACGCAAGACACAAAAGCCATCGCGCATGGGATACTGGGAACGATGAAGACGTTCCCGAAACCACAGCGGATCGATTGCGGCGACGTGCACCTTGCCGTCCACATCGCCGGAGACGGCCCACCCGTCGTTTTTTGCCATGGTTATCCAGACCTGGCCTATACGTGGCGCTACCAGATTCAAGCGCTCGCGGATGCCGGCTATCGCGTTATCGCACCTGACATGCGCGGCTATGGCAGTAGCGACAAACCTGAAAAAGTCAGCGATTACAGTGTCTTCAAGCTGATCGGAGATATGACCGGCCTGCTCGACCATTTTGGTTATGAGCAAGCCGCATTCGTCGGGCACGACTGGGGTGCGCTGATGCTGTGGCAAATGGCGCTGCTGCAACCGCGCAGGATGGCGAACTACACAGCGCTCAACATTCCCTTCGCGCCACGCCGCGAGATTGACCCTATGGTCATGGCGCGACAGGTGCTGGGCGATGATTTTTATATCGTCAACTTTCAGGACTCGGACGAAGCCGACCGCGCATTTGATGCCGAGCCCGAACGGTATCTGCGCGCAATGTACCGCCGGCTACCTACGACGCGAGCCGACGTAGAACGGCTACCGCCCGGTCAGCAGCAAGCGTTCAGCATGCTCCGGGAAATGCGTAAACCAACGCTTCCGGGCACGCCTTTGTTTGACGATGACACACTCAAAATCTATGTCGACGCGTTCAGTGCAGGTGGTTTTACCGGACCGATCAACTGGTATCGCAACTGGAGCGATAACTGGCGAGAAACGGCCGATGTTGAGCAGCGCGTGCGCGTGCCGACACAATTCATCGGCGCTGTGGACGACATTCTGATCGCGCCCGCGCATATCGACGCTATGCGTGACTATGTTGACGAGCTGCAAGTACATATGATCAGCAACTGCAGTCATTGGACGCAAGTCGAACACCCTGACACGGTCAATACACTGCTCATCAATTGGCTTTCCGACAAATACTGATCACGCATCTGGCAAGCGCTCGTCAACGAATAACCTTTGTAGATTCTCTCGTCACAGCGAGAAGGTAGCTTATGACACCATCCCCATCGCATGTATTGATCGTTGGCGCGAGTCGCGGCATCGGCCTTGCGCTGGTTGAAGCACTGTTAGCCAGACCAACCACGCAACACCTGTATGCGGCGGCGCGCGGCGCAACGCGTTCGGACGCGCTCGCAGCGCTTGCGGCAACAGCGGCAGGGCGTTTGACGCTGATTGATGTCGATGTAGGTGAAGAATCCAGCATTGAAGCGTGCGTGCATACCGTTCAGGCAACGACACAGCAGCTTGATTGGGTCATCAATACCGTGGGTTTGCTGCACGATAGCGATGGCATGATGCCTGAGAGACGCCTTGGCGAGGTCACTGCCAGTAATATTTTGAAGAGCATGACGGTCAATTGTGTAGGACCGGTGCTGTTGGCAAAACATGTGGCCGGGCTGCTGCCGCGAGCAACTCCGTGCGTTGTTGCTACATTGTCTGCTCGGGTTGGCAGTATTGAAGACAATCGCTTGGGTGGTTGGTATGCCTATCGCGCCTCGAAGGCGGCGCAGAATATGCTTACCAAGAATCTGGCAATTGAATTAAAACGTCGGCACAAAGCGATTCGCTGTGTCGCACTCCATCCGGGCACTGTGGATACGGACCTCAGTGCACCGTTCAGCGCAAACAGTAAAACGCTGTTTAGCGCGCGAACGGCAGCCGGGCATCTATTGAACGTATTGGACAACCTGAATGATGACGACAACGGTAAGTTTTTCGCGTGGGACGGACAGACCATCGCGTGGTAAATGGCTTGCGCTGGCAGTGCTGGCAATCGCGGCAGCCGTCATTTCGCCGACCGCAAGCGCGCAGGAATCTGCGGCGGTTTTCGCCCCGTTCGGCACGCTACTCGCGAGCAGCGTCGATCGCGGTCACGTGGATTACGCCGCTTTTGCCAACGAGCCGGCATTTGCCGCGGTCATTGAGGAGCTCGCCACGACATCACTCGCGTCCAGTGCTACGCAAGCCGAGCGGCTCGCGTTCTATATCAACGCGTACAATGCGGTGTCGATACAGGGCATTCTGGACGGTTACTCACCCTCGTCCATCTGGGGTCGGCAGCGCTTTTTCAAACGCCGTAAATATGACTTGTTCAACACATCTATGTCGCTGTATACACTCGAGCACAAGCGCATCATCAACGAGGGCGACCCGCGTATTCACTTTGCGATCGTCTGCGCGTCACAGTCGTGTCCGCCGCTGCAAAGCTGGCTCTATACCGCCGAAGACCTTGACGAGCAACTGAAGAACGTGACGGCAAGCTTCATTAATAACAGTGCCAGCAATCAATTCGATGTCGAAAAGCGTCAAGCCAAGGTGTCGAGGATCTTCAAATGGTATGCGGACGAATTTGAGGCTGCCGGTGGCGGCAGCCTCGCAGGTTTCCTGGCGCGCTACGTCGCCGATGACACGCTCAAACAGAGTTTGCAAAACGACGACTGGTCATTTGACTACCTGAGCTATGACTGGAATCTTAACGGCACTCCGGTGACTCAATAACGTTCGGCAAAGGAACACGACATGCTTATTCAACGCCCAAGCGATATCAAACCCAGCGAGATCACGTCTGAGTCTGTTTACCTGTCGCGACGCAGCATCGTCGCCGGTCTTGCCGCCAGCGCGCTGCTGCCATCTATCGATGCCAACGCAGCAGCATTACCGCGCGCAGGCACTCTGGCCGACGTCACCAAGAGTCCTTTGTCGACGAATCAACCGCCAAATTCGTGGGAGGACGTCACCGGTTACAACAATTTTTATGAGTTTGGCACAGGTAAGACCGACCCGGCGCGAAACGCAGGCTCGCTCAAACCCAGACCGTGGACGGTCAAAATCAGTGGTGAGGCAGACGTCACCGGCACATTCGATCTGGATGATCTCGTCGCACCGTACGCGCTCGAAGAACGCATCTATCGACTGCGCTGTGTTGAGGCATGTTCCATGGTCGTGCCTTGGGTCGGTATTTCGCTCGCATCCATGATCAAAACGTTCAAACCCAATTCACGTGCGAAATATGTCGCCTTCGAAACGCTCTACGATCCTGAGCAAATGCCGGGACAACGCCGTCGTGTTTTGACATGGCCGTATCGCGAAGGCCTCACAATCGCCGAGGCGATGAATCCGTTGACTATCATGGCGGTTGGCGTCTACGGCAAAGTGCTACCGAACCAGAACGGGGCACCTATGCGCCTCGTCGTGCCTTGGAAGTATGGCTTCAAAAGCATCAAGTCGATCGTCGGCATCCGATTTACCGAGCAGCAACCTGAAACGAGCTGGAACATGTCGGCGCCGCGCGAATACGGTTTCTATGCCAACGTGAATCCCGAAGTAGATCATCCGCGCTGGAGTCAGGCACGCGAGCGGAGTATCGGCGGCAACAGCCTGTTTGCGAGCAAAAAACCAACACTGATGTTCAATGGCTACACCGAACAAGTGGCAAGTCTGTATACCGGCCTCGATCTGAAGCGCAATTTCTGAGCAATGACACGATGCGCCATTGGACGACCACACAACGTGTAACACGCATCGGGAAACCCTTGGTGTTTGTCAGCGGTTTGCTGCCATTGCTGTGGGCGGCGCTTGCCGCATTCGGCATTGCCGGGCAGCAATTGGGCGCCAACCCTGTCGAAACACTCATGGACCATTTTGGCAATTGGAGTCTGTACCTGATCATCGCTGCGCTGGCCGTAACGCCGATACGTCGACTCACCGGTTGGCATTGGGTTGGTCGGTTTCGTCGAATGATTGGTCTGTTCACGGCATTCTATGTGACGTTGCATCTGGCCGTGTATGCCTTACTCGACCAAGGTCTGGCGATACAACCGATTGTCGAAGATATCCTCAAGCGCCCTTTCATCACGCTCGGGATTCTCGCGTGGACTATTCTGATGGCGCTCAGCGCGACATCGCTCATGGCCGTGCGCCGACGCATGGGCAAGCGCTGGCAACAATTGCACAACAGTGTTTATCTGATCGGCATTCTCGCCGTGTGGCACTTCTGGTGGCAGGTCAAGAAAGACATCACTGAACCGCTGTTGTTCAGCATCATGCTCGCCGCGCTGCTAGGCATTCGCGTGTTTTGGCGCTGCCAACGCACGCGCAGCGCTAGGACGTCTGCAGTGACGCCAGCCACGCACGGCAACGCGCCTTCGATGTAGCGTCAGCGTTCGGGTCCGGGGCAAGCCAGACCGTGTCTTGTGGCGGTGCCGTCAATTCCAGCGTCGCCAGTTTCAATTCATCACGTCGGAACACAGCAACCCGCAGCGTATCGCCCGGGCGTGATTGTGCAACGAGGCGCTCAGCTGCCGTTGCCGACACGCGGCGTTCATTCACAGCAATCAAGGTATCGCCAGCAGACAAACCCGCGGTTTCCGCTGGCGTGTCGTTGACGATCGCAGCAATGCGACCCGCCTGTTTCGAATCGAATCGCCAGCCCGCATACGCAGTGACGGCCTGGGCCGCCGGTGCGCCGCCAGGGTCAGTACCCGGTGCGCTTGCTCGTATCGCGCAGACCATGCCGAATGGCGCAAACAATGGCGCAAGATCGATGTCATTTGTACCGCGAATCAACTGATCGAAAAAGTCGCCGAGCGCCAGCCCTGATAGCTCCACGGCCAGCGCTTCCAGGCCGCGCTCCGGCAATCCGCCACCATTGACGTAATAGCGGGTCCAGGCTTCGCGCATGACAGCGTCTAACGTGGTCTCGCTGTCGGCGCGTAACGTGAGATCCAACGCCAGTGCTGCCAACGCGCCCTTCGCGTAGTAACTCACGATAGCGTTCGTCGCATTCTCATCTTGTTTGTAGAATCGTGTCCACGCATCGACACTGGAGAGCTCCAGTGACTGATGCAGCCGTCCGCGCGTGCGCATCACGCGCGTCAGATTCTCACCGAGCAATGCAAAATACGCCGGCTCATCGATGACACCCGAACGCACCAGCGCCAGGTCATCGAAATACGACGTGATGCCCTCGAACACCCACAGCAAACCGGTGTGAACTTCCTGTGTCATGTCCAACGGCGTGAACACCTCGGGTTTCAGGCGCCGGACATTCCACAAATGGAAATACTCGTGGCTGATCAAACCGAGGCATTTGCGATACGCCGCCTCATCGGTCGGCGCACCAACGCGCGGTAAGTCACTCCTGCTAATCGCAAGGCTGGTCGACCAGCGATGTTCGAGTCCGCCGTAACCCGAGTCCAACGCATAGGCCATGAATGTGTATGCATTCAGGTCGTCCGGGGTACCCATCAACGCGTGATGCTCTTCGCAAATTTTTTGACAGTCATGTGCCAACCGGTCGTGATCGAACGCATCAGCGCCACGCACGAAAAACCGATGCGCAACACCAGCGGCTTCAAAAGAAACGCATTGCTGCACCGCGATTTCGACGGGATGATCAATGAGCTCGTCGTAATCAGCGCAACGATATCGTCCAAAACCAGCCGGATCACAATCAACCACTGGCATAGACGTTGCGACCACCGCGTCATCCGGCAAACCGTGTGGACGCTCAATGGTTAGCGACAGCGGCGTTTGCACACCAATCACCTCGGGAAACACGCAAGCGCCGTTGAAGTAGGCATGGGTGTTATCAAGATGCGCCCCACGCACCGACAGATCCCAGCCATAAACACGCATGTGGACATGAACATCGCGACCGGTGCCGAGCAATCGCCAGCTCGATTTGTCCGGACGTTCGATCATAAGCGCATGACCGCTGGCGTCGCTAGCGTCAATGTTGACGACATGCCGCGCATAGTCCCGTACGAGGTAGCTGCCCGGTATCCACGCCGGCAGGCGCAGCACTAATGTGTCTTGCTCGTTACCGGACACCGTGATGCTGACATCAAACAAATGTGCCTCGGCTCGCGCGGCACCGATTCGATACGCAACGTGCATCAGTGGTTAACCGACTCCGACAATTTCAACGTCAGGCATTTGGCAGAGCCACCGGATTTTAGGAACTCCGACAAATCGACTTCGTGAACATGGAAGCCCAACAACATCAGCTGCGCTTTTAACGGCGCGCTCGCCTGATGCACGAAAATCTGCTGTCCGACGTTGACCGCGTTACACGCGAAATTCCCAGCATCGATGGTATCCACGATAATGCGTTTGTGTGGTGGCACGCGTTGCTCAATGGCAAGACGTGAATCGAAATCGAACGCGGGTGGGTGATACATCAGGAATCCGTCGGTCAACGGGCAAAAACACGTATCGATATGATAAAACCGCGGATCAGTCAGTCGAATCGAAACGAGCTCGCGACCAAAGAATGCGGCGATGGCAGGATGTGCCTCGATTTCCGTGCGAAAGCCGAAACCCGTCCACAGCCACGGGCCACCGCGATCGATCAGGCAATCACCGGCACCCTCAAAACCCAGTTTTTCGTCAAGATCGAGCAGCTCAAAACCATTGTCACGAAACCACTCTTTGAAGTATTGCTCTTCGGGTCTGCGTTCATGTGGCATGAAGTGACTGGCAATCGCCTTGTTGCCATAAACGGCGCCGGCGTTCGCTGTAAACACCATATCGGGCAAGTCCCGCTGTGCAGGCATCGTCACAACTTCTGCATGCTCACTCAGCGCATCAACAAGGTTCTGCCATTGCTTCTGCGCACGCGCCTGATCCAGTTGACCTTCGTTACCTGCCATCCATGGATTGATCACATTCGCGACCGTAAAATAATCAGGCGGGCACATCAGAATTTTGTCGCGGGACTGGCTCATGGGTGGTCTCTGCTAGAAAATGAACAACGTAATTGTAACTGGTTTGCCAGAATCAGACCTAACCGGTCCTTGGCAAATGCACTTCGGCCAGCATGCAACGCACGCTGCCACCTGACTGCGTTTCAATATGTTCAATAGGCGCGCTGACAATGCGCGCGTACGCGTTTAGTTGTTGCTTTTGGGCAGCTGTGAGACTCGCTTCCGCCTGGGCGGACATCGCAAGCAAACGCTCGCCATCAGCGTTAGTGATCTCCAACATGTTGCCCGCAAACGCATTCATAGCATCGAAACTGATATCGATCACGTCATGTCCGTCTGCGGTTAGCTGCTCGAGGACACAACTACGCGCCGCCGGTGAAATAGCCGAGAGACACACAACGGCGAACTGGGTACCGATACACATCATCACATTGCTGTGATAAATCGGCAGGCCGCCGGCATCCCTGGCTTCGAACAACATCGGGCGATACCCCATCTTGTCGCACCAATCACGTGCCAGTGGTTCATGAGTTCGTGTCGATATACATCCGTACGCAACGCGCGCCATGCGGTCGAGAACGAGGCTACCAGTACCCTCAAGGTACTGCTCATAGGATTCGGCAAATGACAGATCGAGTGTGTCGGTAACGGCGAACCCGTGCTCGGATTGCAGCATCTCGATCACGTCCTGGCGACGTTCGGTGCGTCTGTTTGCCGCCTCCATCGGATACAGAACAACACGACCATCCGCATGCAGGCTGATCCAGTTGTTCGGAAAAATGGCATCTGGCGTGTGCGGTTCCGGGGTATCGTCGACCACCACGCACTCGACACCATTCGCCCGTAAGACGGCTACCAAACCATCGAATTGCTGCTGCGCGAGCCGGTTCGAAATCTCCGGCGCAATGGCGTCTGATTGCGCCTGAAAAGCGTTGCTATCACGTGTTTGCGGATTGGACTCAAACGCCACCGGCCGCACTAGCATCACGGTACCAACGCTTTGAGCTTCAGCCTCGCGCACAAGTTTTAGAGCCTGGCGCTAGGTCGAGCGCTCACCGACTGATGCCAGCGACGCAGATGCTCGCACGACTCAGGTATGGGTAGCTTAATCCAGGCGCTCATGTCGACCGTGATTAACGCTGTGATGTCGGCGAAACCGAATTGATCGCCAACAACATATTCGTTCTCAGCCAATTGCGCGTTGAGCTTTGCAAGGAAGGCTTCCGTGCGCTTCCTGCCACGTGGCACGAGCGCTGGAATCTGATCATGCGCCTCGCTCCCCGTAACGGCGCGCCCCACAAAACCTTTGGCATGGTTGCGAAACGCTTCAGCGACGGCGGATAGTCCTTGTTGTTCAATTTTCGCGTTCCACGACAGCGTCTGCGCGCGCTCAAGCGCATTGCGCCCCATCAACGCGGGCTCTGCGTGAATAGACTCGAGGTAGCTACAAATCGCAATCGTCTCAGTCAGCGCGGTGCCGTCATCGAGCTGCAACACCGGGACTGTGCAATCCGGATTAATGGCCCTGAACGGCTCGCCAAGATGCTCGCCACTGCTAAGGTCAATCTGCTCAACCGGAATATCGAGCCCTTTCTCTGCAATGAACATGCGCACACGCCGCGGGCTGGGCGCGGGTTGGCAATCGAAAAACAGCATAGCAATCCCCCTCAATCGAACGAGGCGCAAGCATAGTCCGGCCAGCGAGCAGTTGCCAGCACGCTACGGCAGGAATGCGTATCCGATTTTCATGAAGAAGCTACGGTCGGTTTGTGCAAGGTCGGTAATCAGATCATCCTCGAGCCGAGCATCCCCGTACCCCAGGAAGAATACCGTCTGCGGATTGATCTTGTAGCTCAGCAGTAATTGCGCAGAAATGTTGCGCGACTTGGCATCAACCTCATCAATGTAGTTATCAACATTGCGATCAATATCGCGATGCGTCAAAACGAATCGGACAAACGTGCGTGGACTGAATTGATATTGCGCGCGAAAATCAGTGAGATTAACGGTAAAAACGCGCGCGTTATCCGCACGCAAGTCCTGCCATGTGTGCCGCAATCGCAGCAAGATGCCATCACCCATCCGATGGTTGATACGCGGACTAATGCGGCGGGTCTTGCCAATGCGTGAATTGGCAAAGTCAATTTCCTCGCCACCACGCAGCAACAACGCCAAGTACGTAGCACCCGTTGGGTTCATCTCGGCAAAAATAAAACCTAATTTCTCTTCAAACAGCGTGTCGTCAAACAAACGATCGCGATACGTCAATCCACCGCGGACAAACGATCGCTTCGCCGCACTCAAATCTGCGCGAACCTCGGTTTCACGCTCCAACAACTGGCCTGACTGATCGTAGGTGATGTCCCAGTCGCCTCCGACGGACGCCGTATTCCACCACCGACCACTCGGCGCGTTGAATTTACGAAACAAACCGACGACGGTTTTCTCGACATCGACTTGCGGCACGAATCCCATGTCGGCGCGAAAACCTCGGTCAAAACTGTTGTGCGATACGAAATGGCTCCAGTCGCGCGTATCCCGATCAATTCGCAACGTGTAAGCGTTGCCACTCACGTCAGGCGCATCGATCTCAAATTCATCCACAACCGTTTGTGGATACCGGGAATCACTCGTCAGAAATTGCCCCGAAATCGTATAGCGGTCGGCGATCAAGAAACGCGCATCAGCGCCAATAACGGTATTGTCGTAGCCATTGGAACGCCGTGATGTTGCCAGCGCACCAACGCGTGAATTGTCGCCGACGTCATAGGCATAACGTGCAACGGCGATATCACTGTCTTGCTCAAGTGTCGTCACATCCGAACCGAATCGACCGGGCAACAACAAATTGGTCTGCGTATCGTTCGCAACGAACGCGCCGAAAGTGTGCCCGTCCGCCTTGCCGGTGATTTTGGCACCGAAATCCGGGTCCGCGACGTTCCGCGTAAACACGGTGTTAATCGGCGAGGCAAAAAAGTCCGCGCCTTCCAGAAAAAAGGGTCGCCTTTCCGGGAAAAACAAGGCGAACTGCTGGTTCACCTGAACCTGAGCAACATCGGCTTCCACCTGGCTGAAGTCCGGGTTTAACGTAGCCGTTAACGACACGTCGGGCGTAATGCCCCAGCGCACATCAAGTGCGGGTTCGAAATCAACATCGCCATTAGCCAGCTGCGGATCAGCGACGTCATCGGGCGCTGAGTCGTTGCGCACAAACGTCGCAGATGGTGCGATGACGATATTGCGCCCGGGGCTGACACCGGCGAAACCGCGCGCTTTTTCTAG
>JBCBZK010000048.1:0-23738 GCA_039815365.1 Pseudomonadota bacterium | reverse complement strand
TATATCGAGATGGTCGAGAGCTCGGTCGTGTCTATGTCGATAACACTGATCCGCTTCGTGTCATGCGCGAGATTGCTGGCCTTAGAGGTGTCTCTTATCGGACGCCAGAGTACGCGATGATGAGGGGCAAAGCGTTTGAGGCTGCACGGGCTGCACGTCAGGCCGCATCCCAGCACTACCTGAACGAACGGAGAATCCAGGGGCAACTCAGCTACCTGCAGCACTCCGTGCGAAGTCAGACACAACAATTCGTCTTAACGCCAAACATGGTTGCTAGTGCTGTGTCCCGATCGCTAGGCAGTGAGCACCTCGATAGCTTTGGTCGCTTCCTGAAGGCTGCGCCTGGCAAGATTGCGCGGTCCTTGGCCCAGACAGGAGCTCAATTCGGTGACCTAGCACTTGTCGGTCGCGCGATTGTCCAAAACGATATTTTTGGTGGAAATTTTGATCATTCCAGCTACTTCTTAAGTGATGTTGGTCAATATGTCCACGCAGGAAACTACGACACGGCGGGAGTCCTGAGAAACACGTTCGGCACTAACGCGCTGTTCGTTCCGGGTGCGGTTTTCTACGGGGCCTATGATGGGACAACGTCTATCAGAGAAGGTGATTACCTCGGTGCTGCTATGAATTTCGGGTTTGCGGGCTTGGATGTCGCAGGGTTTAAGGGTATTGCGTCAATTCGGAGGGCGGCACCAAGCTCGAGGATGAGTCCTTACGGCACCACGGTGGAAGCAGAAATAGCAGCGATTGGTCGAATTGGTGAGCGATCAGTTTCTGCCGAAACAGTCGCGCGTCGTGCTAGGATACAGGAACTTGTAGAAGCTCGGACTCAAGCAGCTGACCTTTCGCGTATGTCCGAGGGTCGTTACGTTCCAAACAGTAGGGGCATACCAGAAGGGATAACCTACGAAGGTACAATTCACCGAGCGACAAATCCTAAATATGCTGATGATGCATGGCGTATACATGCAGGCAATGTTTCAGCGAATCACAGATACTCATCTCCCGGACGTGGTGCGTTGTATTCTGGTACTTCACCAGAAGCAGTGTTGGGTGAGTTAAGGCATTACAATACCAATTTAGATAATGTTGTTTTCCTAGAGAAGCAAGTGAGTGTTGATAATGTTCTGGATTTAACTAACCCCTCTGTTCGGAAACAGTTGGACATTGATTTGGGGGATTTAACTCGTAGTTCTCAAGACTCGTTCGACCTATCTAGAACTCTTGGTAATACTAACAACGACTACTTTTATACTCATTCCTTGGGTGATTTTGCACAACCTCGATATAACGGTATTTTGGTGCCTTCCGCTAGAGAATCAGGAACGTCGCACTTAATATTGTTTGAGAGTTTGAAAGATGGTTTATAAATCATTAAATGATCTTCCTTTATGGCTTAGAGAGCGAATCGCTAAGTTAGCTGGGGATCAAGCAGAATCATGGATTCATGATGAAGTGCCGGCTTTGGGAAAAAAGTCTGTTATCGAAGTGATGAATCTTGAAGATGGGGAACAACGCATTAGAGCCTATTTACAAGCAGTAGATGGGCACTTTCGCTTATAGTGAGTATTTATGTTTGGATTAGAAAGTATAGTAAAGCAAGGTCTATCTACTAATAATATTAAGGCCATTGTTGAGGGTTTAGAGAATGCATTGTCTAGTCGGGATTGCGAGGAGCATGAATTGGCTTGGGCTATTGGTGCCGTTTTTGAAAATAATCTTATTGATGCATTTAAGTTTATACCTGTTTTTATAGATAAGTACCCTCAGTCACTTCATCCGGTAAGGGTTTTTTATGCAGACTTACTGCCTAGGCAGGGTCAATATGATTCTGCAACTGATGAAGCTCGTTTTTATTTACGGTTGTTATCGGAATCCAAGTTGATTGATGACCTTGAAGGCAAGGCGCTACTGCTGGATGGCTTTTGTAGGGCATGGCTACTTTTATCGTCGGTGTATACCGAAGTTGGTGCAAGATCGTATAGCAAGCGAATAATTAATACAGGGCTGAATTACCCGTTGCCTTCTACGTGGATTGAGACTTTTAAAAAGGAGTTGTCTCAGTTGGATGTGGAGCTTAAATCTGATGAGCTGAAAGTAATTGATGATAAGTGGGAAGACTTTTTTAAGTCCGCAGATGACTGGTCGTTTGTAGATAATCTCTGTGAACAAAAAAACTTCCCATCGCTTAGAAAGCGAATTGAATTAATTAAAGATAACTTTAAGTTTAACCCTTCGTTCAACCTGAGTGATGAGTTATTGAAGGTTGTTCAACGTGACAAAAATGCGTTTGTATTAGTCTGATAAATAAGGGTGTTTAGAGACTGTCGACGCAACTGTGTAAGTGTAATCCCCCCCATTTTTACTCGGGGTAATCAGTAGAGACTCACACAGCCTGCCGCAACAGTAATACTTGCCTACCCTAAAAGAATCATCGTAGACAGGCACATTCCTCTGCCATTCCTTTGGTAACCCGCGCGTCTCTGACATAGCCTTTGGTTGTAGTGGCATAGTGAATTTGGCCACTTAATTGTAGGTGATAAGATAAGAATCAACATGGACAGGCACATCCCGTTCCCAACTCGCACGTCTCTGACATCGCCTCTGGCCAGTAATTTTTGCCAACAGGTCAATCAGCTAGTGGCGTTCGGTAGGCCATGTTTTTGGTCGAGCACAGCCCACCCTCGAGCTGAAGCTCGCTTGTGTTGGCAGGGCTACGGCTATTTCGTTTTTATTTGACCGATATCGCCGGCCCGGTAGTGTTTGTTGAATTGTGTGGTGGTTTGTAGGAACTGCCGTGTATCACTACCCAACCGCTCTAGAATTGGGTCCAAAGCGTCGGCGATACGTCCCCGTTTGCCCTGAATCGCTATTCGCCCCACCGTATCCACCAACTCGACATAGTTCGTTCTGCTTCAAGATTGCCAGGATCTGGTTATCGCTAAATCGGGACTGTCGAATTGAAAACTCCTTAACTTTCATTTTAATGGAATTTTCTACCTAAGACTGCTGTGGTTTTTCGGGGTGATTACACTGTGATAATAATTTCTAGATTTGGAAAAAGATATGTTGACGAAGCAGAAGGTTCTACATCTTGTTCTTACTCTTTTAAAGGGCGGGGATATGGAGTTGTTGCGAGATGGCTCTGTTTTTAAGGGCGAATCATGCGGGGCTAATGATAAGGAGAAGATACAGAAAATAGGCCTGCGCATAGCAGAATTTTATTTTTCATATGATTATTTTTTATCGCCAGACTTTTCCAAAACGATTGAAGGAAAGTCTGAAATGTATCGTGACAAAAAAGTTAATATAGAATCTAGTGCGTTAAAAAGGCAGGAACATAATGATCTTTTCATGTCTGCAATTCGAGAGTTGCAAATTAGCAACAAGATATATGGCCTGCTGCCGCGCTCCGACCACGAAAAAATTAAAGAGCTTATTGGATGGCTTAATGGTCTTCGTTTAGAAAAAGGGCTATAAAGCACAGCAAGCATGGACAGGCACATTCCGTTCCCAACTCGCACGTCTCTGACATAGCATCTGGCCAGTAATTCTTGCCAATAGGTCAATCAGCTAGTGGCGTACGGTAGGCCATGTTGCAATCCCCCCATTTTTACTCGGGGCAATCAGTAGAGACTCATAAAGCCTGCCGCAACAGTAATACTTGCCTACCCTAAACTCTGGCGATCTCCCGCGGATTGTTATTTACCAGGCAAAAAATAATGACATATCGGGGGGCTATTTCAATGTCTATAAGAATCGCGCGGCCACTTGCAACACTCTTGTTTCTACTGTCGCAGCCATCGCTGGCGATGGAATGCAACGAGGCCTTTTGGGAGTATCTTGGTACCGGTGAGGTCTATGCAATAGAAAATGGACTACTGCAGCCTGGCGCAACGACGGTCTACGGCATTCAGCAGGATGCCAACGGTAAGATAATCCTGCCGGCTTGCACATTGACTAGTCCTGCGAGTGAACCCATCCGTATCCCCGTTGTGCTTGTCGATTTCCATGACTACGAGCCGGGCGTGGACCCGTCGAATCCGAACAACCCCGATGGCAGTGTCGCAATCGACTATGTTCGCAAGACGCGTGCAGAGATTGAGGCGTTTTTGAACGGGCCGACCGGTCCAGCCCAGTATTACACTGATGTTAGCGGCGGGCAGCTAACCGTGACATTCGAGGTGGCCGAGTGGACCACGTCATCAGACACGAGTTACCTGAAAGGTAGGGAGTCCTACTACTTCACTCGCAATGATGACAGCAATTCGTGCCTGCGTGACCAAGTGATGCGCGACGCGATTCGTCAAACGATCGCAGATGGCAGCATCGACTGGAAAAGCTACGATGTGAATGCAGATGCGCATGCGAACCCACTAAAGATCATCGACGGTGCGGTGCTGATCTACGAAGGTAACCCGGGGCTTTGCAGCGGCACAAATCTTTCATGGCTGCAGGGTACATCGCTCGACGGGGAGGACACTGTTTCAGGCTACCCAGCGTTTGGTGCGGACAACCTGACAGAACTTGTCGATGATACGGACCCGAACAAACCGTTGTTTGACGCACAGCCTGTCTTGCTGGAGCGCTACAACAATATCCCAGAGACGGCCGTCGGCTTTGATATGGGCGCATGGGTGCACGAGCTTGGTCATCTGTTGATGGGATATCCGGATTACTATGGCAGTAAATATGCGGTCAACGGTTGGGCGCTGGCCGGCAGCATAGGATTGCGCGCTTATCATCCTTCCGCCTACGAAAAATGGTTGTTTGCGCGCTGGATTGCGCCGACAGATGTGCCTGAGTTCGGCGAGCTGACATTGGCCGCAAATCAGCACGCTGATGGCGTTATCGAAGCGGGTGCGAATTACCTTTTCAAGCAGGATTTCGATGCGGAGCAAAACGGATTTCTGACGTTTGAGTACCATTGGTTCGAAACAGACGGCAATGACCAAACGCAGTGGGCGCCGCCTACTTACGCTTCCAGCGGCACGAAAGAATCGGGCGTGCTTGTCAATGTATTCGACTGGACGCAGACAATTTTTGACGATGTCCCGCAGATCCGACGGCTCGTGCGTGACGGCCTTGATCCGGCAGATTTCTCGTCGAATGAAGAGTCTCTGCAACCCGGTGAATTTATCGATTACTGTCACTCGGACGAGCTGTGCGTGCACATAGCGCCGCTCATGATCGATAACAGTGAGGCCACCGTTTTCTTCTCGCGGCACGCAGTTGGATTCGACGACTATGATCGCGATGGTACGGCCAATAGCCAGGATGCCTTCGTTTATGATGCAACAGAATCATTGGACACCGATAACGACAATATCGGCAACAATGCGGACACCGATGACGATGGGGATGGCATGCCGGATACGTTCGAAGATCAGTACGGTCTTGATCCACTCGACAGTGCGGACGCAAGCGCCGACCCAGATGCTGACGGCGTCAATAATCTTCAGGAATTTCAGAATGGTACCGACCCAACAGTGTCGGATGCGACACCCGCTCCGACTCCCGTACCGCCAGCGCCAGCGCCTTCCGGCGGTGGTGGTGGCGGCAGCGTTGGGCTATTCTCGATTCTCGGCCTGGCTGCTTTCGCGCTCAGACGCCGTCGTTTGACGGGAGGCGCTACGCAGTAGAAAAAGCCTTTGCGGGGAGGGATCATTGCAGTGGAAATGTCGCTGGACAAAGCGCTATCTTTTTGGCAACACGACACGGCCAACGTGGACCTAACGTTGCAAGTGCTTGATGGTTTCGCGAGGCACGGAGACTTCTCCGAAGGGCTTAACTGGGCTGCCGACCTCACGCCGGACGTCTCTGGTGTGGCGCAGGTCTCCGCTCGTATCGGCAATCTGGCATTGAGCGCAGGTGCGTTTGAACGCGCGATCAGCATTTTTGAACCGCTGGTTGTGGCCTACCCAAACGAGCCCGGGCTGGCCTATAACCTGGCTTCTGCTTTTCACGCCTTGGGTCGCTTCGACGATGCGCTTCAAGCGACGCGCGGCGTCAAAGCATTCTGGAAAGACTGCACTGCGATCTACCTTTTGAACGCGCGGGCTCTTCACCATCTCGCGCGCTTCGACGAGGCGATCGAGATGGCCCAAGCCTTTCTGCAGCATTTCCCCCGGCACAATCAGGGCGAGGGGTTGTTGAGTCTTGTGCAGGTCGACAGCGGTGACTATGCCGCTGGGCAAAGTACGGCAGATCAGGTGCTCGCGAGGGACTCGGCGCAGTTCGAGGCCGGACTTGCGAAAGCGACCGCCTGTATTGTTTCGAGCGATGTTGACGCCGCGACGTCACTTGTTGACGCTTTGTTGGAACGCCATCCGACCAACGGTCGTGTCCAGTCACTGGCCGGTCAGTTGGCTCTGTATGCGGGCGATCACAACACAGCATTGGTCGCATTTACCACGGCGGTTCAAGACATGCCGCAGCACATCGGCTCCTGGCATCTACAAGGCTGGACACAGATTTTGGCAGAAGACCTTGCAGCCGCGAGAGCTAGCTTTGAACAGGCACTGTTGATCGACAGAAACTTCGCCGAAAGCCATGGCGGCCTTGCCGTTGTGGATGCACTCACCAGCCGCGCCGATCAGGCTCAAAAATCGATCCGTCGCGCGCGCGGACTCGACCCGAACAACTTGTCGGCGCGTTATGCAGAGTCCATATTGCTGCGTGATGTGGGTAACGCCGCCGGCGCTGACGACATCATCTCGCAACTGTTTGACACACCCACTGGGCGTGCAGCCGCTGCCGGTATCCCACTGTTACAAGCCATGCGAAAAACCGCCGAGAGGAACCGCTGATGGGTGATTTTGGTGTGCAGCTGATGTCAGAGATGTTGATTACTGCAGCTTGGATTTGTGCGCCCATCCTGGGTGTGTGTCTGGTCATCGGGCTAATTGTTTCGGTGCTGCAGGTGGTGACACAGATCCAGGAAATGACGTTGACCTTTGTGCCCAAAATCATCGGCGCCGTAGCTGTCATGATCATGTTTTCGGGTTGGATGCTGTCTCGCTGGCAAGGCTTCGCTGTGGATGTGATCGGCCGTATCGCCCAGCTTTGAACACGTTCGTTGAGCTGTACGCAGCCTCGATCGGTGCGATCGCACTGGCATTCGTTCGCCTCGCGCCGGTCATGCTCCTGCCGGTTCTTTCGCCCATGGCGCGCGTGCCGTTTTCTATTCGCGTCGTGTTAACGCTTGTCGTTGCTGTCGCTGCGAGCCAGTTGTACGGGGCGAGCCCCGCCACCCAAGGCGCAGATTTCTCGACGCTTGTTCGTCTGGCGCCGGCCCAGCTACTACTGGGGCTCGCGCTCGCTTTTGGCTATCAGGCGACCATGTCCGCAATCATGACAATCGGACGGGCGCTGGATCTGCAAATGGGTTTTGGTGCTGCAGGCGTACTTGATCCGGCCACGCAAAACTCTGAGTCTTTGATTGGCACCATGATGATGTGGTTGGTGTTTGTGCTGACCATCGAGACGGGCTTGCACTACGAGTTGCTCGGGGCATTGCTGTTTTCCTTTCAGGTTTACCCGCTTGATGCGATGTTGCCGGCTTACGATCCGCAGATACTGTTGTTCCTGCTTGCTGAGCAGTTTTCGCTGGCATTGTTGTTGGCGTTGCCGGTTATCATTGCGTTGTTCTTGTTCGATGCAGCGCTCGGTCTGACCGCCAAGACGATGCCGCAGATGAATGTCTACTTTGTGATGCTGCCGCTGAAAATGTTTGTCAGTATTCTCGCTCTGTCGATGACTATGGTGACGGTCGGGGTTGGTATCGAGCAAATGTTTGGTGTGCTGCGTGAGTATTGGCTTGGGCTGTTGGCGCGCTAGCAATGGCACAGCAAGAGCATGATAAAACCGAACAGGCGACCCCGCAGAAATTGCGCGAGGCCCGCAAGAAAGGGCAGGTTAGCAAAAGTCAGGAAATCAACAGTCTGTTGATCACCGCGGGTTTTTTTGTCGGTCTGCTGTTGTTCTGGCCAAGCGTTTCTGCAGAGGGATTGGCGTTGGTACGCCGTGTTATTCGGCTCGGTATCCGCACTGATGCGTCGCCAGAGCGCGCTCAGCAAATGTTTGAGTCCATCGCCGTACAGAGTTTTACGGTGGTGTTGCCGTTGCTACTGGTGATCGTTGTGATGGCCCTCCTGGCGAATATTTTGCAGACTCGGTTTGTGTTTTCGACGCACCCGCTAAAGCCGGACTTCACGCGACTGAACCCGGCGCAGGGGTTCAAGAAACTCTTTAGTCGCAAGGCTCTATTTGATCTGTTCAAGTCGCTTCTGCGGTTGATATTGCTGCTCGTGCTGGTACTTGTCGTGGGTCGTGCGATTCTGTTGTGGCTCTCAAGCGGTGCGACTTTAGGGCTGCAGAGTCCTGGTGATTTCTTGGTTGGGCTGTTGATTCAAAGCATGTTGCTGCTGTTGTTGGTGATGTCCCCAATTGTCTTTTTGGACTGGATTTTTACCAGATATTATTTTGCGCATCAGATGAAAATGAGTCGTCGGGAAGTTCGTGAAGAGCTGAAACGATACGAAGGTGCGCCCGAGATTCGATCAAAGCGCAAGGAGCTGCAAAACGCGCTTCGGCAGAAATCCGGATCGCTGCGTCTGGTCAAGGATGCGGATGTAATTATTACAAATCCGGTTCACGTGGCCGTTGCTTTGCGTTATGTTCGCGGGGAGTCGGTCGCGCCAGTCATTGTCGCCGCCGGCGGCGGCGAGCTCGCGGCGAAAATCAAAAAGCTTGGCCGTAAATACCGAAAACCAATACTCAGGCGCCCGCCGTTGGCGCGCGCTCTGTCGGACCACGGGGAGGTCGGGCGGTCGATTCCGGTAGCGTATTACGCCGGTGTCGCCGACGTGTATCGATGGCTTTATCAGCAAAAGGAAATGGACTCAGCCGACTGACTGCCTTGTTCAGGGATAACCCCCGCGACCTCGTTCTCGTGTTAGGTATGCTTGGTATTCTGGTCGCATTGTTCTCGCCGATACCACCTTGGCTGCTGGATTTTCTGCTGCTGACCAACCTCAGTTTCAGCCTGACGATTCTGTTGTTGACCTTCTACAGCGACAAGCCCATTCAGTTCTCCACGTTTCCGTCGTTGCTACTTATCACGACGCTGTTTCGCCTGTCGCTCAACATCTCCGCCACGCGTCTAATCCTTTCAGATGCGAGTGCTGGTCAGGTGATTGATTCCGTTGGCACTTACGTCGTCGGTGGTAACTACGCCATCGGTCTGGTCGTGTTCTTTATTCTGATCGTCGTGCAGTACGTTGTGGTCACCAACGGTGCGCAGCGCGTGGCGGAAGTCGCCGCGCGCTTTACGCTGGACAGTATGCCCGGCAAGCAAATGAGCATTGATGCGGATCTGAACATGGGGCTTTTGACTGAGAAAGAAGCCCAAAAACGGCGTGGTGATATCGAGCGGGAAGCTAATTTTTACGGGGCTATGGATGGTGCGACGAAGTTTGTAAAGGGCGATGCGATTGCTGGCATCATCATCATCTTGATCGACATAATCGCTGGCCTGACAGTCGGTATTGTGCAGCTTGGCATGAGCTGGGATCAGTCGCTGCAGACCTTTACGCTGTTAACTGTTGGTGACGGGATTGTCACGCAGATCCCGTCGCTTGTGGTTGCAGTTGCTACCGGAATATTGATTAAGCGCGCAGCCACGGATGCGCGGCTCGGCGACGAGCTCTCTAGGCAGCTCGCGTCAAATCCGAAAGTGTTATTGCTGGTCGCTGGTACCGTCGGATTGTTCGGTTTCGCGCCCGGTATTCCTGCGCTGCCGGTATTGCTAATCGCCGGTGCGCTCGGTTTGCTTGCGTGGATGTCGCTGCGTCGCAGTGAGTCAGAAATGCCGACTGATGAGGGCGCTGAGTCTGCGCCTGCACCGGATGCGGTTGCCAGCGCTGACTTTGAGCAACTATTGGAGATACGTCCTATCTCGATAGCCGCTGGCAGTGATGTTGCCGCGTACTTTCAGCGCGAGGGGCCGCTCTTTGCCGACCAGATTGGCAACCTTCGCAAGGACATGGCTGTTCGCTTGGGCTTCGTCTGCCCCGAGATACAGATCAGTGATGCAAGCATGCTGCGCCCGGAGCAATACCAGGTATTGTTTAATGGATTCGTCGTCGATGACGGCACGTTGTTCGCGGACCGGACATTAGCCATCAGCCCTGGCGGCAAGCGTCCGCCGTTAGAAGGCATTGCGGCAAAAGAGCCTGCCTACAAGCTTGACGCTGTGTGGATCGAAGCTGTCCATCGAGACAGCGCCAAACAGTCCGGCTATACGGTGGTGCAACCCGACACACTGTTGATCACGCATTTGCAGGAACTGCTCAATCGTCACGCACACCTGCTGCTGACGCGGGCCATGGTTGAGTCCATGGTACAGCGCGTTTCGGACAAACTTGGCGGCATGGTCGATGAGTTGATTCCATCGGTCCTGAGCTACTCGGATTTGCAGCGTGTGTTGCAGGGGCTGTTGTCGGAAGGTGTGTCGGTGCGCAATTTGCCGACGATTCTCGAGTGTCTGGTCGACGTTGGTCGCACGACCAAGGATATCGGTGAGCTGACAGAAAAAGTACGTGAGCAGTTGGGCCGTCAAATTGTGCAGTCGTTGCTCAGCGGTGACGATGAAATCAAG
This sequence comes from Pseudomonadota bacterium, assembly GCA_039815365.1. Lineage (GTDB taxonomy): Bacteria > Pseudomonadota > Gammaproteobacteria > Steroidobacterales > Woeseiaceae > CALBPI01. The sequence continues at coordinate 13,075 of JBCBZK010000048.1, read as the reverse complement.
GTGATAACGCTTGATGCGGATCTTGAGTCGCGGCTGTTACGCAATATCAAGCCAGGTGATAACGGGCCTGTACTTGTGCCGGAGCCGGCGCAAATTGATGCGCTGATTCAAAAAGTGTCAACGATCTACGAACAACAGCTCGGGGGTGGTGTCGAACCAGTTGTAGTTTGCAGTGCCAAATTGCGTGCGCCGTTTCAGCGGTTTTGCGAGCGCGTTGTGCCCGCGATGAAAGTGATCAGCGTTGGCGAGGTCGCACCGGGTACACCACTCTCGACAGTCGCGGTAATTCGTTAGGGGAAGACGATGTCAGAAGCCATGATTGAAGCGCTGCGTGCGATGCAGGCAGACCTTAAAAAAGTCGAGATCATCAGCCAGAACGTGGCGAATCAATCGACGCCGGGTTATCGGGCGATGCAGGCCGACGATGCTTCGTTTGACTTGATGACTCAGTCGACCGCACGTGGCTCAGCTGACGTGCAAACGACGTGGTCCGGCACTGCAGGCGCGATTGCGCCGACAGGTGACAGGATGGATATTGCGGTGACCAATGGTGCCTATCTGGAGGTCGCAAGCGGCGGGTTGGATCAAACGCTCTTGGTACGCGGCGGCACGATAAAGATTAATGCCGAAGGCGAGCCGATGCTGCACGGAGAAACGATTGTTTGGGATACGAGCGGCGATGCTGGTGGGCGCCCTGTCAGCGTACCGGATGATGCTTTCGAGCGAACGGTTTACCTGCGTCCTTTGATGATTGCTGATCCGTCGGCGCTGCAACAGGTGCGGTCCGGCGTGTATGCGATCAGTCCAGATTTGGTGGTTGAGACGGACGAGTCCGCGCAAGTTTTGCAAGGCTATCTGGAGCAGTCGAATGTCAACAGCTCGGCCTCAATGGTGCGAATGATGGAGGTCTCCAAGCATCTGGAAAGTGTGCAAAGAACGTTGCGCACGCTGGACGATATGCTCGGTACGGCAATCAATGACATAGATCGATAATGGAAATTCCGGAGGCCTGATCGGGCACCGAAATGTTCTATTTGGTTCAAAAATGACGACTTTTAAAAAGGGCTTGTGGTCGGAGAGATTGTGGGATAGGTTCAACGGCAAGCCAGTGATGGGACAGGAAGTCCAATTGAGGTTTAATTCTCGACAGTAGCGTGACATTAAGTGGTAGGGGTGCTTTTTGATGTCGCTAAACGTTGGTCGAGGAGCAGGGATGCGTCCGATAGAACAAGCGAACGTTTATCAGAGGACAACAGATGGTCGACGCACTTCACATCGCACACAGCGGGCTTACTGCGCAGCAAGCCAGACTAAACGCGATATCCAACAACCTCGCTAACCTGAACACCCCGGCTTTCAAAAAGTCTGGCGTCCATTTTGAGGCGCTGATCAGCCAGGTTAGTGTCAATCGCAACGACGCAACAGGCGATGCCCGCGGGGGCTCTAGCAGCTCATCGCGCAACGGTGTTCGCGTCGGCGCAGATCAAATCGACATGACTCAAGGTGCTCTGGCGCCCTCCGAAAATCCGGCTGACTTTGCGTTGAGTGGACAAGGCTTTTTGCCTGTTGTTGACGATCGCGGCAGCGAGCGACTCGTGCGCGGGGGTCGATTAGCAATCGATGATGCGGGGTTCCTAGGCATCGGTAATGGTTGGCGACTCGCTGCCCAGATCAATGTGCCACCGGGGGCGACCAATCTGGCGATTCGCACAGATGGCGTGGTGACCGTCGTGCTCGATGACGGCAGGCTTGTCGAGCTCGGGCGCCTCGATGTCAAGATGACTCGAGACGCTGCTGGAATGACGCTTATCGGTGAGGGACTGTACGAGGCTCGCTCCGGGCATGAAGTCCTTGAAGGCTATGCAGGCGAAGCTGGTATGGCAGAAATTCGGCAAGGCTTTGTCGAACAAAGCAACGTTTCGCTGAACGAGGAAATGGTTGAGTTGATCGTTGCGCAACGCGGGTTTCAGATGAACGCTCGCGTCGTGCAACTAAGCGATCAGATACTTGAAACAATCAATAACTTAAGACGGTAGTCCATGACGCTTGCGCGCTCCTTCGGAGCGGCAGCTGTCATCGTCGGTCTCTTCGCCACAATGGCGCTGGCCGAGGACAGTTGTCCCTCCCAAATCTTCGATAACGCGATCCGTGGCGATTGGCTAGCCACCGTTGAGCAGTTGCCAGCCGCCTGTTCGCGTGAAGCCATCGTGACAGGCATGCTACCGACGCTGCTACCCACCGGCGACGACATTGTCAGACTTGAACGGCGTGAGTCTGTCGAGGCGAGCTCCGCTGTATCAGAGCCCGGGTCACGCTACCGATTGTTGTCTCATCAGTTCCTATCCGATGCCGATCTGTTGCGCCTCACTTGGGAGACGCAGCATCCAGCAGGTAGCAGTCAGATCACAGAGTGGTTCGATATCAAACGCGAAGGCTGGTATTGGAAAACAACGCGAGCGGTTAATGCCGGTGTGTCGGTAACAGCCGCCGATGTCGAACGCGCGTTTGGACCGGTCGCAGCCGGCGAGAGAATGGGCGCGGCACAATGGCCAGCGCGCCGGCACCGGGCGACACGAAGATTGTCTGCCGGGGACATCATTACAGCGGGCGCAGTACAGGCTGTGCCGGATTTCATGGTTGGCGATACCGTCAAGTACCGCGTCAAGCATGGCGCAGTACAGGTGTTGCTCGACGCAACGTTACAGGAAGACAGCGCAATCAATACGACGGCACGAGTTAAGCTCGCGCACAACGGGGATATTGCTTATGGAACGATGCATGCAACGGGGACTGTTGAGTCTTGCAGTCTTGGGCGTGTTTCTCAGTCAGAGCACTGCTGAGGTACAAGCGGATTCACTGATAGACCCGGATGCGTACCGGGCGTTAGTCGCGGACAAGCGAGCATTTCGTATAGGTGACACGATTACGATCATCATCGCTGAACAAACGACGGCAGAGAGCAGCGCCAACACCGGCCGCGACAAAGGTGTTGGATTTGCCGCGACCGGCAGTGACAACACGCGCGAGAATGATATTCGATTCGCTGTCGACTCCTCTGTGGATGGTGCTGCAATCACCCGTCGTGTTGGACGCGTCCGCGGGCAAATTACCGCGACCGTCAGGTCCTTGAACGAACTCGGGCATTTGGTTGTTGAGGGTCAGCAGAAACTGATCATCAATGGCGAAGCGCAATCCATCACGGTTGTCGGCACGCTCCGGCCAGAAGATGTCGATAACAGCAATGCGGTACTGTCCAGTCGATTGACGAATTCTCAGATCGAGTTCACCGGTAAAGGCATTGTTTCGGAAGCACAGAAGCCCGGCATTATCGGTCGTGTCCTGCAATTTTTTGGACTGAACTAGCATGCGTCATCGATTATTACTGTTAGTCGTCGCAGGATTGGCAGCCCTGACTTCTTCTGCCGTCACCGCTGATGGCGTTCGGCTGAAAGAGCTTGGTCGATTTGATGGCGCTCGTGAACATGATTTGATCGGCTACGGGATTGTTGGCGGCCTTGCGGGCACCGGCGATAGTGCAGCGAATCGCGCAACCATTCAGTCCATCGTCAACACATTGATTGAGTTTGGCGTCAATGCCGACATTCGTGATGTTCGCAGTCGCAACGCGGCTGCCGTAATCGTGACTGCTGTCCTGCCGCCGTTCATGGAGCCCGGCCAAAGAATCGACATCAGCGTGTCGTCGCTGGGGGATGCACGCAGTCTTGCTGGCGGCACACTCTTTCTAACGCCTCTGTACGGCCCTGACGAACGTCTCTATGCGCTGGCCCAGGGACAGTTAACTGTGGGCGGTTATGCGTTTTCGTCATTTGATTCGTCGTATCAGAAGAACCATCCGACTGTCGGGTCGATTAGCAACGGCGCGTTGGTTGAGCGCGCGCTTGATGTGGAGGTTATCGATGACCAGGGGGATCTCAAGTTTGTGCTACACCAGCCTGATTTCGTGACGGTTCAAAAAATTGTTGAGCGGGCGAGCGCTTTGCCGGGAAACGTGCAGGTGACACCGGTGCATGCAGGGCTCGTAAAGTTCTCAATGGACCCGAACAGCCCAGCCAGCGCGCGGTTCGCCCTAATGTCGCAGATACAGCAGCTCTCTGTGCAGCCGGATACGGTGGCACGCGTCGTGATCAATGAGCGCACCGGAACTGTTGTTGCTGGCGGCAATGTAACGGTCGGAGAAGTCACGATTTCGCACGAAAACATTCGCGTGGAAATAGACACGCGTTACCTGATCAGCCAACCGACGGATCTGTTTCTCGGCCGCGGCAACGACGGTGTCACCAGTGTTGTCGTGCCGGACACGGAGATCAGCGTTACGGAAGAGGGCGGCGGTGCCGTACAGCTTAGTCGCGGGACTTCTGTCGCTGAGCTTATTGACGCACTGGCCGCCGTAGATGCGAGTACGCGAGATGTGATCGCGATTTTGCAGTCGATAAAACGAGCAGGCGCGTTGCAGGCCGAAATTGTAGTGGAGTAGCCAGTATGGAAGTAGACAACATCAATCAGGTTGTGCGCACCTCGCTCGACTACCTGCAATATCTTCAAGAGTTGAATTCGCAGAATCTGGCGTCTATTCCGAATGCACAGCAACTGCGGCTCACGCCAGAGTTCTCTGAGTTGTTGGCGACAGCGACGGAGCAGGACTTGTCGGGCGCAGCGCTTCGTGCACTTTTTGAAGACAACACAACTAGTCTTGCAGCACCCGCGAATCTCGACCAGTTATCCGTGGCGGCTCAGCTTACGAAAGGCCGCTATACGGCCGTCGCTGAAGGTTATTCGAAGGTGCTTTCGTTGTATCGCACAGCGATTGGCAAGGAGTAAAGATATGCCCAATGCAATAGATTACGTACAAGCCAGTCTGCTCTACAACATGCAGGCCGTCGAGGTTTCCACGTTCAAGGTCGCCAACATGAACCGGCCGGTGCAGTCTTCCGGGGACTCAGTTTTTATCGAAATGACACTGAACAATGGTGGCCGAGCGCTCGAGATCACCAATGGCCAGTCCGTCCAATCGGTAGCAGAGGTTGACCTTAAGTCTGTATATCAGCCGGACTCGCCGGACGCAGATGAAAATGGCTTCGTGCAGATGATGGATATCGACCTTGCTCAAGAAATGGTTCATATGTCCCTTCACAAGCGTGCATACGAGCTCGGCGTCAAGATGTTCAACACGCATGCGAGCATGCGCGAGTCTGCGCTCAGGATCGGGAGCTAACCATGACGGATGCGATTACTGCGATCAGCGCGAGCAGCGAGCTGCAGCCAACAGCGCCGAGCACATCAGCGGCGGAGCCCACCAGTGAGATAGATTTCTTGGCCGTGCTCGAGCGTATCGATGAATCAACGCAGGCTGCGGTTCAGAATCTTGAGGCAGTTGCTGCGGGCGACGATGGTGTGCATTTGCATGAACTGATGATGTCACTGGAAACCGCGCGTCTAGAGCTACAGCTCGCCGTCGAAGTCCGCAACCGTCTTGTTGAGGGCTATCAGGAACTCAGCAGAATGCAGGTATAACGCGCATGCAAAGAAGCATTATTATCGCGACGATTACGGCCGTGGCCATATTGGGTCTTGCTGGCTATGCCACGGCCTCACTCTGGGACAGCGACGAGACTGTGGTATTGCCGGCCGCCGACAACCCCGTACAAAGGCAGCTGGAGTCGACGTTGGTTCGGCATGCGGTGTCATTTTCGTACGATGAGGAGCAACGTATTCGCGTTGCTGCCGACGATCTTCATATTGCACGATCATTGGCGGATGCGGAGGGCTTGATCAACGTGCGCACCGGTGGGTTCGAGTTGTTCACGGACGCTGACTACGGTGCTACTGAATTCGTCCAGAGCATCAATTATCAGCGTGCGCTTCAAGCAGAGCTTGAGCGGTCTATTGCCAGCATTGATGGCGTTCGCGATGTTCGTGTCCATGTCTTACAACCGGAGAAGTCGAGTTTTTTCCGGCGCGAGAACTCGGGGCGTGCATCAGTCATTCTAGACCTAGACAGCAGCACCCGCTTGGCCGAACTGGCACCGTCAGTCGAGCAGATTCTGGTGGGCGCTGTAGACGGTCTCGCACCGGATCGAGTGAAGATTGTTTCAGCCGCCGGCATGCTGTCCAATCGCGGAGAACACGCGTCGGATCGCATTCTTGGAGCCGAGCGTTTGGAGCGCAAACTAGCCGCGACCGTGGTTCATTTGCTTGAGCCTTTTGTGTCAGACGACGAGTTGCGCGTTACTGTATCGGTCGATCAGCTTGCGCAAGCGGAATCATCGCTTGAGCAGCCTGCAACGCCGGTCGGTGACGAGCCTTTAAGAGACACAATGTCTGCTGCGAGCGAAGCCTCACCCTCTGGCAAGGCAGGTGCAAGGATCGGCGTGGCGTTGGTGATGCCGGCCAAAGATAACCTTCCAGAGCTTTCGGACATCGAGCAACTCGTGTTTGTCGGCTTATCCTTATCCGAGCCACGTGGGGACACCGTCAAGGCAGTCCTTTACTCGCCTTCTGCCACGGAGCCAGTCTCGGTTCAGACCACGGCAGCGGCTGTAGCGACAGACCAGCCGCCTCTTGACGTCATTGGGGCAGGATTTGATGTGCGCGTAATCGCGATAGTGATGCTAGGTTCGCTCTTGATGCTGTTAGTGGCGAAGGTAGGCCAGCGCCATCGACGCGAGCGTAGGCTTTGGCAAGACATTTCCGCATGGGTGGCAGACGATGAAACCTAGCTGGAGCCAACGAGATATCCGTCTGCTTGCATCGCTGCTGGCGACATTGGCGCCGGATCGGCTGCAGGCTGTCATGACAGAACTTGAGCCTGAGATTGCACAGCAATTACGAACCGCGGTTGAAGATTTTACAGCTCGATTTGACGCGACGATAGCGCGACACGCACTCACTCGGTCGCGCGTTAGAGCGTTTCGCGAGGAGTCCTTGTCGGCCGAGGATCGGCTCAGCGCTGCGGTCGAACGGTTATCGATCAGTGTCGATAGCGCACTGCGAGATGCGCCACTCGGGCCTCGCGCACAGCGCGCTCTTCGAGAAGTTCTGTTTGAGCGGCAGCAAGCCGCTGGAGCGCTGACATGAGTCGTCTCGAAGTACTTTCTAGCGCCCGTCGGCGCGAACAAGGCGTCGTCGATGGAGAGATGTCCGCGCAGTCGGCGCCCGACGCCGCGACGATTGATGCCGCTTACGAGCGTGGTGTTCGAGACGGCATCACCTCCGGTCGAGCGTCGATGCGCGAGGAACTTACTGGCGAGCACCAGCGGGCAATGGATACTGCCGCTGCGTGTCAGCAGCAGGTCGATCAAGAGCTAGCTGCGCTAGACGCGACACTGGTCGCAGTCGGCCCAGCTGTTGAGCAAATGGCTAAAGAGTTTGATACCGCATTGCATAGTGCAACGCTGGCGATGGCGGAACGTATGTTGGTGTCTTTGGCGAGCGATGAGAAATGGTCGCACGCTTTGATTGATACCCTAAAGCAGCGGTACCAGCCGGACAAACTGGAAGTGACCTTGACACCCGATGTGTACGAAGCGCTATCCCAACAGAATTGGGCAGATCGCGGCGTGACATTGATCGCCGGTCGTGCAGGGCAAGTGCCATCTGCTCGCTGGCAGAGCCGTGGAGGAAACTTTGAGTACAACCTGAGCAAGTTACTGACTGAGCTACTTGGTGTCGCAACTGCAGAGGTTACGCCAAAGTGAGTGAGACGGCTTCCTCTGTATTGTCGGCACTGACATTCCCAGTCAGTTCGTATGGGACTGTTACAAGCTTACGTGCCGGTGTTGTTGAGGCAACTGGACTGGTTGGGCGTATCGGCGATCCTTGCACTATCGACGGGCGTGATGGTGCGGTCGCGGCAGAGGTGCTATCTGTTCGTGGCGAGGTGACTGTGCTCGCCGTGCTTGGTAGCGCGCAGGCTATTCGATGCGGCGACACCGTACGCTGCAATGACCAGCCAGTTGAAAGCAGCCTTGATATTGATCGTCACTATGCCTATGACGGGCATGCGACGCCCTTATTGCAGCGCGATGCAGCAACTTGTCTCCCGCCTGTGCGGGCGCGTCCGAGGCATGTTGCGTATGCCGAGCGAGCTGTAGTCACGTCGCGTTTCATGACCGGCATTCCTGTACTAGATGACTTCCTGCCGATTGGCCGAGGCCAGAGGCTCGGTGTTTTTGCCGAAGCGGGCTGCGGCAAGACCACTCTGTTGAGACAGCTGATCAGCACTGTGCCGGCAGATCACACAGTGGTCGCTATGGTTGGGGAACGTGCCCGAGAGGCCCGCGAGTTGACCAATCAGCTGGATGACTCGGATGACAGTCTGTCCACCACCGTTTTTCTGGCGCTGGCTGGGGATCCGCCGACCAGCCGCATTGGTGCTTTTGAGTCCGCGTTGGCTACAGCGCAGACCTTGGCTGATGTCGGGCAGCATGTATTACTGGTGGTTGATTCGATGACGCGATTTGCGTTTGCGCTGCGTGAGATTGATCTGGCGAACGGTGAGCCGATGACACACTCAGGCATGACACCAACGGTGTTTCGGCGTTTGTCCGAGACCATAGAGATGACCGGTGCGCTAGTAGGCAAGGGCAGCATTACGCTGGTGGCGTCAGTGCTGATGGAAGGCCCGAGCGATGACTCCTTCTCCTCCTATCTGAGGTCACTGCTGGACGGACACATCTATCTCAGTCGCTCGCTGGCAGATCGCGGTGTTTTCCCTGCTGTTGATTTGCTGAATAGTCGTTCGCGGCTTGACACCACACTGCTTGACGATGCAGCACAAAGACAAGCGACACAAATTCGCAATACTCTGGCGGACTACCGCAGCGTTGAGGAGTACATCAGTTTCTCCGGCTATGACGCCGGATCAAACGAAGCGCTGGACGGAAAGATCCGTCGCTATCAGGCAGTGCTGGCATGGCTGCAGGGCCAGTTGCCGACCAATGCATTGGAGCTGCGGTCATGACTATCATGCAGTCCAAACTAAAACGTCTCGCATTGACCAAGCGGCTTCAGGAAACACTGGATGAATCTAAGCAGCTAGAAGCGTCTCGAACTGCAGAAGCCGACCGTATTCAGAGGTTTGAGGCAGGGTTCACCGATTGCAAGGTCGCTCTAGGTGACTACGCCCTTAAGGTCGCACCGGAGGTTCAGGTCCACTACCACGCGCAGCTTCGAGACTATGCATCGGGTATTCAAATGGCCGAGCGGCGAGCGGAGAAATTGGACACCGTAATTGCAAAGTCGAATACAAGGATTGCGGCTCAGTTCGAGCACATGCAGCAGCTCAAGCAAGACTTTCTGCAGCAGCAGTCGCGTGCGGACCGCAACAACGCGCAACGACGCGATGCGATCGAGCGCTTCTACGCGAGCCCTTGTGGAGCCAACGATGAGTGATGTTACGCTGGCCTCGATGCTAGTACCCGGTTCCACGGCAAAAGCTTCGGCGGTCACGGATGATCAGCAATCAGAACGTCCGGCGCAATTCGAGCGCCTCCTGCAGCCTCGCGGGCAGGGCGAACAGCATTCACAGAGCGACGCTGCGGAGGACAGTGTAGACACGCTGTCACAGTCGTCGTTGGCGGATGCGCAAACCGTGCGGACTCTCGATGCGAATCTGCCGATACCTGTTAACGATGCAGCAGCTTCGATCCAAGCCTGGACGGTCTTCGATGGTGTTAGTGAGTTGCCGTTTATCGATGTCTTGATGGGTTTGTTTGCTACTGGCCGATTGTCTCAACAGCCAGCCTTCAAGCCTTCGTCGGCTGCAGTTTCCGCGGGATCGACCGATGATGGGAATCAGCGATTGCCGTTCAATACAAGCCTCGCCTTTGTCGGTAGCAATGTACTAAATCAAATCACGTTCGAGTCTCGCCCAGCGACCATGACGTTCGCAGCTCTGCCGGCGGAAGCTGCGAAAAGCACACGCGCGGGCCGCAGCCCAAATACGCCCAGCGTGATGCTCAGACAAGTTCTTGCAGCACTGATTCCGCCCGAGAAAACACATCTCGCGATACTTAAACAGAATGTGGAGAACATACTAGTGTTGAGAGATTTTTTTGATTCAGCTGCGGCTCTGGCGCTGATCGAGCAGCTCAACGATGCACTCGGTAACGTTTTCACCGGCGCAACTATTTATCTTAACGGCGAACGTTTGAAGGAGCTCTGATATGCAAGTAGAAGCGATTGGGTCGCCACTTAACACGATTACGCAAACGGAAGGGTCTTCTATCTCACAAGAAGAATTCGTACAGCTGTTTCTGACGCAGCTGACATATCAGGATCCGCTTGAACCTTTGGATAACTCAGAGTTTTTGGCGCAGCTGGCACAGTTCTCGTCGATTGAGCAGCAGCGCCAAAACGGCATTCATCTTGAGAATATTTCTGAGATTAACTCGATTTACCAAGCCTCGACGTTGGTGGGCAAGACCGTCGATGTGCAAGGAGCGGATGGCGGTATTAGTGGCGTTGTCATATCGGTCAGCTTCGACCCGAACGGTGTGAGCTTGACGGTCGAACGACCGAGCGGCGCGATCGTTGATCGTATTCGAATGTCACAAATTCAGAATCTGCGCTAAAGGAGGCAGCCGGTGTTTCAATCATTTTTCAATGGCGTAGCAGGCATGCTCGTATTCTCGCGTGGGCTCAATACGATCAGTGACAACGTCGCCAACCTGAATACGCCTGGCTTTCGCGGCAGCGATGTGTTCTACCGATCGCTCGGTGGGCAAAACAGTTATGCGTTTGGCGCAAGACTCGCCGGCGAAGGACTACGTCAGCAAGCCGGCGATATTCGCGAGACGGGAAATGCGACCGATCTTGCGATTCTCGGGCAGGGTCAGTTTGTGATCAGTCAGGACGGTCAAAATTTCTTCACCCGCGGTGGTCAGTTCTTCTTTGATGAAGACGGCATGCTGCGCGATACGATTTCCGATGGGTTGGTCATGGCGTTAGGTGATAACGGTCAATTGATCCCCATCGATATCAGTGGGCTAAGAACACTGAATCCCGAAGCGACAACAACGGTCGAGTTTGCCGGTAATCTTTCGACCGGCGACAATGAGCACGTGATAGACGACTTCGAGGTTTTCAATGCCTTGGGCGAGCAGGTCGAACTTCGTTTTACTTTCACTAACAACAGCGCGACAACACCCGGGCAATGGCTGATTAGCGTACAAGATGAGAATGGCCTCGAGCTGACTACTGCAGAAGTATTTTTCGGGCCTGACGGGTCGCCACTTGATGTCTCCGAATCTGTTGAGATTGTGATTCCCGGAACTGCTAATGGTTCGGCCGGGGACGCGTTAACGCTTTCACTGAGTTTCGGTGCGAATGGCAGTTTTACACAGGCAACATCTTTTGCCGGCGGTGCGGTTTCGACACTAGGTGCAGAGGCGACAGATGGACGTGGTGTCGAAGGTATCGTCGCCGTTAGCATTACCGAGCAGGGTTCTCTGCAGCTGCTGTACTCAAACGGTGATACCGAAGAACCCTACCGGCTGGCGCTGGCAGACATTCGCAATGACAGGCAGTTATCGCAGGCGGCGAACGGTCTCTATGCGCTGGATGCATCGGCAAGCATGACGTATGGATACGCGGGTGATGGCGTGCTGGGAACGATTGCCTCGGAGAGCCTGGAGGCATCTAACGTAGATTTGGTGCGCGAGTTTGCAGAGCTCATCATCGCACAGCGTGGCTATCAAGCCAGCTCGCACGTGATGGATGTTTCCAACCAGCTCATCGAAACCTTATACAACGCGACCCAGCGCTGATGGCTTTTAACCGAACATTCTGGCCCGTGACTGACGCCCGGGATTTGCCGAACGCAGATGAGATCAGCATGGGCGTTCACGCATGGGCTTGCGAGTGGTTTGGAAGCAGTGTGACTTTAAGCGGGATGTCGATAGGCGCTGCGATGTTGGATCGTGGTGACGGCTTTGCGCTCGTTGGCAATGGCACGTCTTTGCTAGCTGCGATGCATATCGAGGACAGCGTTATCAGTCGTGTTCTTGACTCCGTCTCGGTCGACTCGTCAGTCCGAGAAGACGTTCGGTCTGAGTTATTAATCAGAATGCTCGCGGAGTTGATTGATGTTCTGCGGCCGAATAGCAAACAGTCCGTTGGCGCGATGAGGTGCACTGGTTGTGAGCACGAGTGGTTGATTGTCGAGTTGCAAAGCGACGGTGTCTCCGTCGGTGCCGTATGGTTGTCAGCAGAGCTAGTCTTTGCGCTTTCGCGGAGTGATCGTGTTTCGGTAATTCCGAGCGTGGAGCGCATGTTGAAGACTGTGTCGCTGCATGTGAATGCGCAGGCCACAGTGCGTGTGCCATCGATTGATCCTGATAAGTTTCATCGCCGAGCAGCGATTCCGATAGTCGACTTGCATCAGCATTCAGGGTTCGAATTGACGATTGATAGAAAAAGAATAGGCCGTGCATTCCTTGGCAGAAAAGACAGTGCTCGCGCCATCGTCATGGAGAAAGACTGTGCCTGAAGTAACACTGGAAGAGTTGGACCAGGAAGATTTCGAGGTTAAAGATGCTCCGATGGTCGAAGACGAAGGGGCATTTCTCAGTGCCGTAGAGGTTGAAATTGCCGTGAATGTCGGTTCGTTTCGGATGTCTTTGGAAGAGCTGCTTGCTTTGCGTGGTGGGCAGATCGTGACTCTTGAGGAGCAGGTTGGAGACCCGGTATCGCTGACTCATGAAGGCAAGACGCTAGCGACGGGCACACTCGTTGCTGAGCAAGGGAAACTCGCGGTTAAACTGGACGAAGAGTAGCCCTATGAGTGAGCCTAGTCGTTGGTTCGTTGTTCTTAGCGCACTTAGCTTTCTTCCGTTCCTGGTCGTGGCGGTGACGCCGTTTCTGCGATTCGTTATCGTTTTCTCGGCGATACGCTATGCACTAGGTCTCCAACAAACACCGCCGAATATCGTGATTATCTCGTTGTCGATATTCCTCGCATTTTTCGTCATGGGCGATATACCAAATGCGTTGTCAGTGGCGACCGTTGAGCCATTGCTAGAAGGCAGTATCGACTTTCGTGCCGCACTCGCCGCTG
>JBCBZK010000044.1:0-24896 GCA_039815365.1 Pseudomonadota bacterium | reverse complement strand
TACCGGACTCACCGATATCCAGAAACTCGCTGAAGCAGATGAGCGCTCACTCGCTGCGACAAAAGGCACTCGGTCATCAATCGACACATGGGACGATTACGTCGCGCGCATCTTGAGTTATGTTGATACCAGCACGTTGAAACCTCTGAAAATCGTGGTCAATGCAGGTAACGGTGGTGCTGGCGCGGCACTGGATGCACTGGCTGCTCATTTGCCCTTCGAGTTTATTCGCCTGCTCCACGAGCCAGATGGTCATTTCCCGAATGGCGTGCCGAACCCGATGCTGATCGAAAATCGCGAAGTCACGGCACAGGCTGTGCGCGAGCACAATGCCGATTTCGGTGTCGCATGGGATGGCGATTTCGATCGCTGTTTTGTGTTCGATGAAAAGGGCGATTTCATCGAAGGGTATTACATCGTGGGTTTGCTCGCCGAAGTCGTTCTTGCGACCAAGCCGGGTGCCGGTATCGTGCACGACCCGAGGCTGACGTGGAACACGGTAGAAGTTGTTGAGGCAGCCGGTGGCCGCGTTGTCCAAAGCAAGTCAGGCCATTCGTTTATGAAAGACGTCATGCGTGAACATAGTGCGGCTTATGGCGGCGAAATGAGCGCGCATCATTATTTTAGCGACTTCTATTTCTGCGACAGTGGCATGATTCCTTGGCTATTGATTGCGGCGTTGATGTCGCGAACGGGTCAGAGCCTCTCGGAGTTAGTCAACGAGCGCATCGAGCGTTTCCCAGCCAGCGGTGAGATTAATCGTCGGGTTGATGATGCTCAGGTTGTCATGGCCAAACTTTGGGAAAAGCACTCGCCAACTGCGGTCGACAGCAACAAGGTCGACGGGATCAGCATTGAGTTCGAGCAGTGGCGGTTCAACCTGCGTGCGTCGAATACAGAGCCGGTCATTCGTCTCAACGTAGAGACCCGTCACGATCGGAAATTGCTGGCCGACAAGACGGCAATGCTGCTTGCAGAGGTCGGCGGCGAACCGGCGTAATTGTTGCAAACTGTTCGGCTGAGTGACGGTTGACTGCAAGATACTGTTTGCGTCTATCACCACATCAGACGTATGGAGTCGCCCAGTATCGCTCATTGTTCCTGGTGCGCGGCGCGCCCAGTATTGCTCACCGTGCCTGGTGCGCTACGCGCCCAGTATCGCTCATTGTCCCTGGTGCGCTACGCGCCCAGTATCGCTCATTGTCCCTGGTGCGCTACGCGCCCAGGAAACGCTTAAGACTCTCCGCTGCGCGATAGGCGGTTTTGCCGTCCCACAGATCCGGAGGCGACGTTGGTTTCTTGCGAGATCCGTCGAGCACACCATCCACTTCTGCCAACAACGTTTCCGGGGTGACGAGGCTATTAGTGCCTTCAGTGATCGTGATTGGCCGCTCGGTGTTGGGTCTCAGTGTCAGGCACGGAATACCAAGATACGTGCTTTCTTCCTGCAAGCCGCCGGAGTCGGTAATGATCATTGCGCTGCCCATCACCAGGCGCATGAACGTAATGTATGGCGCAGGCTCTAACAACACGATTTGATCGCCGGATGACGACAAGGTATCCAACAGGTCGAAGCTTTTCAGACGAGCCATTGTTCGCGGGTGTGCAACAAACACCAGTCGTATTTTTTTCGCGACCTGGTTGAGCTCGTTGACCAGTCGTTGCAGCGGTTCTTTTTCGTCCACATTTGACGGTCGATGCAGCGTCACCAGCGCGTAAGGTGCGTCATTGCCAACGCTCTCGGGTAGCGCTGTGCCTTCAATTTGCTCACGCAGTAGCTCGATGGAGTCGATCATAATGTTGCCGACTCGCTCTACCCGCTTGGGATCAGTGCCTTCATGGGCAAGGTTCTCGTCGGCGTCTGGTGACGGTGTCCACAGCAAGTCTGCGATCGCGTCGGTTGCCAATCGGTTGATCTCTTCGGGCATGCTGCGATCACCGCTGCGCAAACCTGCCTCCAGATGCACGCACGGGATCCACAGTTTTGTCGCAACCATGGCGCAAGCCACCGTCGAATTCACATCGCCAACAACGACGACGCAATCCGGGCGCGCGTCAACGCACACTTTTTCGTAAGCAATCATGACGCCGCCAGTCTGTTCCGCGTGACTGCCGGAACCTACTTCGAGATGGTAATGCGGCGAAGGTAATCCCAACTCATCAAAAAAAGCACCAGACATGTTGTAGTCGTAATGCTGGCCCGTGTGAATGATACGTACATCGGTCCAATCCAAATCGTTTAACGCGTGAAATAGCGGCGCTATTTTCATGAAGTTCGGTCTGGCTGCAGCGATGAGATGTATGATTTTCTGGCTCATGATGACGGCTCCTGGAGCACCTGTATTTCTTGTTGCGGCGAAGTCTAGCGACTTTTTCTGTGGTTTACCCGCTCGTATGTCGCAGTTTGATCTGTAATGATGGCGGTTTGGTGACAAACGGAAGTCATTTTGGGGCTGACCTTTGGCTACACGCTAGCGACTGCTGGCTATCTTGCGCTGGCTTTTGCAACGGTCACGTTTTGGCGTGACCGTGTCGCGTGGGCGTGGCTTTTGCTCGCGCTTGCTTTAAGTATTTTGTGGACGATCAGTGTCGATGCTGCTGCCGGCGCGTGGGATGTCTCGCCCGAGCTGAGACTTTTTCTTGAAGTCGCGCGCAATCTGGGCTGGTCATTATATTTACTAGCCGTGCTTGCCTCATTGCATGTTGGTAGTAACGTCATTCTCGCCTTGCGCGTATTGGTCATTTCGCTAGTGGTGTTGGCCGCCCTGTTAGCCGAAGGTGTCGGCCCGTCATTCGCTGGTCAATCGCTCAGTCAGTGGTACGTGCAGTTTGGACTGCTGACGTCGATCTGTGGCCTCGTCCTGACTGAGCATGTATTCCGTAACGCACCGCGTACATCGCGTTGGGCAATCAAGTACTTGTGCTTCGCGATGGTTGTGAGCTTCGGATTTGATTTGTTCTTTTATGCCCGCGCATTTCTAGACGGCGTGGTCGATGCGCCATTTGCTGCAGCGCGCGGATTCGTTCTGGTTCTGGTTCTGCCCGGGATCGCGTTGGCGTTGCGGCGAAATCCGAATTGGTCGCTGGATGGCGTGGTTTCGCAAAAGACGGCGTTCTACACGCTGACGCTGAGCATTGTTGGTGTCTATTTGTTGCTGATCTCGGTTGCAGGTAGCTATATCCAGGTGTTCGGTGGTAGTTGGGGAGATGTTGCGAGGATCGTGTTCTACGCCGTTTCCGCGGTGCTGTTCTGTGTCGTCGCATTTTCTGCAACGGTGCGGGCGCAAGCTCGGGTGTATCTAAAGAAGAATTTTTTCCGCTTCAAATACGATCATCGTCATGAGTGGCTGCGTTTCACACGGACGCTGGGCGATACGCAATTGCCGAATATTCTGGAGCGCTCGGTGAAGGCGATCGCCCAGTTAGTAGACAGCCCGGGCGGGGTGTTGTGGGTCGAAGCTGCTGTGCAACCCCAGTTTCTGCCCATTGCGTCATGGCAGGTTGAGGTTGGCGCAGACGAGCCGCTGAACAATCTGGAGCCCATGATCGAACTCATGCGAAAGCGCCAGTGGGTCGTCGATTTTCGCGAGCGCCAAAGTCGTCCGCAGCTGTACAGCAACGCTCTGGTGCCGGAGGTCTTTGGCGAGACGCGCTGGTGGTTGCTTGTGCCGTTGACCTCTAATGAGCACACCGTAGGGTTTGTCGCCTTGTTGGCGCCCGAGGTCACGCCGTCACTGAACTACGAAGATCACGATTTGCTCAAAACAATGGGTCAGCATATCGCGACGCATATTCGCCAATACCAGTCAGAACAACAAAACGTCGAACGCCGACAATTTGATACGTACAGTCGTCTGTCAGCATTCATGATGCACGACATCAGCAATATTCTCGCGCAGCTTTCAATGGTCGTTAAGAACGCCGAAACGCATAAAGCGAACCCGGCCTTCATTGACGATATGATCTCGACGGTGAGTGGCTCGGTGCAACGCATGGAGAGACTGCTCGGACAGCTGCGCGGCGGAGACGAAAAGCGCATGACCGTTGTTAGCCTGGCTGATCTTGTTGAACAAGCGGCGCAACGCTGCCAATTGCGGCAACCTGTGGCGGTTGTATCACACGTTGATACGACGCTGCGGGTCAGCGTGGATACCGGCAGGTTTATTCGTATTCTTGAGCATTTGGTCCGAAACGCCCAGGAAGCGACAGACGATTCGGGTTCCGTCACGATTGGTTGCGAAGCCATATCGGGTTTTGGTGTCATCAGAATCACCGATACAGGCAGTGGTATGTCGGCTGCCTTCATCAATGATGGCTTATTCAAACCGTTCCAGAGCACCAAAGGCACTAAAGGCATGGGCATTGGCGCATTTCAGGCGCTCGAGTATGTGCGGGAGCTTGGTGGTGATATAGAAGTCACGTCTGTGGTTGGAGCAGGTACGACTATGAGCCTGCTGCTGCCGCTCGTGCAATCGGTTCCTGACGTCTGATTGCTTAACATTGCAAACTGTGAACTGGATCACATGCGATTTCGGGAACTGTAGCCGCGACAACAGATTGAAAAACAGGCGATAATTGTCGGGATGGCAAAGCTCTAGACCGCTTTACCTGACACTTGTTTGTTTATCTGGCCGGCGCGCCGTCACGCGCTGGCGGTGATATTGCGCGCCGACCATGGAGAAGCTCAATTGACCACAGCGACGTCGCTAGCCGCGCCACTGATCCTCAGTCAGGACTACGAGCTGTTTTTCCACGATAGCGGGAGCATTTCGCACTGCTTGGTTGAGCCATCCGAGCTGCTATGCGCGTTTGCACGGCAGCACAGCGCATCAATTACCTTTTACGTTGATGCGGGCATGGTGAGTCGCATGCGTGAGCTGTCGCAGGCACACCCGGCGGTCAGCAAAATGCACGATGAAGTGCGTGCCCACATCGAACAGCTAGCACGCCTCGGTCACGATATTGCGCTGCATGTCCATCCACACTGGGAAGACACACATTGGCGTGACGATCGTTGGGATTTCGGGGGCGCGCGCTATCGGTTGGACGAATTCACGCAAGAAGAAGCGACTGCGATCGTCAAAAAGTACGCGGGCGTGCTGTCAGATCTGACGACGGAGCCGTTGAGTAGCTATCGTGCCGGCGGATTTTGCATCGAGCCTTTCGAATACGTTGGTGCGGCGCTGAGCGAATTAGGTATCGATGTCGACAGTAGTGTCGTACCCGGCGCGGTTCTGCGCGATGCAGACAAAGGCTTCGACTTTTCGCGTGCGCCCGGATCGCCGTGGTGGCAGTTCGATGACAGTCCACTGAAGCCCACCAGTGACGGTGCGTTTCTGGAGATTCCAGTGACGCCAATGAAGTTGCCGTTTTTTCACTATTGGCAGCGCTTGTTTGCGCGTCTGGCGAAATCTGCACCGGGTGTCGCGAGCGGTGGCGAGGGCGTGTCCAAACGCTTGGGTGCGACCGAAGTGGTGCGTCGTTTGCTTGGCGGCGGTCGCGTATCCGAGTCTTCCTCCGATGGGCCGAAAGCTGCACAGCTCATGCAGCACGGTGCGCATGACACGCAACGCGTGCTTTGGCAGGTCATGGGACATCCAAAGCTACTGACGCCGACGGCCCTGACGCACCTGAATGCCTTCATCGTCAAACATCAGATTCAGAACGTCACATCGGTCGCTCAAGTGGCTAAGGACATTCGCTCGGGCGCGTTGACATCATGATCTTGCGACGCATCATCAGGTCACCTCGCTCGTGATGGCGCCAGATTCAGCGTATCCCGTATCGGTGCGCGTGCAGGTCGGTGCCATGTTCGTTGCGCTCGCCGTTCTGCTGGGTGTCGCGTTTTGGCCCAGTATTGCCTGGGTATCAACGCAGTGGGCGGCTGGCGGTGTTGTCGGACATGGGTATCTCGTCGCCGCGATCAGCGCCTGGTTGCTATGGCGCGCGCGTGCCGCCATTGTTGCCAGCGTTGCAACGCCGGGTTGGTGGAGTCTGTTGGCGGTGCTCGCGCTCAGTGCTTTCTGGTTGCTTGGATATGTTGCCAACGTCGTCGCTGTGCAAACCATAGCGTTGCCCGCAATATGGTGGTTCTGCGTTGTCGCAGTCTTCGGTTATCGAACGGGCATCGTGACGGCATTTGCGATCGCCTATCTGTATTGCGCGCTACCCGCATTAGACATGACGCAACCATTTTTCCAATCAGTGACCTCCGCAGCCGTCGGCGTCGCGCTATCTATCGTTGGCATTCCGGCATTGCTTCAGGGCAATCACGTAATGCTTCCGGGCGGAGATTTTGAAATCGCGGAAGGCTGTGCGGGGCTGTCCTATTTGTTGGCAGGCGTATCGGTCGCGCTGCTCTATGCGCATCTGTATTACCGACGATGGCTGCCGTCCATCGTGCTGCTCGCCGTCATCATACTGCTGAGTATGATTGGTAACTGGGTTCGCGTATTGATCATTATCGCTATTGGTCATTACGCCGGCATGGATCATCCGATGGTCGCGGATCATCTGTCGTTAGGCTGGATCATCTTCGCGGTCACAATCTTGCCGGCACTGTTCTTTGCGCAACGGTTCGAGAAGAAGCTGCCGGTGTCGCGTTCGAATATCGGTAACGGCGCAGATCGTGCTCGCTGGCCGGCTTTGGTGGTCACCGCATGTGTCGCTTTGGCAGGACCGCTGTGGGCCTGGCAAGCAACGTCAGAGCCGCAGCGCGAGGACGCTCTAGTGCTTAAGTTGCCGGCAGTCACAGGTTGGCAAGGCCCGGCGCGTGCGCGTGCTTCGTGGCAGCCCACCTACACAGGGGTGCAGGAGCAATTGCTGCAACGCTATACCAGCGCTGGTAAAGACGTTTTGGTCTACGCCAACGTGTATTTTTCGCAGTCTCAGGATCGTGAGTTGATCTACTTCAGCAATGATATTGCCGGTGACTGGCGCAGGACGCAGCGCAAGAAGAATGAAGTGCAGTTGATTGCAGGCGCTTTCGGTCCCGTCAGAGAATTGTCGGCACGCGGTGTACTGGGGGAGTGGCTGATTTGGTATCGCTACGACATTGATGGCCAAGCGATTGCCGGCGCCCGAGAGGCGAAGTTTGCTCAGGCACTTGCTGTGCTGCGCGGCAAACCGGCTGCGGGCGTCATCGCGTTTGCCACAAAGTGTGACGCAAGCTGTGACTCAGCCCGTGACGTACTTCGAGAGTTCGCGGCCGGCTTCGAATACAATTTACCGCAACTAGTCGCTGGGAAGGATGACCATGCTGATCTTTGAACCTACGTTTATGCCGCTCCTGCGCCGCGTCTGCCTGATGTTGGCAGCGCTCGCTTTGTCCGCGTGCGGGCTTACGACGAGCGACGAGGAACGTATGGAGAGCGCGAGTCAGAGTATTACCGCCGGAGAATACCGCGCGGCAATGATCGAGCTCAAGAAAGTCCTGAACAACGATGAGAGCAATGCGGATGCGCGCTTCAAACTCGCGAAGGTCTCGCTTGGTCTGGGTGATTTTGTCGCAGCCGAGGTCAATTTACAGCGCGCAGTGGAGAGCGGCCTTACGGGTCCGGACGTGCGTCGGCTGTCTCTCGACATCTTGCTCGCTCAATCAAAGTTCAGCGACATGCTCACAGCGCTCGAGACACCACCGGCTGTGCTGGCTAATGCCGAGCGACTCAAATATATCGGCCGTGCCCAACTCGGGCTCGGTAAGACAGAGATTGCATCCGGCACCTATCAGCAATTGGCCCAGTTGCAGCCAGACTCTGTGGACGCAGCGCTCGGTCTTGCCTCGATAGATGCGGCGTCCGGACGCGCCGATGCAGCGGTCATTGCATTGCAGGCGCTTGTCGACCGTGCGCCGGATCAGGTTGATGCGCAGTTGTTGCTCGGCACACTGCATCAAAGACGTGCTGACTACGCGAGTGCAGAGCGCGCATTCGAAGCCGCGATCGCCGCTGTGCCGCGTGAGACCAGCCTGCCTCGATATCTGGATATTTTGTCGAATCTTGTCGACAGTCAGTTGTCGTTAGGCGCGCTCGACGCCGCGAGCGGTAACTTAAAAACGCTGCGCTCGCTCGCGCCGAACGCGCCGCCGGCGTTGTTCCTGTCAGCAAAACTGGCGCGCGCCAGCGGTGACCCGGAAGGCGCAACGCGCGATTTGCAGCAGCTGTTGCAAATCACTCCGGACGACTTACAGGCTCAGTACATGCTTGGTCAGTTGCAGCTGCAACGGGGCAATCTTGAGCAGGCAGAAGAAGTGCTGTCCCGCTTGGTTTCGTTAGCGCCTTCGAACGTTGCCGCAAGAAAACTGCTGGCGCAGGTGCAGCTGCAACGCGCGCGACCTGACGCTGCGTTAGCGGCGCTGGCGCCAGTGGGTGGCGACGTCGACGAAGACTTGGCCATGCAGAAACTGTTCGCGTTAGCGCGGCTGCAACAGGGCGATATTGAGGCGGCAATCGACAACCTTGAACAGGCCCGCGCACTAGACCCGAGCGACAGGAAAACGCAGTTAGGGCTAGCGTCGCTGCAGGTCTCCAATGGTGATTTTGCGAGCGCTGAGGCTTTGCTGCGCGAAATGACTCAGGTGTCTGATGATTTTCGCCGCGAATCGCTGCTATTGGCTGCGATGGACGGGCAAGGTAAGTCTGCAGAAGCGGCAACGTTTGCACGACAATTGGCTCAGAGCAACGCAGACTCCGCCGACGCACTGCGCATCGCCAGCATTTTCCTGCTGAACAGCGGTGATGCAGCCGAGGCCGAACGGTTAGTGTCCCGTCGCATCGACGCTGCCGGCAAAGACCCTGCAGTGTATGTCGTTTACGGTGACGTGCTGATCGCACAGCAGAAAATCGATGCGGCCTCGCAGGCGTACGAGCAAGCGGCAGCGCTGAGCAGCAATGATCTTGACGCCCTGTTAGGTATGACTCGGGTCGCGCTGTTGCAAAATCGCGGACAAGACGCGCGCGACTTGTTGATTCGTACGATTGACGCTCACCCTGCGGCTGTTTTGCCGCGACAGATTCTTATTGACCTTGCATTGCGCTCCGGAGATTTTGAGCTTGCCAATAG
Source organism: Pseudomonadota bacterium (assembly GCA_039815365.1). Lineage (GTDB taxonomy): Bacteria > Pseudomonadota > Gammaproteobacteria > Steroidobacterales > Woeseiaceae > CALBPI01. Next base: position 15,836 of record JBCBZK010000044.1, on the reverse strand, counting down.
TTCAGTCTCGTCGCTTGCGGCGCTAGAGCGATTGGCGCCCGACGCCCGACAATTCGTCTCTCGCGTGATGTTGCAGTTAGGCCGATTCGACGAAGGTCTTGCGCAGGCCGAACGCGCGGTTCAGGAGAACCCGCGCGACCGCAACGCGCTGTTCCAGAAAGCGCGGGTTTTGGTTGCGATGCGTCGCAGTAATGCTGCGCGCGCAACCTTGCAGAACGCGTTACAGATTTCACCGGACTGGCTGCAGGCGCGTGCAACGCTTGCGATCGTTGAAATGGAAGAAGGTATGTTTGCCTCTGCCGAGGAGAACATTCAACAGCTCGAACGTGCACATCCAGAAGAGACAGCGGGCGTGATGTTGCGCGGCGAATGGCTAGCAAGACAGGAGCGCTTCGAGGATGCGGCTCGTACTTTTGCGCGCGCGACGCAGGAAGGCGCCGATGCAACGTCCGCATTGCGCGAGTTTCAGGTGCGCCAGGCCGGTCAGCTTGCCAATCCGAAGGCGCCACTTGAGGCCTGGCTTGCGCGTAATCCTGGTGACGTCGGTATTCGTATGGCTCTGGCGCAGCATCTGCAGGCCCAGGGCGATACGGCTGGCGCCTCAGCCGCGTATGATCGTGTGCTGGATGCGGATGACAGCAATGTCGTTGCGCTGAACAATCTGGCGTGGCAGTACCAGCAACAAGGCGATCTGGTGCGAGCAACGCAGCTCGCAGAACGTGCACACAAACTGTCACCGGATTCGGCCGCGATTGCTGACACACTTGGCTGGATTTATCGCAGTGCCGGGCGCGCGGACGATGCGGTACGACTGCTAAAACAGGCGAATGAGCTGGCAGCTGATGATCCTGAGATACAATACCATCTGGCAGCAGCACTCCTAGATAGTGGTGATGCGCCTGCTGCAAAGCGCGCTTTGACGCGCCTTGTGGAGAGCGATAGCAATTTCCCGTCTCGTGAAGAGGCAGCAACACTGCTTCGCGAGCTATAAGTTTCAATTGAGAGTGACACCGACATGTACCGAATGAACGCAATCACCTTTCGCCGCAGCTTGTGTTGCGCGACTTTAGCGCTCGCGCTCGCCGGGTGTGCCGGACAAGGCAACAGCATACCGGCCGCACAGTGTCCTGCGCCTACACAATCGCTCGCTGAGTACCGGATTGGTACGGGTGATTCGCTGCGCATCGTGGTGTGGCGCAATGAAGAGCTGTCCGCAACCGTACCGGTCAGGCCCGATGGTAAAGTCACCACACCGCTCATTGACGACATGCAGGCAGCCGGCAAGTCGCCGACGCAGTTGGCCGACGATATGGAGCAAGTGTTGAGCGAGTACCTGCGCACGCCCGAGGTCAGCGTTATTGTTGAACAGCAAGGCGCGGCGAACCAGATTCAGGTGTTAGGTGAGGTCATGAACCCGCAATCATTGTCATACCGGGAAGGTTTGAGTCTGCTCGATGTTATTGTCGCAGTCGGCGGTCTTGGCGAGTTCGCCGCAGGCAACCGCGCCAATCTGGTGCGCCAAACGGGGGATCGGCAGGTCGAGTGTCGCGTGCGCATTGCAGATCTCGTCAATGGTCGTCTGGACGAGAACATCAAGGTTTACCCGGGTGACGTCCTGGTCGTTCCTGAGTCGAGGTTCTAATGCAGGATTTAATTCGACTACTGATTACTGAGGCACACGGAGCATGGCGGTACCGCTGGTGGGCCATTGCTGTTGCGTGGCTTGTTTGTTTGGCAGGCTGGCCGTTTGTGCTGAATATGCCCGATGTCTACGAAGCGCGCGCTCAGGTCTATGTCGATGCGGACTCGCGTTTGGCTGACGTGATTGGCGAAGTAGGTTCAGCGCCGCAGGTAGGCTCGCAAGTATTCGTCGTGCGGCGGGCGATGTTGGGCGGTCCTCAGCTTGAGCGCGTGGCGCGTGAGGCAGATCTGGATTTGCGGGCTGGCAGTCAGAAACAGCAAGCGGAATTGATTCTGGGTTTGCGTGAACGTATCGCGGTTTCCGAAGGTGGTCGTACGCGTGAAGCGCGCAACCTCTACACCATCAGTTATCAGGACCAGGATCGCGATACGGCAGTGCGCGTGGTACAGATTCTGCTTGACTCGTTTGTTGAAGATGTTTTGGAGCTAAAAGACCAGGGCGCTGATGACGTCAAAGACTATTTGCAAGGTCAGTTGAATTATTATTCTGATCTGTTGACGCAGGCGGAGCAGCGTCTCGCTGATTTCAAAAAACTGAATATCGGCCTGTTGCCTGGTGACGCTGGCGGCATTTTCGAGCGCCTGCAACGCGAGCTTGATGCGGTGCGAGAGCGTGAGAATGATTTACGGGTCGAGAATGACCGTCGCAACGAACTCCAACGCCAAATCGATGCACGTTCAACCGCTAGTATTGTTGCGGCGCAAGCAGGCACTGATCTGATGTCGACTGACACAGATACTGCTATTGCCGAGCTAACCCAGCGACGACTCGGGTTGTTGTTGAGCTTTACGGAACGCCACCCCGACGTCATCGCGCTCGACGAGCAATTGGAGCAATTGCGCGCGACTCGCGAACAGGAGCGCCGTGACTTCGTCAGCGGTGGTGCAGGTCAATCGCTTGCGACGACTGATCCGGTGTTCCAGACCGTTCAGATTTCGCTTAACGAATCGAACGTTCGTATCGCAGCAATGCAAAGCGAAATCAACCAGCGACGCGCAACGATCACGTCACTGCAATCACAAATTTCGACGATCCCGCAGATCGAAACGGAATTCGCCGAGCTCAATCGGGATTACGGCCAGTACAAGCAGTTGTACGACGACCTGCTGATGCAACGCGAGCGCGAGCGTTTGGGTAGCGTCGGCGATGAGCAAGACGTTGTGAAGTTCAACATCATCGAGCCACCAGCGGCGGGTTTTGACCCGGTAGCGCCAATGCGACGCGTGTTGCTCGCCGCCGTGTTGTTGGTTGGTCTCGGAGCGGGTGGTGCGCTGGCGTTTGTTCTGCACCAGTTGAATCCCGTCTTCCACGACGCGCGTTCGTTGCGTGAGATTACGGGTCGTCCGGTACTGGGCGCCGTCAGCATGACGTGGTTGGAACGCAAACGTGTGGAGCGACGTGTTCGACTGGCGTCACTAGCCGCAGCCACAGGAGCGCTGTTTATTGCGTTCATCTTGATTGTCATGTTTGACGTCACACTTTCACAGGGTATTCAGCAGTTGGCAGCCGATGCGTAACGTACGACGCCATTCGGTTACCAATACAGGAAACGCGCGACCATGAGTAAAATTCAAGACGCCTTGCAAAAGATTCAAAAGAATCGCGGCGATACACCTAAGGCACGGCCGGCGCGATCGAGCGAGCCCGATGCGTCGCAGTCGGTTGTTATTGCCGCATTGGTTAGCGGTGACGAAGAAAGCGAATACAACGGCAAGCGCTTGCACGTTGATCAGCGCGCACTTCGCGATGCCGCTTTGATTGCTCCCGAATATCACGTTCAGTTGTTCGCCAATCAGTATCGTGAAATCAAGCGCCCCCTGATTGCACATGCTTTCGGTAAGCGTGCGACCCGCGTAGAGCTTGGTCATTTGATCATGATCTGTAGCGCGTTATCGGGTGAGGGTAAAACGTTCACCAGTATCAACCTTGCGCTGAGCATGGCGCAGGAGCGTGATCATCAGGTATTGCTGGTCGACGCCGATGTTGCGAAGCCACACATCAGTGATCTTTTCGGTGCGCAGGGTGAACCTGGGTTACTGGACGCATTGGAAGATACATCCATCGATCCACGAACCTTGATACTGCCGACCGACTTACCGGGATTATCGATTCTTCCGGCAGGCAGTCCGCGTGCTAACGCAACAGAGCTACTGGCAAGCTCAGCGATGCAGAACGTGACGCGTTTGCTCGGCAGTCTTACGGAAGGACAGATCGTATTGTTCGATTCTCCACCGCTGTTGCAAACCACAGAGGCGAAAGTACTGGCGGATCTTGCTGGGCAAGTGGTTGTCGTCGTGCGCGCCGGTTCAACGCCGCAGGAAGCGGTAAAGGCAGCATTGGCATCGATCGACCAGAGCAAGCCGGTGAATATGATATTGAATCAGGCGCGCGGTAACAGCGGACACAAACCTTACGGTTACGGTTATGGATCCGGCGGATCGGTGAATGAAGAGGTCGCAAGCAATGCGCCCGACGCCGACAGTGTCGAAAGTGGGGAGAGTCATTGATGAAAGGGTTGCATAACACGCAGACGATAGGTGCGTTGGCGCTCGGAGCTGTTGCATGTTTGATATCTGTTAACAGCGTGCAGGCTGCAGAGGTGACCGGCAGCGTTAATGCACGTGTCGGCTATAGCGACAACTTGTTACAGGATGCGAACGATGGTGAGGACACATTAGTGACGTCTGCCGGTTTCGCCTTGGTCGCAAGCGAGGAGACACGACGCATTGTTGCCGACGTGAATACAGCGTTTGACTATCTCAACTACGATAGCGACCGCGTTGATAACGAATGGGTTGGCGGTTTCAACGGCAACCTGACGATTAGTGTGATCCCCGAGCGATTGAGCTGGATGGTGCGCGATAGTTTTGGCCAGCAAACCGCAGACTTGTTCGGTGCACCAAACGCGGGTAATCGACAGGATGTTAACTTTTTCACGGCCGGACCGACGCTGCAGTTATTGCCGGTAGGTCGCAACCAACTGTCGATCAACGCACGTTACAACCAGATTGATTTTGAGTTGCAGGATACCGACAGCGAACGCATTTCAGTTGCTGCAGAGTTCGAGCGAACCGTCGGCGCGAATAGCGCTTTCTCATTGCAGGCGATATCCGAAGACATCGACGTTGATGGTCAGCTCAATGAGATCCGCCGACAACAGGCGTCGGTGGGGTATCGTATTGCAGGCAACCGAACCAACATCTCTACGCGTTTGGGTTACACCCGGTTTGAGAACGGTCCGGATGAAGACGAAGGTTTACTCGCACAGCTAGATATCAGTCGTGACGTCTCTGCGAACGGCGTATTGACGTTTTCGGGTGGCACACGATATTCCGATCAAGGGGACATCTTTCGGAACCTTCAAGACACCGCCGAACAAATTGCACGCACGGCTGTTGCGGTGCAAACAGGGCAGCAATTCCGCGATACCAACGCTGCGATGAGTTATGTGCTGGCAACCGAGCGCACACGGATCAACACACGCTTGGCGTGGTCCGATGAAGAGTTTGACGGACGTTCCGACCTGGATAACAGCTCTACCCGATTTAGAGTCTCGGTGCGTCGAGAATTGACTCGCAGACTTTGGGTGCGCGCTCAGATGAACTTCATCGATCGCGACTTTGGCAGACTTGGCCGTGCCGATAAAGACTTGAACGGATCGCTCGCCGGCGGCGTTGAGTTTGGTCGTGGCGTTGAGCTGTCGCTCGAATATACCTATCGTGATCGCAGTAGTACGAACGATCTTGCATCGTTCCACGAAAACGCGGTGTTCCTCCGGATTGGCTACACGCCGCGGTGGGCCCAGTGAGCACGGAGCCGTCGCAGCAGCTCGACGAAGAGCGTCGCAGCCCACCACGCACGCCCGATAAGAACGGCACTGGAGAGACGAGCGGTGGGCCGTTTGACCTGAAGTCATCGTACCTTAAACGCCTGACGTTCTTCCTCGACATCATCGTTGTGTCGTTAGCGTACTGGTTTTCGATCGATATCTATGACTGGCTGCGCGAGGGTGAAAAGCTCAACTACTCACAGAATATTGCATTGATGCCCATTGCGATCGTGGTCTTCGGGATCAGTCGCTATATGCTCAGCCGAAGACTGGACATCCGACGCCGCACGATGAGCGCGCAGACGCTTGCGATCATTTTTGAGGTAACGTTGACAGTGTCTGCGATTGTCGTACTGAGCTTTTTGTTAAAGCTGGAGAACGTGAGTCGCCTTGTTATTGTCACCTTTGCAGTGACATCCGTGGTTGCGTTGTTAGCGATACGTCGGTTCGTTGTGTGGTGGAACTTGTCGCGTTCTGGCGTAGGTGCTGCGAACAAGGTCAAAGTGCTGATTGTGGGCTCAGGCAAGCGTGCCCGTCGGTTGGCCGCAGAGCTTGATGAGTCAGCTGAATGGGGCGTCGACATTGTCGGCTTCCTCGACCCAAAAGGTGAGTCCGCTGGCCGCAGGGCCGGCGATGAAATCATCGGGCACGTTGACCAGATTAGTCAGGTCTTGCGGGACAATGTCGTAGAAGATGTGATCATCGCAGTGCCGCGAAAGATGCTAGTCGACATCGAGGCGATTGTGAATGCCTGTGAGGAAGAGGGCGTGAGACTGCGCTTTCTTGCGGACTTTTACGACTTTAAGGCGGCAAGAATTCGTCTGAGCATGGTCAATGGCGTGCCACTGTTGAGCTTTGAGCCAGTGGCGCGTGACGAGAGTGCGTTGTTCCTGAAACGGATTGTCGATGTCAGTTTGATTCTTCTCGCATTGCCGATTCTGATTCCGGTGTTTGCGTTAGTAGCGTTAGCCATCAAAATTGATGATCCGGGTCCGGTGTTCTTCACCCAGCAGCGCATCGGTTATCACAAGCGCAAGTTCCCGATGTTCAAGTTCCGCAGTATGGTGGTTGATGCCGAAGCGCGCATGCAGGAAGTCGAGCATCTCAACGAGGCGGAAGGCCCGAACTTCAAGATCAAGGACGACCCGCGCGTGACTAAACTGGGCAACTTTTTGCGAAAGTCCAGTATTGACGAATTGCCGCAGCTGTTGAACGTGTTGCGTGGCGAAATGAGTCTGGTTGGTCCAAGGCCAATGTCGATCAGAGACGTTGATCTGTTCGATCAGGGTATCCAGCGTAAGCGTTTTAGCGTTCGGCCGGGACTGACATGTTTGTGGCAAGTATCTGGTCGTAGTGACCTTGATTTCGATGACTGGCTCCGTCTGGATCTCGAGTACATCGAGACGTGGTCATTCTGGTTGGATGTCAAAATTCTGTTCAGAACCATATTAGTTGTTGCGACGGGCAGAGGCGCGTCTTGAACGGTTTCTGCCGCGACACCACCGACAATTCATACGTTAGCCAGTGATGAGATAGTACAGAGCATGCGTCGCCTACTAAGAAATACTTTCTACGGTGTGTTGCATTACAGCGGAATCAACGCGTGGTGGCGCGCGCGGCACAAAGACCATTTGACGGTTTTGTTCGCGCACGGCATTTGCGCGAGCGGCGGTACTGATGGGATGCCGCCAAGTCGTTGGCAGCTGAGTGATGCGCAGCTTGAACAACAGCTGGCACAGCTCGTGGGTGCTTATACGTTCGTCTCGTTAGATGATGCACAACGCGTCATTCGCGGTGAGTTGGTCACACCAAAGCCAGCGGCGCTATTCACGATGGATGATGCCTATACCAGTGCCTACCGGCTGGCGTGGCCTGTATTGAAACGCTTCGATATTCCCGCGGTGGTGTTTGTTGCGACCAATCAAATGCGCAGCGAAGAGCCGTTCTGGTGGGATCGTTTAGACTATGCTTTTTTGCATATGCGTGAACCCGTGGATCATGTTCAGCTTGGTCCGCATCGTATCGATGTTAAGACCGGCAGCCGGCAAGAGCGCGCGAACAGTGCCCGGTACGTCACGCGGCACAGCAGGCAGCTTTTCGACCGGGAGCCAGAGCGATTTGCTGCGTTATATGCGCTTATCGCACAATACGAAGATGCATCGTCCTTACCTGCACTCAACGCGTGGACAGGCGTCATGGGAGCCGCAGAAGTGGTCGAGGCAGACGCCGACGGAATGACGATAGGCAGTCACACCGTGAATCATTACCGTCTCGCACAATTGGATGGTGATGCGCTCGCCGATGAGATGACGCAATCCAAGTCCGAGCTTGAAACACTGTTAGGCAAGCCATGCCCGTCGCTGTGCTATCCCGAGGGTAGCGTTAGCGCAACATCGGCTAAGGCGGCTGCCCAAGCGGGCTATGAAGTTGCGTTTGTCTCGGACAGAGGGCTGAACCCGGTCGGCGCTGATCCGATGACCCTAAAGCGCATCCATTTGCCCGAGCGGGCCGGGACTGCTGAGCTTGCGGTGCTGGTTTCCGGTCTTGGGGATCGCATCGCGCGTTTCAAGAAACAGCTCACCGCTTCGAAGCAGGCATAGCATGACCGGTAACGAGAGCGCACATGGCGCGTATCGCTATGACGTGTGCATTGTCGCACTCAAGTGCTGGGACTATTTTAACAAGGCGCCGAACCCGCGTTACATTGGTGGCATCGAGCGAGACATGGTCACGCTCGCGCTACTGTTGGCCAAGCAAGGGTTGCGTGTCGCTGCGCTGACCTATGATGAAGGACAAGGCGACTGCGTCACGGTTGACGGCGTCGACGTCTTCAGTACGTTCAAGCACAGTGGTGGCTTGCCCGGGATTCGCTTTGTGCACCCGCGTGGCACCGCAATGGTGGCTGCGCTGCGGCGTGTGCGCGCACGCAATATCATTCAAATGGGCGCCGGGGTACTCACCGGCTGGACGGCGCTCGCCTGCAGACAGACATCTCCACCCATGCAATTTATTTTTATGGCTGGCAGCGATGGTGACTGCACGCCAGAACTACCGTTCCTGCCGCGTGCGCGCGAGCGTTGGCTGTATCGATTCGGTCTGCCGCGTGCCGATGTCGTGGTTACGCAGACAGTGGGACAGGCGGCTTTGATGCGTGAGAATTTTGGGTTTGAATCCGAAGTGATCCGTTTGCCAAGCCAATTGCCTGAGTCGAGCGATAGCAGTGATACCCGGAATGCGGGTGAACCGGATCCTGAGCGACGGCTGCGTTTTCTTTGGGTTGGTCGCTTGGATCCCATCAAGCGCCCGCAATGGCTGTTTGATTGTGCGCTCGCCGTACCGCAACATGATTTCGAGCTCGCGGGATCCTCCAATAAGGATGATCCTTTCGAAGCGAGCATGCTTGAAGAGGCTGCCAAAGTGCCGAACCTCAAACTGCTTGGCAGAGTGGCACCTGATCAGATGGCCGTTCTGTATCAGCGCGCCGATGTTCTGTTGTGTACCTCGGAGCTGGAAGGTTTCCCAGCGACATTTCTTGAGTCACTGGCCAACGCGACACCGATCATCACAACATTCGACGCTGGTGGGTTCGTCGCGCAATACGGTGCTGGCGCGGTTGTCACAAGCCAACAAGCGCTCGAGAAAATCGTGTCAGATCCGGCACTCGCGTCTAAGCTTGGGGATTGGAAAGCGCGTGCGGCACAGCTTTATGCAAGCGAGCTCGCGCCAGAAATAGGCACAGGCAAAGTCATGCGTCTTCTCAATCTCGAGCGGGCAGGCACAACATGAGCCATCATGGTTTGGTCGCGCTGGTCATCAGCAATCTGGAGTTTGGCGGCGCGCAGCGACAAGTTGTCGAATTAGCGAATGGCCTGTACAACGCTGGTGTGCCGGTATGTCTGGTATCGATGTCCGACTGTGTGCCGTTGCAAGAGCGACTTAATCAGAACATCAAGCTTCACGTTGTTCAAAAGAAGGCGAAGTTTGATGTCACCGTGATCAGTCGCCTGGCGCGACTGCTCAAGCGAGAGCAAGTGCGGCTGGTACATGGATTCTTGTACGACGCAGAAATCGCCGTTCGCCTCGCAGGGCGATGGGCGCGAGTGCCTACTGTGCTGGGTTCAGAGCGCAACAGTGACTATGTCATCGCGCCGTTCAAGCGGCGGGTGTATCAACTGACCCGCGGGATGCGTGATGGCTGTATTGCCAACTCGTGGGCTGGGGCGAACTTCAATTCAAGAACGCTGCTTTATCCGATGACGCACTATCGTGTCGTTTATAACGGCGTTGATACTGAACGCTTTCAACCGAGAGACATTAACGCTGCGAAGCAAGCGTTGAAACTCGATAGTAAACGTCACTATATCGGCATGATTGGCAGTTTCAAGAAACAGAAAAATCATTTGCAGCTTGTGCGATGCGCCGCTGAGGTTTGTGCGCAGTTTCCGGATCATGATTTTATCGTGGCGGGCGACGTACTGGACGAGGGTAGGCGCGCGTCGCACGACATTAAGCAAGAAGTGGTAGGCGAGATTGAACGACTGGGGTTGACCGAGCGTGTGCATTTACTCGGCAACATCGAAACGATTGAGGTGTTCTACAATGCTTGCGTCGCGACGGTATTGCCGTCCTACTATGAAGGGTTGCCGAACGTCGTGCTTGAATCGTTTGCGTCCGGCGTTCCCGTCGTAGCGTCGGACGTGTCTGACAACACGCTGGTTGTGCCAAAAGATGGTAGTAGCTACGTGGTTCAGGTCGATGATGATCCTGCGTTTGTGGCATCACTCACTGCGCTGTTACAAGATGACAATACGCGCGCGCGCAGCGATCGACTTCGCGCGTTGACGCTTGAGCAGTTCAGTCAGCAAAAATTTGCCAGCAATATGCTGGAGGCATACCAGAGCTTCGGATTGTGAAGCCTGTGGAGAACAAATCATGTGTGGCATAGCTGGAATTAGCGGGCCTGATGCGGCGTCGCGATGGGGGCAACCCGTTGTCAAAGCGATGACAGACGCGATCGTCCACCGCGGCCCCGACGGTGAGGGGTTCTTGGCGAAAGGCGATGTCGTTCTAGGTCACCGGCGTCTGAGCATCATTGATCTTGAAGGTGGTGATCAACCGATTTTTAACGAAGACCGTTCCATTGCGATTGTCTTTAACGGTGAGATTTATAACTACAAAGAATTGCGCGAGGATCTTGTTAAGCGTGGTTACCAGTTCGCAACGCATTCGGATACAGAGACGATCGTTCATCTCTATCAGGAGTATGGTGTTGCTGCCGTAGAGCACATGATTGGGATGTTTGCGTTCGCGTTGTGGGACGACAACAAACAACGGCTGTTTATCGCCCGAGACCGCCTTGGCGAAAAGCCGCTGTACTACAGCATGGACAAGGGCAACATTGCGTTCGCCAGTGAACTCAAAGCGTTGGCTCCAACGCCATGGCTCAGCGCAGATATCGACGCGCAGTCGGTTGCGGACTATCTGGCGCTTGGCTACGTGCCGTCGCCCAAGACAATACTAGCTGGCGCACAGAAGCTACCACCTGCACACTGTTTGGTATGGGAGGCAGGTCAGGCGCGATTGCATCGCTATTGGGAAGTCGAGTACGACCAACCCCGACGCACAGCACCAGAGAGCGAGATTGTCGATGAATTCGAGTCTCTGCTAAGGTCTGCAATCAAAATGCAGTTGCGCAGCGATGTGCCGGTCGCGTCGTTCTTGAGTGGCGGTATTGACTCGTCGTTGATATCGGCGTTGGCGGCCGAAGAATACAGTGGTGTCCTGAAGACCTTCACTGTTGGATTCAATGAGCAGGCGTTCGATGAGTCAGGTGACGCGCAGCGTGTCGCTGACTACCTCAAGACCGATCACCACACGTTTATCGTTGAGGATGATCAGCTCGCGATGTTGCCTGAGCTCGTGCAGCACTACGACGAACCGTTTGCCGATCCATCGATGCTACCGACGCATTTCGTCACACGCGCCGCAAGTGAACAAGTGAAGGTGTGTTTGTCGGGTGATGCTGGTGATGAGTTGTTCGGCGGATACCGTCGGTATTTACCGCCTCGCAGCGAGCGAATCGGTGATGCGATTCCCGGGGCACTGCGAAGAACCGTCAGCGGGTTGCTGGCAGGACGTGTGCCGATGCATTGGAAAGGAGCGGGTTTGCTCGACAGGCTATCGGTAGATGGTGCGGCTCGTTATCTTCGCAGCATCGGGGTATTTGGCGAGACGGAACGGATGGCGCTGTTTCGCGCGGAGCATGACAGTGTTGTGCAACCCGACGAACACTACTTTTCTGATCACTGGAATGAACAGGGCGCCGCCTATGAACGTAAGATGTACACCGATCTGCACCACTACCTGACAGACGACATCCTGGTTAAAGTTGACCGCGCCGCGATGAAGAACTCCTTAGAAGTTCGTGTGCCGCTGCTGGACCATCGCATTGTCGAGTTTGCCGCGACGGTACCCAATACGCTCAGGATCAATGATGGTTCGCAGAAAGTCATGTTGCGTAAGCTGTTGCAGCGATTGCTGCCGGAGTGGGTGCTGAATAAGCCCAAGCAGGGTTTCGGTTTGCCCATCGGGAGTTGGTTCCGCGGCAGTGCTAGTGCAGATATTCTGGAGCCGTTACTGCGCAGTGATGCGCGTTGCAATGCGTTCTTCGATCAGCGTTACGTGCATACTCTCGTGAGTGAGCACCAAAAAGGTCAACGCGATCTGAGTGCACGCATCTGGTCGTTGTTGTGTTTGGAGATGTGGCTAGAGTCGTGGCGTGAAACGCATATTCCGCATCGCGGTTAACGCGCGTGCTTGGTCAGGATGTCTACCCACCGAGCTGTAATCGCTTCACGGCTCACCTGATGGACCGCCGTCGCGCGTGCATCATCGCTGAAACCTTGCCGGTGTCCGTCATCGCTGAGTAGTCGTTGAATCCTGTCTGCGAAGCCATCGAGGTCGCCGATTTTCAGCAAGTAGCCATTCTTGTCGTCGATCAGTACGTCTGCAAGATCGCCGACATCACTGCACACCGGCACACAGCCGGACGACATTGACTCGAGCATCGCGATTGAGACACCTTCCCAGCGCGATACCAACACAAACAGTTTTGAGCGGGCGAGCAGTTGGTCAACATCAGAGCGTAGTCCGGCCAATTCGATGTTCTGCTCTAAGCCGTGTTGCGTAATGAGCTCAGCTATCGCATCAGACTCAGGTCCGTCGCCGACCATGATGGCGGAAATGTCGGGAAATTGTGGTTTGAGGCGAGCAACGACTTCAACGAAGTCATCGGGTCGTTTGCGTTCCGTCAGGCGACCGACAAAGATTAGATCGTTGTCACGTTTGTTTTGAGCGCTGACGGATTCGGGCATTTGGACGCTACCGGTGACTGTTTCTATCGGGTGCTTATAGCCAAGGTCTCGCAGGTACTTTGCGGCGCGCGATCCGCGCACAATGATCAGGTCAAACTGCCGGGTCAATGAAAACGCGACACGTTCGGCCCATTTTGATGGTTTGCCGAGTGCGCCGAGCATGCGGTTCTCGGCAGCGTTGCCACCGCCGGCCAGTTCGAGTTGTCCGGAGGTGAGCTGAAAACATGCGGGCCGCCGGAACAGTCGTGCTAGCACAAGCGCTACGGTCGCAGCGGGAAAGATTGCGTAACCCATGTACATATCGGGTCGCTCCCGCCAGGCGGCACCGAACGCCCAAAGCGCTTTGGCGCCAGCGCGCGAGAAGACTTTGCAGGCCCAGTCGGGCGGACAGACTTGATGGACGTTCTCCATGGTCGTGATGTGACCGTCGGCGACGAGATAGACGTCAGCGATGCCGCTTTTCGCAAGCGGCGTAATATGCGCAAGGAACCAGTTGGGGTTGTGGAACGTACCGATTGCCAGCACTTTGATACGTTCGGGCGCGTGGTCACGCTGTCTGGAACGTCCCATAATTTTGGCGACAAGAATCGCAAAGCCGTACAGCAGCGTGATTGCCGTAATCGCAATCCAGCGTTTGATGCTGCTGCCTTCGGAGCGTTTTTCTAAGCCTTCATTAACATCCATCGATGCATCCTTAACGGTTGGCTGTTGCAGCGTCATCTGCCCATTGCTGCTTACACAGGGTATTCATTCGCGCTTCCAGGTCGCTGCAGAGTCGTGCGACATGTTCGTCTAGGGGTGGCAAATCCTTTTTCGCAACGGAACGGGCGTGGACGAATCGTGCCGCACCCTGCGATACCGGAATACCGATCCAGTTTTGTACGCTACGCATCATCGCATGCGGATCACGAGCGGTTTCTTCGTACTGTAATAGTCGAACGCGCGGATGATGTTCGTGCTCACCCTCGAAGTACAAAATGTTGCGTGCCCACCAAACGAGACACGCGTAGTCGAACTCAGAAAACGCACTGCGGTCGAGGCCGCGCAGCGTGTTGACGGTTGCCTCGGAACAACCCTCGGCGAACCAGCCGCCACCCGGTTTGTCTTCGCACACCAGTTTGATGGCGCGCGTCGCGTGTGGGAATTTCTTGAGTTGAGAGTCGGCGTTGTCGGTAGCACTTCGGTAAGCCCACAGAACCCGCGACGTTGGAAAACGAGCCAAAAAATCGGTGAGGATATGGCTATCGCTAATAATTTTGTAACAGACGAACGGATACTTGCTGCGCTCAATAGATTTCTCGAGTGTTTGCATATCGCGGATACGATAGTCGTCGAACACATGTGAGTCGGCAGCTTCGTCATGTACTTGCGCATGCTCGTGTAACTGAAACGTATTCATCAGCATCGTGGTGCCGGAGCGTTGCATCCCGGTCACAAAGACGGGCACGGTCTGCGTCGCTGCACGGAACGGGCTCGCGAGTCGTTTGCTCCAGTGTGAAACAAACTTGGCGCGTTTCTCAGGTGATTTAATACTCGACAGTCTCATGATTGATAACCCTTGTCAGTCATCAGCCGTTCTTACGAACGGCGTTTGTTTATTCCTGGAATTTTACGCAGTACACGTTGACGCGTCTGAGCGTTCAACAGCAATCGCCAATACAGGCTCGCAAGCAACACTGCGCCAGCGGCCGACCACAGCAGCATATCGAAAAAGTTCAGTGTGAGGCCGAGCTGCATTGGTGTCCAAAGCAGCGCGGCAAACGCAAGGTTACAGCTCACGGGTACAGTGTAGACCTTGAGCAGGTACTCAACGGCGCCGATGTGTAATGTGCGGCAGGCAAACCATGCGTAGTAAGCGCCACATCCGATGGACAGACTCACGCCAGCCACGATCGCCGCAACCACCGGTGACCATCCCACATAGCTTCCCCACGCAAGGCCGCATGCAAACACGATCGCGGTGATCAACAAAGAACGCAGCGCCAGTTTACCGTGTTGGTTAAGCCCCATCATAATAGTGACCACAGCAGAGTGAGTGGTCACCAAAAAGCCACCCGCGCCGACGGCAGCGTTAAGCCACGGTACAACGTATTCGGGGCCCATCCACGTTGCGATGATGATGTCGCCATAGAGTGCCAGCCCGATGCTTAGCGGAAGGGCTAACGATGCGGTAACCCGCAGCGACGAGAGCAGGAAATCCCGCATTTCCTCTTCGCGTTGCAAGCCCTGCAAGCTGCTGGCAGTTGGTGTGAGTAGCGCCGAATAGGAGCTGACGAACGTAGCAGCAAACCGGCGCAAGGCTTGCGGCCGTGCGTAGATGGCAAGTGTTGCCGGGCTCACCGCGTTGACCAGAACAATCCGCAGTGTTTGCATGACCATAATCTGCGTCATGCCGAGCAGATTACTCTTTACACCGAACATCACTAATTTGCGCGCCATTGCCTTGCGGGCATGTTGCAGCGCGTAAATCGGTTGTTTGAATGCGCGCCGCGCGAAAAAGACCCGCATCGATTCAGTGACGATGGTCGCGCCAAGATAGGCGCTGGCAAGCATTACCAGGCCCCCGTCGAAAACGGTCAATACGGTCACAGCGACCCCGAGTGCGAGAAAATCCCCGTACGCTGACAGACTGGAATTGACCGACCACAAGTGTCTGCCAGTCAGAACGCCACGTGCAGGCCACGACAGCATACGGGCGCCAAGCATCGCTGCGAAAAGGACGGCAATGGTTGCGGCGGCGCGATACAGCTGTGGCTCTTCAAGATGAAAAACCTGCTCAATGTTCGTCGCGACTAAAGCGCCGGCAATCAGCGTAATGAGTGCGACGCCAATTTGAATGACACCGGCCGTTGCGACGATTTGCTTGAGTAGCTCTGGCTCATTCTCCGCGTCATAGCGTGCTACGTAGCGATTCAAGCCACTGGCAAGTCCC
>JBCBZK010000151.1:0-8380 GCA_039815365.1 Pseudomonadota bacterium | reverse complement strand
GTATGTATGTATGTATGTGTTCATTTTCAGTTGAAGACGAACACGCCGATGCGGCTTTTATGACGAAATCTCGAGGCCAGCATCTCAGAGGATGAGGAGGGGGGACTGCTGTGTGGCCACTTGACTTGTCTATCCATCTCGTCAGTCATTTCAGTCACATTCATATTCCTATCGGTGTCGTGATCCAAGTCTCTTCTCTTCGCCGCCATTCTCGTTCAAAGCTGTAACCACCCCAGAGCTTTGTTAGTTTCCTTGTTTTCGTCTCTCTCTTCTTCTTCTCTTGCGAAGCTGAAATGCGAATCCGAGGCTTGCGTTGTGCGCGTATGGAATCATGTACTCTAAAGGCTTGATGAGCAAATGAATATTTTTTAAAGAAAGCAGATGTTTTCAACCTTGCACATCGTTGCTCGTTTGTAATTTGCTTTCGTTGTATATCTACGTATGCATATTTTTCTTTCCTTCCTTGTTTCCCGATCGAGAGCGGAGACAAGCAAAGTTCTCCTTTGCTTGCCCAATCACCACCTCATTGTCGATCTATCCACCTCCCTACCTCTGTCTCCTCTACTTACTGCCCGTCTTGAGGCCGACTGGTTTCTGCTACTGTTGTACTTGATATCGGGGAAAGGGAAAGAGAGACGGGGCGTCTCTCTCTCTTTTCCTTTTGCAATTGGCCTTTTGAAATGGCGAATGCGCATTTCAATGAGTGTCTTCAGACCAAAAAGAAGACACACGCACAAAGAGAGAGAGAAAGGGGGAAGAAAAGATCCAGCTCTTTCAGTCAAACTAGAGTTGAACAATAATAATAATAATAATAAATAGGCTTCATTTCACACGTCTTGCTGCTGTTCTTCCTCCGCCATCCATGCGACCAGGCGGCCAAGGCTAATAATATAGTTGCCGTCGTTGTGCATCGGTTTAGGCACAAACATGCCTGGTACACGACGCGCTGCGCTCGCGCTGGTCATGTAATAAATGTCGTCACGTGTCACCGCTGTCGGTAAGGGTGCGCCGCGTTCTTTCCAATCGGGAAACAGCTCCTCGAGCGCGCGCGGCTCAAACACATTACCGGACAAAATGTGCGCACCAAACTCCGCGCCTTTTTCTACAACGACGATCGATACCTCTTCCCCGGCATCGTTCGCCTTTTGCTGCAAACGACATGCGCAAGCGAGCCCGGCCGGTCCGCCACCGACAATGACGACATCAAATTCCATCGATTCGCGTTCAGCACTCATAGGGCGTCCACATCCTTAAACGTTGGCAAATTAGCCTGTGATGATACCATCGCGCACGATGCTCGGGCAGTGCCGTAACGCCCGGGCTCACTTCACATCAGGATATCAACGATGGGCGCCACAGCATCCGACAAGCGAACAACGCTGAGACAGCGCTATGCGGACTATCTCGATGCGCGCGACTGGCAATCGGATGCGGCGCAATCCAAAGCGATAGACGCCTTGGAGGCTGTGCGATCAAAACTACTGGCTCAAGAACGTCGCGGCTTGTTACAACGTTGGTTCGCAAAGACCCCGGAACCGGTACGCGGTTTGTATTTGTGGGGTGGTGTTGGGCGCGGCAAAACGTTCATGATGGATCTGTTTGCGAGCTCGCTCATCGACGTTGCGCACATCCGCAGTCATTTCCATCGGTTTATGTTTGATGTGCATGAAGCCCTGTCAGTGCTTTCGGAGGAAGACCCGCTCATATCAGTTGCCGACGACATCGCCGCGCGCGCGCGCGTGCTGTGTTTTGATGAGTTCTACGTCAGCGATATCGGCGATGCGATGATTCTCGGCAGGCTCGTGACGCTGCTCATCGAACGCGGCGTCACGCTGGTCGCGACATCCAACATCCCACCGGACGAGCTGTACTATGACGGTTTGCAACGTGCGCGATTCCTTCCGGCGATCGACGTCTTGAATGCGCATTGTGATGTGCTGCATGTTGACTCACCGAACGACTATCGAATGCGTGTGCTTAGCGATGCGGCGATGTACTTCTGGCCTTGCGACGAACAGACAGAACAACGTCTGGCCAAGCTGTTTGAGAATCTCTCCCAAGGCCAACATTTGGCGGACGACGATGTGCTTGTCAATGGTCGTTCCATTCCGGTGCTCGGCAAAGCGGCTGGCGTAACATGGTTTTCATTTGAAGCCATCTGCGGAGGGCCGCGCAGCCAAAACGACTACATCGCACTGGCACGTCGCGTACACACCGTGTTGATCTCTGGACTGCCACAATTGAGTGATGCCGACAACAATGCAACGCGACGCTTCATCGCGTTGGTCGATGAATTCTACGACCGCAACGTCAACCTCGTTCTCAGCGCGGACACTGCTTTGACCGACATTTACACCGGTCGCAAACTGGCTTTTGCATTTGAGCGCACCACCAGCCGCCTGACCCAAATGCAAACCAAAGAATACCTCAGTCGGCCGCATCTGCCGTAGCGAGCGGGTTTGCGATCTCCGCGCGGTGCCGTACTATCAACGGTAGTTCACTGGAGACATCGCATGAGCGACCAAAGTAGCGACACTGCCAACGCCCTGGCACTCGAGAATTTTCTACCGTACCGACTGTCGATCCTATCGAATACCGTCAGCGGCACGATCGCCTCAGCGTATGACCAACGCTTTAATTTGAGCATTCCCGAGTGGCGGGTCATGGCTGTTATTGCTCGCAGCCCGGGGTTATCGGCCGCGGAAGTTGCCGAGCGCACGCTGATGGACAAAGTGGCCGTGTCACGCGCAGTGGCCAAACTGCTCAAGGCAGAACGCATTGAGCGAGAGTTTGCCGACCAGGACCGTCGTCGCTCGATTCTGGGGCTCTCGGAAAAAGGCAAGGCTGTGTACGACCAAGTCGCGCCGCTGGCAATGCGAATGGAAGCTGATTTGCTGCAGGGTTTCACAGAGCAAGAAATTGAAACACTCAACTTCCTCATTGATCGTATGCTCGCAAGAACGCGACTTCTCGGTGCACCGCATACCTGATTTCTCTGCCTCGAGTAGGCCGCGAACCTGCGTCACAAACCTAATAGTTTCATCGGTGACAAAAGCGGTTTTTGCTATACTCGCGTCACGCCAGCGACCTCTTTCAAGCAGGCGTTAGGGACAAACAGCGGGTATAACAAGCTTCCGCAATGCATGCGGACGCGCGGAGAACACAATGCCACGTTACAAGCGCAGGCTGACAGATCGTCAGGGTGATTTGCTGGACAGAATCTACGCCGCCGCAGACTCGACCGGGAAGCTGAGCGACCGTCGTCAGTTACGCGTCTTCCTTAGCGAGTACTACCGCAACGTTTCCGAAGAAGACGTACAGGAACTCAGTGCGGCCGCGCTGGCCAACGCCGCGTTGGCGCATTTAGCGCACGGCTTCCGACTGCCTCCCGGCACACATCGACTGCGCATTTATAACCCGACCGTCGAGACGGAGGGCTGGCACAGCCCCCGTACCGTGATCGAACTCGTTCACGAAAACATGCCATTTCTGGTTGACTCGCTTGGACTCACGCTTGACCGGCTGGGATATGCGATCCAGCTGACGGTACACCCCTTGTTACGCTGTGAGCGAACCACCAAAGGCCAATTTCGCCGCCTGCATCGGCGTGACGCCAGTGCTGGGCGCATTGAGTCGTTTATCCGGATGGAGATTCGTCGCGAAACCCGTAAGGAACGCTTGCAGGAAATCACGCAAGCGATAGAGGACACATTGCAAGATGTCCGCGCTGCCGTGCAGGATTGGGAACCCATGCGCGAGCGCATGCGTCAGGCCATTAAAACGCTGCGGAAGATCGAAAACAGCGACAATGAAAAGCGCGCCGAGGCGATACGTTTGCTCGAGTGGCTTTCAGAGGATCGTTTCACGTTTCTGGGTTACCGCGAGTACAAACTCGACAACCGCACGTCTCCGCCGACGCTGCGGCCGGTGAAAAACAGCGGTCTCGGCGTGAACGGTGCGGGTCTGCGCGAAGGTCACAGCACTAAGCTGTCACCCGCAATGCAACGCTTTCAGCGCGCACGCGACGTTCTGTTGATCACCAAAGCGAATACGCGATCGACCGTCCATCGCGCCAGTTACCTTGACTATATCGGGATCAAGACATTCAACGCCCGGGGTCAGGCGATCGGCGAACAACGTTTCGTCGGACTCTTTACCTCGCAAGCCTACAGCGAACAACCTAGCGACATCCCGCTTATCCGCAACAAGATTGATGACATTCTGGAGCGTGCTGGCATCGATCGGTCGGGGCATCGCGGCAAAGCCCTGATCCATATTCTTAACAACTACCCGCGTGACGAATTGTTGCAGGCGAGCACGTCAGATTTGTCGCGCACGACAACCGGCATTCTCAATTTACAAGACCGGCGCCGTGTCAAATTGTTTATGCGCCGCGACACATTCCGGCGATTTTTCTCCTGCATCGTGTTTATCCCAAGGGAGAAATACAACACAGAAATACGCGAGCGTACCGAACGCATTCTCAGCGATGCGCTGAATGCGACGAGCGTCGAATCGAGCGTTCAGCTGTCGAATTCCACGCTGGCCCGTGTGCACTTGTTGGTGTACGTCGACCAAACCGACCATAGCAAAGTATCTATCCGCCGTATCGAAGCCGCTATTGAGAATGCAGTCATCACGTGGCGTGACAAATTGCGCGTTGCTTTGCTTGAGTTTGCCGGCGACGAACGCGGTGCGGATTTGTTCGAACAATACGGTCGCATGTTCCCGTTGGCATATGAGGAAGACAACGATGCCGCTCGCGCGTGTCTGGATCTGACGGAAGTCGACAGGCAATTGTGCGCATCGGCTTCAAGTAGCACGGATGACTGTCAACTCATCATCAATGAGCGTGCAGGCGAGCCTCACCACTTTCGCGTGTTCCGCCAAGACACACCCATCGCGTTGTCTGATGCATTGCCATTACTTGAGAATTTGGGCGCACGTGTCATTAGCGAGCGCCCTTACCAACTTCGACTACCGGATCATAAATTCTGGATTCAGGACTTTGAACTCACGCTCGGCGGTGATGCTGACGAAAAAGCACTTGCTCAATCCACCGCTGAGTTCGCTCACAACTTCAAAGACCAGTTGGAAGGACGCGCAGAAGCTGATGCTTACAATCGACTGATCGTGACAGCGTCACTCAGCGGCAGGCGCGTTGCACTGATCCGAAGTTATGCAAAATACTTGCTTCAACTTGGTTTGCCATTCAGTCCAAACTATCTCGAAACGCTGTTCTGTGAACACTCGTCGGCGTTAACACATATGACAGCGTGGTTTGCGCTGCGTTTCACACCGGACAACACGGCCAGCGAGCGACGCATTGCAGCTGCACGACGCAAAGTCATTGCCAGCATTCGCCAAGCGAGCAGTCTGGATGCAGACCGTGCATTACGAGCGCTATTCAGTGCAATGCAAGCAACCGTCAGAACGAATTTCTTTGCACCCGCCAGTGAAGATCTGACCAACGCTGCAATTGCAATGAAGATCGAAACACGCGAGGTCGACGAAGCCCCGTTGCCAAGACCGTGCTACGAAATTTTCGTCTACTCACCTCGCGTGGAAGGCGTGCATTTGCGTGCAGGCAGTGTCGCCAGAGGCGGTCTGCGTTGGTCGGACCGACGGGACGACTTCAGAACCGAAGTGCTTGGTTTGATGAAAGCGCAGACCGTCAAGAATACGGTCATCGTGCCAACGGGTGCCAAGGGTGGCTTTTTCCCGAAACAGTTGCCAGACGGTGACCGTGATCGCGTGTTCGATGAGGTGACGACGTGTTACAAAATATTCATTCGAGCGCTGTTGTCGCTCACTGACAATATCGTCGATAGCGACATTGTCGCGCCGGAACATGTGGTCTGCCTGGACGCACCAGATCCATACTTGGTTGTCGCGGCCGATAAAGGCACCGCAACGTTTTCCGACACGGCCAACGCGATTGCCGTTGAACACAACTTCTGGCTTGGCGATGCATTCGCATCCGGCGGGTCGGCAGGGTATGACCATAAGAAAATGGCCATCACGGCACGCGGCGCCTGGGAAGCCGTCAAACGGCATTTCCGCGAGATTGGTGTCGACACGCAAACCGACCCGTTCAGCGTTGCCGGTGTCGGCGATATGTCAGGGGATGTTTTCGGCAACGGCATGCTGCTGTCACCAACGATCCGTTTGCAAGCTGCTTTCAACCACATGCACATCTTTCTCGATCCGCAGCCAGATCCAGAGACCAGCTTCGCTGAGCGGCAACGGCTGTTTGCGATGCCACGCAGTGGTTGGGCAGACTACGATACGAAGCTCATCTCTGCCGGCGGCGGTGTGTTTTCCCGCAGTGATAAATCCATCCCACTGAGTGCGCCCGTACAGCGCATGCTCGGTGTTGATGACGAGGCGCTATCGCCACCACAGCTTATCGCCGCGATCCTCAAGATGCCCGTCGACTTGATCTGGAACGGCGGTATTGGCACGTATGTTAAAGCGAGTGATGAATCGCATGCCGATGTCGGTGATCGCCACAACGACAGCGTGCGTGTGAATGCAGACCAGTTGCAATGCAAAGTGGTTGGCGAAGGCGGCAACCTTGGTCTGACCCAGCTCGCTCGAGTGCAATTCGCGCAGCGCGGCGGCAAGATTAATACCGACTTCATCGACAACTCGGCCGGTGTTGACAGCTCGGACCGCGAGGTCAACATCAAAATCTTGCTAAGCCTGGTCGCGATGGATCGCAAGCAAACCAACAAATCACGTAATCAGCTGCTAGCGGCGATGACCGATGAAGTGGCAGAACTCGTCCTGCGCAACAACTACCTTCAGACACAGGCGATCAGCATGATGGAAACACGTGCCGTCGACAGGTTGAGTGAACACCGACAGCTAGTCACTATTCTCGAACGCCGTGGGGTGTTGAACCGCGCATTGGAATTCATGCCTGATGAGGACGCTTTTGCTGAGCGAAAACGCGCCGGACTTGGCCTGACAAGACCCGAGATCTCCGTCATTTTGAGCTACGCAAAACTCGATCTGTATGAGCAATTGTCGGCGCAGCAACTGCCACTTGACGAACGGCAACTAGAATCGCTCGTCGAGTATTTTCCTGCACCGCTACAAAAACGCTATAGCGGCTTGATCGCAGAGCATCAACTCGGCAGCGCCATCGTGACTACACTGTTGACGAACAGTCTGGTGAATCGCATGGGACCCTCATTCGCGATCCGCGCAGCCGACGATACGGGTTTCGACGTTCGTGCCATTGCCGCGTCCTACGTGATTGCGCGGCATATTACCGGCGCCCGCCAACTCTGGACCGACATCGAGAAACTGGATACGAGAATCCCGGCCAATATCCAGTATGCGATGATGTTCGAAATCGCCCGTAAGCTACGCCATGCCTGTTACTGGTTACTCAAGTCGTATGATGGTCAGCTCGATATCGAACGCGAGCTCGGCAGCATCGACGACCGCGTCCTCGATATCCTGACGAACCTGCCTTCGCTAGCCTCCAAGAAAGTACGCGCGACGCTCAGCAGCCTGCAAAAGGAACAGGAGCGTATGGGGGTCCCGACGAAGCTTGCCGCACGTGTTGCCGCGATGCATTTCGTGACCGATGCTCTTGAAATCGTGCGACTGGCCGACCAGCGCAACTGCAGCACAAGAACCATTGCAGAAGTCTACTTTGGCGTCGCTGAACGGTTGTCATTTGAGTGGCTTCGCGATGCAATTGACCAACTCTCGGTTGACGGGCGCTGGCAATCGCGCGCGCGCGGCACGCTGCGTGATGCTGCGATACGTGCGCAACGAGATCTTGCCAGCCAGGTTCATGCGCTCACGAAATGCCGCGGGGGCAATCGCTCGATTGAAGCGTTGATCCGTGAAGACAACCACGGGTTTGAGCGCATGCAGACAGTGATGACAGAAATGCGCGATAATGCCGAGCGTGACTTCGCAACACTGACCGTTGCCGTTGATGAGCTGACGAAATTGGCGCAAAGCTAAGAGGTGCAGATTGGCTGACGAACAACTTATTGCTGTCTTTATCGATTTTGAGAACCTCGCTCTGGGCGCAAAAGACGCGCCGGGCGGTGAGTTTTCGATCGACCTGGTGCTAAAGCGGTTACTGCAAAAAGGGCGCATCGTGTTTAAGCGCGCTTACTGCGATTGGAGTCGTTAAAAGTCCTATGTGCGCACGTTTCACGAAATTGGGGTTGAATTGATCGACATTCCGCAGACCAAGATGAGCGGCAAAAACAGCGCCGATATTCGAATGGTCGTCGATGCGTTGGACCTGTGCTATGCAAAACAGCACATCGACGCCTTTGCATTGATCTCGGGCGACAGTGATTTCTCACCGCTAGCATCAAAACTCAAAGAAAATGACAAACGCGTT
>JBCBZK010000078.1:0-15896 GCA_039815365.1 Pseudomonadota bacterium | reverse complement strand
GTCAGGAATCACGACTACGTAGCCGGCACGAGTCAATGACGAGGCGACAAATTCGTAGTTCTTTTTCTTGCCATCGTTCCAGCCACCGCCGTAGAAGAACACGACAATCGGTGCTGGTTTCGTTGTACTGCGAGGCGCATAAAGATCGAGTCGTTGTCTGTCCGCCGCGCCGTAGGCGACGCTCTTGGCCATTTGATAGTGGCTTGATGGACTGAGCCCGTTGACCAGTCGAATCGGGCTGCAGGCTGTCATCATGAAAAAGACGAAAAATCCTGTCGCGATCTTCATGGTCACTGCCTTGGCTGCAGGAATATCGTGTACGTTTGCAGATGTCGTAGCACACGCCATCATTACCTGTTTCATTCGGCTCATGTCTTGCAGTCTTTGTGTGGGTTGTCTGCGCCAGCACGCTAGGATCAACACGTCGATCTACCGTTCGTGCTGCGTTACCGCGCAGGATATCGGCTCACCTGCGCAATTACGAGTGACTGGGATCGCTGAAGCAGTATGATGCGGGGAGTCGTAGCAGGTGATGTTTTTTTCTTTGAAGGAATCCAATCAGTGTCTAAGCGGTCAGCCACACCTTCAATGATCCCCGCCATCGATGCCAGGCGGGTCGAGTTTACCGGTCAGGCAGGGCCGCAGAGCTACTATGTGGCCGGAGAAGGTAAGCCAATGCTCCTCCTGCATAGCATTAATGCGTCCGGTTCGGCCTATGAGATGCGCCCTGTCTTTGAGTACTACCGCCAGACACGTCAGGTGTTTGCGCCGGATTTGCCGGGGTTCGGTTATTCTGATCGCGCGGATCGTGATTATTCGGCACGCATGTACACGAATGCCGTTCACGATTTATTAGATCAGATGCCGGCAGATACGCCTGTTGATGCAATGGCATTGTCGTTGTCGTCAGAGTTTCTGGCGCGCGCTGCCACTGAGCGACCACAGCGCTTTCGCAGCGTCAGCCTGATAACACCAACTGGTTTTAACAAAGGCGGTGAGCAGTTGCGCGCACCTGAAGGCGCAACCCGGGAAGTGAAGTGGCTGTACGGATTAGTATCAGTGCCGCTGTGGCGCCGCAAACTCTATGAGCTGTTAGTCAAGCCGTCGGTGATTCGATATTTTCTGAAGCGCACATCAGGGTCTGATTATTTTGATGAAGGTTTGGCGGCCTACGATGACATTACCGCTAATCAACCGGGCGCCGAATTTGCCCCGCTAGCGTTTCTGTCTGCGCGCTTGTTCAGTAAAGACATCCGTGATGTGTATGAGCGGCTCGAAATGCCAGTATGGCTCCCACACGCGACCCAAGGTGATTTCAAGGACTTCAGTCGCGCCGATTGGGCACGCGCGCGATCCAATTGGACCGTGCAGGCGTTAGAAGGCGGTGCGTTGCCACACTTCGAGACGCCCGACGCGTTTTTCGCGGCAGCAGATCGGTTTCTCGCGAGTCTTTGAGTCTGCAACTGCATAGCGAAATGTGATCAAAAGCATTGGCGGCGTTGCCAACCAGAAGCTAGAATGCGGCAGCCTCACCACCTAGGCACTCGTCGTGCTGCATCTTATTCGTAACGCTCAAATCTTTACCCCCGAACCATTCGGTCTCGGCCATGTGCTCGTCGCAGCCGGCCGCGTCGTTTATGTGGGTTCGGATGTGCCTGATATTGGCGCGTCGTTGCTGGCCAGTGACACCGACGCACAGGGCGCCGCCCTAATCCCCGGCCTCGTTGATATTCATGCGCACCTGACGGGTGGCGGCGGTGAGGCTGGATTCGCGACGCAAGTGCCCCCGGTGCCGCTGAGCAATTTCACGACGGCTGGCATTACCAGTGTGATTGGCTTGCTCGGTACCGATGATGTCACGCGATCCACGGATTCGTTGGTCGCCCGCACGCGCGCGTTGCGTGAAGAGGGGCTCTCAGCCTGGTGTTATACCGGCGGATACCATTGGCCGGCGACGACGTTGACGGGCTCGGTCACGAAGGACATCGTCAGTATCGACTGCATTGTCGGTCTCGGTGAGCTTGCGATCAGTGATCATCGCTCGTCGCAGATGACACAGGCGGAGCTTGCGCGCGCCGCTGGTGAAGCGCATGTCGCTGGCTTGATGACCGGCAAAGCCGGCGTTTGCCACTTACATCTTGGTGATGGTGTCGCCGGGCTTGAAATGGTGCGCAAAGCGCTGGCGGAAACTGAGATTCCGGCGCGTGTGTTCAATCCGACGCACTGTAATCGCAAGCTTGCGTTGTTCGCAGAAGCGTGCGAGCTCGCCCGCAGCGATTGCTACATCGATGTCACCGCATTCCCCGTAGCGGACGGCGAAGATGGTCTGGAAGCAGATATCGCTTTGGCACAGTACCTTGACGCTGGCTGTGATCCTGAGCGAATCACGATCAGCACGGACTCAGGCGGTTGTTTGCCGACGTTTGATGATCAGGGTGCCGTCACTGGATTGGACTACGGGCGCGCGCAAACAATGTCCGCGACGCTTGCGCGTTGCGCTGTCTCGCTCGGTCTTGCGGCCGCATTACCCGCATTTACCAGCAACGCAGCGACACTGATGCGTTTGCACGACAAAGGCCAGATCGCGGTTGGCAGCGCTGCAGATCTTGTGCTGCTGGATGCAGAATTTGGCATCGACAGCGTCATGGCACGCGGCAGCTGGATGGTGCGCGATAGCAAGATCGAACAGTACGGTACGTTTGAGTAACGGAGCATGATGAGTGAGTGAACTTGGAAAACGCGGTTGGTTAGTGCCGATAGGCGGCGCCGAAGAGCGCACACCAGACGCAACGATTCTGCGCCGCTTCGTTGATATATGCGGCGGCGATGCCGCGAAAATTCTTGTGATTCCGACGGCGTCCGAGTTGCCCGAGACGGGCCCCAATTACGTTGAGCTGTTTGAATCGATGGGTGCGCGTTCGCGCTACACGCCTATCGATCAGCGCGAGGATTGTTTTTCAGAAGAGACCGTCGCGACGCTCGCGCGGGCTAACGGCATTTTCATCACAGGCGGCAACCAGTTACGTCTGTCCACCATTTTGGGCGGTACGCCGGTCGCCAAGACCATTCGCCGCCGACACAACGAGGGCGTGCATGTCGCAGGGACGTCGGCAGGCGCTGCGATTGTACCGGAGCATATGATTGCCGGCGGGCCGACCGGACCGACGCCGACAGAGAATGGCGTAACGATGGCACCGGGCCTGGGTCTTACCAACAAGGCCATTGTCGACCAGCATTTTCGACAGCGCGATCGCCTTGGCAGATTGCTGACGGCGTTGTCGTACAACCCGTTCAGCAGCGGATTGGGTATCGACGAAGACACGGCGGCGTTTATCAGTCCTGACGGTATGCTTGAAGTGGTCGGTAGCGGTGCGATTACCGTAGTCGATCCTGCCGGGTTGACACATTCGTCCATGTACGACGCAGCTCATAAAGACCCGATCAGTCTCATTGGTTTGACATTACATCTGCTGACGGCCGGCGACAGCTACCACTTGGAAACGCGCGTCGCGACGGCCAAATCCGGCGACTAACGATATCGCCTGATACACGTGACGCCGACAGACTGATAAAGTGCTGATTCACCTAGAGGGATCGGCATGAAAATACTCAGTACTAACGTCTATCGCGGCCCGAATTTGTACGCCCACTTTCCGGTGATCCGTCACCAGATCGACCTCGGCATACTCGAGCAATGGCCATCGGCAAAACTGGGTAGTGAGTTCATCGACGGCCTGACGTCTGCCTTGCCGGGTCTTGCCGAGCACGGCTGTTCGTATCGAACCGAAGGCGGTTTTTTGCGTCGACTCAGAGAAGATGACGGGACTTGGATCGGACACGTTTGGGAACATCTGATCCTTGAGTTACAGGGCATTGCCGGCTCGGACGTGACGTTTGGTCGCACTCGATCTATCGAAGGTCAGCCTGGTTGCTACAACGTCGTCTTCCAGTACCACCAGCGCGACGTCGGTCTTGAGGCTGCCCGCATTGGGCGTCAGCTCATTTTCTCATTGTTGCCCAAAGATATTAAAGGTGAGTTGGCATCAGATATCGATGCAGATTTCGATTTCGAAGAAGACCGTGATGTGTTCATCCGGTTTGCACAGCGCAAAGAGCTTGGTCCAAGCACGGCATCGTTGGTTGCCGCTGCCGAGGCGCGCGACATACCGTGGCTGCGACTGAATGAGTATTCGCTGGTTCAATTTGGCCACGGCAAGTATCAGCAACGGATTCAGGCGACCATTACCAGCAAGACGACCAATATCGCCGTCGAGATTTCCTGTGATAAGGAAGATACGCATAATTTGCTGAATGATCTCGGGTTGCCGGTGCCGCAACAGCGCATGGTGTATTCACGACGTGATGCAGTGCGCGCGGCCAATCGCATTCAATATCCGGTGGTCGTCAAACCACTGAATGCCAATCACGGGCGCGGCGTGTCGATTAACCTGACGGACGATGACGCGGTTGCCGACGCATTCGACGTTGCACGCGATCGTGGTACGTCGCGTGCGGTCCTGGTTGAGTCGTTTATTACCGGCATGGATCATCGAATGTTGGTGGTCGATGGTGAACTCGTCGCTGTCGCGAAGCGCGTCCCTGGCCATGTCGTCGGCGACGGTAAGCATACGCTTGCCGAGCTCATCGATATCGTCAATCAGGATCCACGTCGCGGCCTAGGCCATGAGAAAGTACTCACCCAGATTGAAATTGATCAGCAAGCCGAACGCCTGATGGAAAATGCGGGTTTCACGCCAGACAGTGTTATTGACGCGGGCGAAGTTTTCTTCTTGCGTTCGACCGCAAACCTGTCAACCGGCGGCACCGCGATCGACATGACGGATACCGTGCATCCGGATAATCGTGCAATGGCTGAGCGAGCGGTTATGGCTGTTGGTTTGGATGTCGGCGGCGTCGATTTTCTGACCGACGATATATCGCAATCGTACAAAGATATTGGTGGCGCGATTGTTGAGGTCAACGCTGCGCCAGGCTTTCGTATGCATGTCGCACCGTCAGAAGGTATGCCACGCGATGTTGCCGGAAAAGTGCTCAATATGCTGTTTCCCGAGGGCACACCAAGCACCATTCCGATTGCTGGCATCACAGGGACTAACGGCAAGACCACAACAGCACGAATGTTGTCGCACATCCTGAAGACAGCCGGACACGTTGTCGGCTCAACCTCGACGGAGGGTGTCTATATCGATGGTCACCTAACGGTTAAAGGCGATATGACCGGTCCGTCAGCTGCGCAAATTGTGTTGCGTGACCCAAGCGTTGATGTCGCGGTCATGGAAACGGCGCGCGGTGGAATCCTGCGCGCAGGGCTGGGCTATCGTCGCAGTGATGTGGCGTGCTGTCTGAACATCAGCAGCGATCACTTAGGTATCAAAGGTATCGATACTCTGGAGCAGTTAGCCGAGATCAAACGCGTCGTCGTTGAAGTCGCCGAAGATACTGCGGTGCTGAATGCTGACGATGAGTTGTGCTTGCGGATGGCAGACTACACCCAAGCAAATCATCTGTGCTATGTCACGATGAACCCTGCTCATTCGTTAGTGCGCGAACACATTCGTGTGGGCGGTCGTGCGGTGGTACTTGAGCAAGGCATCAATGGCGACATGATTACGTTCTACGATAACGGCAACCATATGCCGTTAGTGTGGACGCATCTGATTCCCGCCACGCTCGAAGGCAAAGCAACACACAACGTTCAGAACGCCATGTTCGCAGCGGCGCTTGCGTATTCGATGGGCAAGCAGCTCGAAGACATTCGCCACGGTTTGCGTACGTTCACAACTAGCTTCTTCCAGGCGCCGGGTCGCATGAATGTGTTCGACGAACATCCGTTCCGCGTCATTCTGGATTACGCGCACAACCCTGCAGCGGTTGCATCGATGTGCAAGACCGTGTCGCGTCTCGATGTTGCGGGTCGCAGAATTGCTACGTTGGCGGCGCCGGGCGACCGGCGTGATGAGGACATTGAAGCCATTGCGCACGCCGCAGCCGGGCACTTTGACCACTACATCCTGAAAGCCGATGACAACCGTCGCGGCCGCGACATGAATGAAGTGCCGCAGATGTTGCAAAAAGCACTGATAGCGACCGGCATCGATGCCGATTGCATTGAGATTGTTGCTGATGAACAGCAGGCGATCGATCACGCGCTGTCTGTCGCCGAAGAAGGCGATCTTGTTGTCGTCTTTGGTGATGAAGTGCATCGCTGCTGGAAGCAGATTATTCACTTCAAGTTCAAGGGTGAGACGGGTAGCGTACCGATCGCGACGGCGCCAAAGGTGACCAATATCCGAGAGAACTCTGGCGCGTTCGAGCTGGGTAAGGAAGACCGTCTGATCAGTGACGAGCGTGGTGTGCGGTTAGCTGCACGCGACGTCGAAGACGCCGACTAACCGCAATGCAGCTGGATGAATCGCGCCGCTTGACCGGGCCGAACCTGTTCAGCCGATTGCCCGGTGCGATCTGCGACATCGATGTGGCTGGCGATAATCAAACCGCGCTTGTTGGCGCATGGCGGCTGCGCGTGCGTGAATTGCTCGATGCCGTAGGTTGGGCAGACAGTGAGATTTTCGATCGTTGTCACACGACGGGCGTCAGTTTGGTCATCAGCGCACCAATAGACTGTTTGTATGCGGCGACTGACATCAATGAGGCTGCGTTTGAGTTCGCGCGCTGCGATGTCAGTGGGGACACGCCACCCGACCTATCGCGCACTGCCGAGCGCATGCAGGCGTTGATCAATGAAGAGCACAATGCAGCGCTTGTGGTGTTGGAGCAAGCTGCTGCTGAGCGCGGCACACCGTTTCTTGTTGACGACGATGAGGTGTCGTTGGGATACGGTCGTTACGCGACATCATGGTCATCGCAACAGGTACCGTCGATTCGTGAGGTTGATTGGCAAAAGGCAGGCACGCACGGTGCAGTCCCCGTTGCATTAGTGACTGGCACCAACGGCAAGTCGACAACCGTGCGCCTTGCCGCAGCGATTGTTGCAGCAGCCGGGCGGGTCGCGGGTATCACATCGACGGACTATATTCGCGTCGGCGATGACGTTGTCGATACCGGTGACTATTCCGGACCGGGTGGGGCGCGACAACTGCTGCGCCATCCGCACACCGATGTAGCGCTCTTGGAAGTGGCGCGCGGTGGCATGCTGCGTCGCGGGTTAGGCGTGACTCACGCGGATGTTGCGTTGATTACCAATGTCGCAGCCGATCATTTGGGTGAGTATGGCATTCATACGGTTGATGAACTGCGCGCAGCAAAGTTTGTCGTGCAGCGAGGCCTGGCCCCTGGCAAGCCACTCATTCTTAACGCGGACGATGACGGCGTTGTAGGTTATGCCCGTGAGCTCGATGGCCAACCCTTTCTTTGGTTCAGCGAAACGGCGGAGCATTCTGTTGTTGTCGCGCACGTTGCTCGCGGCGGTCGCGCGGTAGTCGTCAAGGACGCGCAGATTTGCATGTATGGTGGAACGGGATTCGAGCCTATCGTTAGCATCAGCGACATTCCCGTGACATTGAACGGCAACGCGCGTCACAACGTGCAGAATGCACTTGCAGCGGCAGCACTGGGTCACGCGTTGGGTTGCGATAGCCGGTCGATCAGTGAGGGTCTGACCTCGTTTAACGGGGGTCCCAAAGACAATCCCGGGCGCGGCAACCTGTTCAGCGGCAACGGTGTGAGTGCTGTCGTTGATTTCGCGCACAATGAACATGGCTTGCAGGCAATGGCGAAGACGATCGCCACCATGCCAGGGCAGCGTCGTTTGGTGTTACTAGGGCAAGCCGGGGATCGCAGCGACGAGTTGGTTGTCGGGCTAACGCATGCCGCTCTGCAGGCAAATCCTGACCAACTTGTGGTGTGCAAGCTACCTGGCTATGAGCGTGGTCGTGAGCCCGATGAGATACCAAAACTCATCGAGCGAACAGCCGTGGTGGCCGGTGTTGCGCCATCGGCGATTCATCATGCCGACAGTCCCTTGGATGGCACGCGCTTCGCGTTACAGTGGGCTAATCAGGGCGACGTGTTGTTGATTCTCGCGTTAACGCAACGCGATGCCTGTATCGAGTTGATTCAGGATACATTGCAGGCATCGCCGACGGACCCGGATTGACGCGTTAGAGAAGCGGCTGGCCCGCGCGTGCCTGAATGAACGTCCATACGACAGCAGCGGTACCGATCGATGCTGTCAGCCATGCGATTCGCCGCGGCCAAACACTATCCGGCGGGCATCGTTGATCTGCAATCCAACCTGCGAACGGGACGATCTGCATAAGATGTGTCGCGATGAAGTGCGGTACGCGCAAGTCGCCACCATTGCGCGACCAACCTGTGACGGGTAAACCGCCGATATCGGTTGCAACGCCACCTACCCAGTGCCCGGTTGGCTGCATCGACATATAGCCAGCCACGAGCAAGGTGGCGATAGCGCCGAGTATCAGTCCAAGCGTAGCGCCGGTTTTTAGGCCGGGTGTCAGTTCAGCGCTGACGGGTAATGTTGCAAACCGCACACCAATAGCGATCACTGGAAGCGTTAATAGTAACGCGCCGATACCCATCAACGCGTAGATCGTGTCGTCGAACAGTTCTTGAGTGTTGAAGTGCGAGGCTACCCCGCGCATGGATTGAAATGTGATCAACAGAATTTCAGAGAAACAAGCCACGCAAATGACGGCGAGCACAATCGTTATCCACCGCGCGTTGCGTTTGCTGAACGGCATCAATCGGATAAGGATCGCCAACGTCAACAAATGCAATGCGAGCGAACCCTCAAACTTGAGTGGCTTGATCCAAACGTTAATATCGTTGACGACTCGCGTATCAACGACGAGTGCTGCGACGGTCATTGGTAAAAAAGCGACAATCAAAGCAGCAAATTGCCACGTATAGCGCTCCCCACGTGTGGTCTCAAACATCAGCATTCAGTGTCTTTTTGTTTGTTATCGCGCGCATAAGCATGAAAAGCAGGTAACCAATCGGACCCAGCAGGAACGTCAGCAACAAAATGGGCACTTGTACCAATCGCAGGATTCCGAGGCGATCCGATGTCATCGCGATGTACGTGCCAATCGCAAGATCGAATGCCAGATAGTGCAACCAACCGGCGAGCAAAGCAGCATCGCTTGCGAACAACAAGCGCACCGCAGCTAACGATCCGAACCCGCCTTCGCTATCACCAAACGAAGGCAGGATAAGCGCTGCATAGATAATGGCGAGCGTGCCAGGGATGATCAAACCTGTTGTTGCAAGCAACCAGCGCCAACGTTTCGGCGAAACAATCAGTGCTATCCAACCGATCATGGCGAGCGTTGAACAAACGCTGAAAATAACTTCAAAATTCATCGTTTTTTGTCTGCTGATGCGTAAGCCGATTCACAAAAGTTTACCGCTATTGCTCTCAAGCAACATGTGGCGTTTGGGCAACAGCGTCGTCTGGTGTGTTATGGTATTTCGCCTTTAACGCATCCGAAACTGCAAAAAAAGGGCAAAAACGTTATGCCATTAGGCTTAAATCCAAGACGCACAGCGATATCTATCGCAGTCGCCGCAGCGCTTAGTACTTCAGCTGCAATTGCGCAAGACGCACCCAACAAACGCAAAATTGAAGAAATCACGGTCACAGCGACAAAGGTTGAAGAATCCCTTCAGGATGTTCCCATTGCTGTCTCCGCGCTTGGTTCCAAAGAGCTTGAGCAGCTCGGCATCACAAATTTCTCGGACTACGTTTTGCAACTGCCTAGCGTCACAGCTGGCGGCAGCGGGCCAGGCCAAAACACGATTTACATTCGCGGTGTTGCATCGACAACACCCAACCTGACAACGGCCGGCGTCGCAGGTCTGTCGCCTAACGTTGCGTTCTATCTGGACGACCAACCACTGGCGCAACCGGGTCGCAACCTCGATGTTTACGCTGCCGATTTGCAGCGCATTGAAGTGCTGTCCGGTCCGCAAGGCACGTTGTTCGGTGGTAGCTCGCAGGCAGGCAACGTGCGGTTAATCACGAACAAGCCCGAGTTTGGCGACACTTACGGTAGCGTGAGTGTCGGCGCAAGTTCGATCAAGGACGGTGGCGTTTCGAGCAACATCGAAGCCATGCTGAACTATTCGGTTAACGATACGTTTGCACTTCGTGGTGTTGTCTATAACGACAACAAAGGTGGTTGGATCGACAACGTTGCAGGCACCAGAACCGCAGCAGACAGCGCGCGCTTTAGAGCTGCCGGCACGATGCGCGCGAACGGCGAAGTGGTGTCAGCTGCTCGCGCCGGCTTCCAGTCCACGGCCGATTTGAGCAACGTCACGTTCCTCGAGGCGACGAACAACAATTTGGTTGAAGAGGACTTTAACGAATCAACCTACACCGGTGGTCGCGTCAGCGCGCGTTGGGCGCCTAACGATCGCTGGCGTTTCGATATTGCGCACACGATTCAGGATCTGGATTCGGACGGCGTTTTCTTCTCTGACCCCGGTGTCGGTGATCTTCAAGTCGAGCGCTTTAGCCAGGATACGATTGAAGACTCTTTCTCAAACACATCGTGGACGGCGTCTGCGCTGTTCGGCGAACTTGAAGTGCTCTACACAGGCGCATTCACGGATCGCGAAACCGATCAGATCGTGGATTACACCGGTTACTTGTTCGTGGGCCAATATCTGCCGTACTACATTTGTGATGGCAGCGTCACCTATCCAGGCGCAGGCGGCCCGACCGGAACCTGCCAGGCACCGAACTTGTTTGTCGACAGTCAGACAAACGTTGAGTCCATCTCGCACGAGTTTCGTTTGACGACCGATCAGTCAAAATCACTGCGATTTACCGGTGGTGCGTTTTATCAGAAACTCGAGCTTGCCGAGCTCAATGATTTCACTTATCCGAATTCGGTCAATGCTATTTCGTTTGATGGCGTCACAACCGGTTTCGGACCGAACTTCCCACTAACGAATCCGTCGGTGACAGGTTTGGTGGGCAATGCGGGCGCGGGCTATTTCTCTGATCCGGGGCCTTTCCCGGCCGGCGTTATCTTCCGCAACGATGTGTTGCGTACCGACGAGCAGTTAGGTGTGTTCGGTGAGGTGTCGTATGACTTCACCGATCAATTTGCGCTGACAGTTGGCGCGCGTTTTTATGACATAGAAGTGGATTTGGAAGGCAGCGCGAACTCGTCTTTCTTTAACTTCGGTGCAACGACAGACGCACAGGCCTTTGGTACGAATATTTCGACCCAGTTCGCGCCGGGCAACGCACTCGGCGCACCGGACACGGCGGCAACCGATGGCGTTATTTTCAAAGTGACGGGTACATGGCGTCCGAACGATGATCAGATGTACTACGCAACGATCTCTGAAGGTTTTCGCCCCGGTCTGTTGAACCGTCCGGGTGGCGCACAGAACGCTGCCGGTACGTTCACTGTACCGTTTGCGCTGGATACAGATGACGTTACCAATTTCGAGATTGGTAGTAAGTCGACATTCCTTGACGGTACGTTGCAAGTGAACGCGGCCGCGTTTTTCGTCGACATCGAGAAGCTCCAAACGACTATTTTTGATCCGAGCATCACCAATTTGTTTTTCTCTGACAATGCGGCGAACGCAGAGGTGCTTGGTATCGAAGGTGACATGACTTGGTTGCCAGCGTTTTCTGATCGACTGACTGTAACGGCGGCATTCTCAATTCTTGATACCAAGATTACGGATGTTCTGACGCCAACGAATGATGTGCGCGAAGGCGACGAGCTTGCATTCGCACCCGAATTCCAGGGCACGATTCGAGCGCGCTACGCGTGGCCAATGACGGCGAGTCTGGATGCGCACATCATGCCGGGCGTGAGTTGGTCGGCAGAATCATTCAGCGACATCGTCACGATCAATCGCGACACGATTGACAGCTGGTTTATGGCATCGATTTCTGCCGGCGTTAGTGGTGGCTCGTGGGATGCGGAATTGTTTATCAACAACCTCACCGATGAGCGCGCCGAAGTCGCGCGAAATTTTGTTTTTGATCGCACGCAGGTCACCTACGCTCAACCGATGACATTTGGCATTCGGACAAACTTTTATTTCTGATTCTTGACCTACCGCTAGGTACAACACGGCGCTCTTAGGGGCGCCGTGTTGGGTGTCCAGACCGTTATGCAGGCAGCACAAACCAGCCCAACGCTCCAGTCTATTCAGGAGCATATCGTCGCCCACCAGTACGACGCCGCACTGCTGAGTCTCGAAGGTCTGTCGGATGAGCTGCGAGAGTCGGTGGACGCGTTGTACCTGCGAGCCGTTTGCGAGCGTTTGTCGCGACGATTCGATGATGCGCTAGCGACGCTCGAGCGACTAAAGCGTTTGGCACCAGAGCACGCTCGGGCGCATCAGGAAGAGGGGCACGCTTTGCGCGACGCGGGCGCGGACAGTGACGCCTTGTTTGCCTATCAACGGGCAACTCGGTTGAATCCGGCATTGGTGGCAAGCTGGAAGCAACAGCATCGAATTTTATCCGCGACAGCCAGCGGTGATCTGGAAGCGCGACAGGTTGCTGCTCAGTTGGACTATCTGCAACAACTGGCGCCGCCGCTTGTGAGTGTCATTGATCTCATCGGTCAGGGCGCCGTGCTTAAAGCAGAGGACCTGTGTCGGCGTTATCTGCAGAAGAGTCCACGTGACACTGAAGCCATGCGTTTGTTAGCCGACATCGGCTTACGACTGGGCGTGCTTGATGACGCAGAGTTTTTGTTGCGCAGTGCGCGCTCATTGGACCCGAGTAACGTTCGGGTTCGCATCGACTATATTCAGATTTTGCGAAAACGCCAGAAGTTTGCTGCCGCTTTGGAAGAAGCTAGGCTGTTGCTCGCTACGGCGCCAAACAACCCACAGTTTCAATCGATCCACGCGATCGAGTGCATGCAGACCGGCGACTATGCGGATGCACTAGCGCTCTTCGACGCAGTACTAGCAACGCTACCGAATGATCCGGTGACGCTGACATCGAAAGGACATGCGTTCAAGACGATGGGGCAATACGATGATGCCGTTGCCGCCTATCGTGCCGCCATTGCCAGTGCGCCGCAGCACGGTGAAGCGTACTACGCTTTGGCTAATCTCAAAGTCTACGAATTCTCTGATGCCGAAATGGAGGCGATGCATGCTCGCGAGCGCGGCGCCAATAGTGGCTACATGGATCGCGTCCACTTGAGTTTCGCTTTAGGCAAGGCGCACGAGGATCGAGGGGACTATAAGACGGCGTTTGAGCACTACGTTACTGGCAATGGTTTGAAAAAAGCGCAGAGCCGTTATGACGCCGAACGTATGGCGGAGGATTTCGCAGCGCAACGTACTGTGTGTACGCGGGCATTCTTCGACCAGCGGTCTGGTTATGGTCATGATGCGCCAGACCCTATCTTTATACTCGGTTTGCCTCGCGCTGGTTCAACGTTGCTGGAGCAAATCCTCGCCTCGCACTCGCAGGTCGACGGGACATTGGAGTTGCCCAATATACTGTCGCTGTCGCAATCGATGCGACGGGCAGGGCGCGATAGCGACAAGCCGCCTTATCCAGACATATTAGAGACGCTGTCTTCAGAGGATTTCGAGCGTCATGGGATTCAGTTCATTGAGGACACGCGAATCCACCGGCAAGATGCACCATCATTTATCGACAAGATGCCGAACAATTTCCGGCATATTGGGTTAATTCACCTGATGCTGCCAAACGCGCGTATCATTGACGCGCGTCGCCACCCGATGGCCTGTTGTTTCAGCGGTTTCAAACAATTGTTCGCTGAAGGCCAGGAG
This sequence comes from Pseudomonadota bacterium, assembly GCA_039815365.1. GTDB lineage: Bacteria > Pseudomonadota > Gammaproteobacteria > Steroidobacterales > Woeseiaceae > CALBPI01. Next base: position 2,096 of record JBCBZK010000078.1, on the reverse strand, counting down.
TTTACTTACGATTTGTCTGACGTCGGTCAGTACTACCGCGATTACGTGAGCCTCATGGATCACTGGGATGCGGTCTTGCCTGGCAAAATCCTGCGCGTGAACTATGAAGATGTGGTTGCCGATATCGAAACACAGGTGCGACGCATCCTTGATCATTGCGGCCTCGAGTTTGAGACTGCTTGTGTCGATTTTTATCGCAACAAAAGATCTGTTCGAACACCAAGCTCAGAGCAAGTGCGCCAACCTATTTATACCACTGGGCTCGAAGAGTGGCGGCATTTTGAGCCCTGGCTTGGGCCGCTCAAGTCAGCATTGGGCTCAAACGTGCGAGAGCGCTACGAGATCGCAAGCGTATGACTACAACAACAAGAACCCTACAAGGCTATCTGCATTGTGAATGAAACCAACAACATCGACTGCGGCCATGAGATTGGTGAGCACAATGTAGAAGTCATGGGGCTCGACATTCACAATCCGGTATTCGCGATCTCCGCAGCACTTGCTGTCCTGCTCGTTATTGGAACGCTGCTGTTTCAAGAGCAAGCCAGCGTGATCTTCGCCGACCTTAGAAGTTGGGCGACCTCGACGTTCGATTGGTTCTTCGTCATCAGCGCAAACATTTTCGTGTTGTTTTGCATTCTGGTCGCGTTATCGCCACTCGGTAAGGTGCGCTTAGGTGGGCCTTCCGCAACGGCTGACTACGGTTATCCGGCGTGGCTTGCGATGCTGTTCGCTGCAGGCGTCGGTATCGGCTTGATGTTCTTCGGTGTACTGGAACCCATTACTCACACACTGAAACCGCCACTAGGCATCGATCCTGCGGATGTTGAGACGGCGCGTGCCGCGGGCATGTCGGCCGCAATTTTGCATTGGGGTTTACATGCGTGGGCTATTTACGCAGTCGTCGGTTTGTCGTTGGCTTTCTTTTGCTTTAACAGAGGTATGCCGCTGACGTTGCGTTCGGCATTCTTTCCGCTATTTGGCACTGCTGTTTGGGGTCGGTTGGGTCATGTCATCGATATCGTTGCGGTATTAGCGACGTTGTTTGGTTTGTCAGTCTCGCTCGGTTATGGCGCGGAGCAAATATCCGGCGGTCTGAACTACTTGTTCGATGTGCCTGTGACGACCACTACCAAAATTGTCTTGATCGTTATCATCATTGGTACAGCGCTTGTGTCGGTGGTTGCCGGATTGGACAAAGGGGTTAAGCGACTGAGCGAATTCAACATGGTGCTCGCAGCACTGTTGTTGTTTTTTGTGCTCGTCGCCGGTCCGACTGCCGTTATTTTCACAACGATCGGTGATTCCGTCATTGATTACTTTCGCTACCTGCCTGAGCTTAGCAATTGGGTCGGTCGTGATGACGATGCGTTCTTACATGGATGGACGACGTTCTACTGGGCCTGGTGGATTTCCTGGTCGCCATTCGTTGGAATGTTCATTGCGCGTGTGAGTCGTGGCCGCACGGTACGCGAATTCATCACGTGGGCACTGATCGTGCCGACCATTATCGGCCTGGTTTGGATGTCAACGTTCGGTGGTACAGCCTTGCATCAGTATCTCGAAACGGGCTACATGGGCGTGGCGAACGCTGCCCCTGAGCTTGCGTTGTTCAAGATGCTGGAAGATCTTCCGTTCAACGAAATCGTATCGATGTTCAGCGTTTGTTTGATCGCGATTTTCTTTATCACATCGGCGGACTCGGGGTCGCTGGTAATGGATACCATTACCGCTGGCGGCAAACTTGATGCTCCTGTGCAGCAACGTGTGTTTTGGTGCCTGCTGTCCGGGATGGTTGCGATCGCGCTGCTAGTCGGTGGTGGGATGGCATCGCTACAGGCGTTGACGGTGTCGATCGGCTTGCCGTTTGGCGTGGTACTGTTAATGATGTGCGTTGGTTTGTTTAAGGCGCTACGCGAGGATCACCGCATGCTGGGTAGTTCCAAAGCAGCAGAATAGTTATACCGGAAGCTCGCTATTACCAATACACGTTTGAGTAACAGTTACGCTGCGCTGCCAGATCATTTTTACGCGCGTGTTAACCCTATGCCTGTGCCTGCACCGAAGTTGTTTGCATGGAATAAGGCGCTCGCTGT
>JBCBZK010000129.1:0-10092 GCA_039815365.1 Pseudomonadota bacterium | reverse complement strand
TAGAAATTCAGTGATGCGTCGAGATCTGCAACTCGGATCATTGTGTGGAGATATTGCATGGATTTTGACTCGCTTGTTCTGGGTTGCGAGGCGCGAGATTAGCATAATCATCGCGAGGTTCTTTCTGCACGCTAATGCTGCGGCGCGCAATTTTCCAAATCAGTGCGCTATATGCACCAACATGACAATAGTTAACATATCGTTTCCTTTATTTAACAATCCCAATTTCGGGTCTTGTCTAGGTTCGTACGGCCGTTGCTAAAGCGCTCAAACGCTTTGTGACGCAGGGGTTTCAGCGAGTTTCACCACACAGGTCAAGTCAGGCGTTCATACCAATTTCTTCGCTCTGAGACGGTTTTCGACGCGTGTGTCGCCATTTTGTGGAGGTTATGCGTTTGCGTCGTCTTGGTGCAGTTGAAACCATACCGGCGAACACAACAAAGAGAACGCAAGGGAGCGATCACACATGAACATTCAACAACTCACCAAAGCCGGTGTTCTGGCCGGTGCACTGATTCTCGGCGGTTGCGCCGCGCAGCAAGACACAACGACTGTCGCTGCTTCGAACAGCGCAGACACGATGACAATCACCAAGCAGCAACAAGAAATTGCCGCGCTGAAGCGCGCGATGGCTGATCAAGAACGCGCGATGCGTAACGCACAGTCGCAATCAGCAACGATGACGACCGCCAGCACCGGTGGCATGAGCTCAGAGCTGTTTCCGCCGAATGCAGAGGCTGGCCGTTGCTATGCACGCATCCTCACGCCGGCGAAATACAACGTCTCTACTGAGACCGTGCTTCTGAAGCAAGCCAGCGAGCGCGTTGAAATTGTCCCTGCCAAATTCGATACCGTTACAGAGCGTGTATTGGTGCGTGAAGCGTCTTCGCGCCTGGAAGTGATTCCGGCAACGTTTGAAACCGTTGAAGAGCGTGTGTTGGTGAAGCCAGCATCGAAGCGTATCGAGCAAGTGCCAGCATCGTTCAAGACGGCCAGCGAACGCGTTTTGGTCACGCCAGCACGCACCGAATGGAAGCGCGGGCCTGCTTCGGGCTACAGCGGTGTTGTTGACTCACGTACGACTGACACAGGCGAAATCATGTGTTTGGTAGAAGTACCGGCGGTTTACAAGACTGTTACGCAACAGGTTGTTGATACACCGGCTCGTACACGTGAAGTCACGATCCCGGCGGTATACGACACGATCAAGAAAACGGTTATGGTCAAGCCAGCAACGACGCGTGAAATCACGATTCCAGCTGAATACGACACGATCAAAGTAACGCGCGAAGTTTCACCTGCTTCTGAGCGTCGCATCGCGATCCCGGCTCAGTACACGGACGTCACGAAACGTAAGATGGTTTCTGACGCGATTCTCGACTGGCGTGAAGTCGTGTGTGACGTCAACCTGAACCGCACCAACGTCACTCAGCTGCAAACTGCACTTGAGAAAAAAGGCTACTACAAAGCGGGCGTTGATGGTGTTTTCGGTCCGGCAACGCTGTCAGCAGCGAATGCTTACGCGAAAGCCACCGGTTTGCCGATTGGCTCTAACTACATCGCTATTGATGTCGCCAAGTCTTTGGGACTCAAGATGTAAGGTCTGATCTCATCAGATCGGTGTGATTCGCACTCGTGCGCACCACACCAAAGATCAGCCGCTGCGTTGTTTATTGGCAACGCAGCGGCTTTTTTCATAGTGCCTGTATGAGCAGCGTAACCCCGAGCGCCAGCCCGAAAAGATAGGTGCCAACGGCACCGAAAAAACGTAACCGGTTCGGTTTGGCTAGGGATGCCGGCAGTATCATGCCTGCCGCAAAAACAATTCGCGATGCCGTCGCGAGCAACATCAATGCGATGACCCAGTGTGGTTGCGGGACACGGCCTAAGGCATAGATCATCAGCGCGAGGATCGGTGCGTATTCGGCCGTATTCGCGTGAGCGCGCCCGTATTTGAGCAATCCGGATGCCGGATCGTCCGGGATTCCGATGCTAACGCCCGCTTTGCGCCGTTGCATTGAAACGCCAAACCCCAGGCCGACCAGCAGTAGGCCAAGTACGGCCACGCACAGCAGTGAAATATCCATGACGCTTCCCCTCATCGTTATCGTTGGCGGCAGCTTACCAGTCATTGAGTGGTTGACGGCATAGCATCGCGCGACGGCTTCGGACACAATACGCGCCAATGAAGCATTCGATGATCATTGGTGTCAGCGGTGGCAGCTGTTCGGGCAAGACCCGACTGGGCAACGCATTGGCGCGCACGTTAGGCGCCGACACCTGTGCGGTCATGCTGCAGGATGATTATTACCACAGCCAGCCCGACGCGCAGCGCGACAATCTCAAGTTCAATTTTGATCATCCGCAGGCGATTGATTTTGAGCTGTTGGCGCAGGATCTTGCGAAGCTCAAGCGTGGCGAAATCGTGCACTCACCCCATTATGATTTTGCCAGCCATACGCGCATTGCAGGGCGTGAGAAACCGATTGCACCAAAACCCATTGTCTTGCTCGACGGTATTTTGATCCTCACTGATCCCGGTGTGCGCGAGGTTATCGATTACGCTGTTTACATCCGGTGCCCTCGCGATCAGCGGCTGGCGCGCCGCTTGCGCCGCGATGTCGCCGAACGCGGCCGTGCGCCGGATAACGTTGTCGCACAGTTTGACAGTCAGGTCGAACCCATGCACCAACGCTTCGTTGCACCTTCCGCCGTGCACGCCGACGCGGTGTTCGACCAAGCGGCAATTGATGCCGATAGCGCGCTGAGCGAGATCCTCGCGCGTTGTACCGATCTGCCCGATGTCTGAATCGGGGACTCGGTTACGACAAGTGCGGCTGCTGATGCCAGGATCTCTGCTTGCGATCGTGATTGCGGTTGTAGCGAGTATGGCCGAGCTGCAGTTTGGCGGCGCAGTGATGTTGTATGCACTGCTGCTTGGAATGCTGGCCCATGCGTTATCCGCAAAGCCGGCCGTCGCTCCGGGAATCGCTTTCTGTTCCAGGCGCGTGTTGCGATTCGGCGTTGCTTTGCTCGGCGCACGACTCACACTAGTGGATGTTTCTGCGCTCGGCGTGCCAACGGTTTTGTTGATTGTTGCGGGTGTCACGCTGACGCTGACAGCCGGCGTTGCGATTGGTCGCTGGCTAGGACTGCAACCCGGATTTGCCGTGCTGAGCGCGGGTGCCGTGGCGATCTGCGGCGCATCGGCGGCGTTGGCGATTGCCGCAGTGTTGCCAACCCATGATCAAAGCGAGCGCCAGACAATCCTGACGGTAGTCGGTGTGACGGCGCTCAGTACTGTGGCTATGGTGCTCTATCCGTTGATCGCCGAGTGGCTGTCGATGGATATGCACACCGCCGGTATTTTCTTGGGGGCAAGCATCCATGACGTTGCGCAAGTCGTCGCTGCCGGCGCTATGGTGTCGCCGGAAACGCGCGATACCGCGACACTCGTAAAGCTGATGCGTGTCGCCTGTCTGGTACCGGCAGTCGCGCTGATCGCCTGGTTGTTCAATCGCGGCGAGAAAGACGCTGACGGCAAGCCCGTGCCAAGTCTGCCGTTTTTCCTGATAGCGTTTGTCGTCTTAATGTTGGTGAATACGCTGGGGCTCATTCCCACATATGTTCAGCAAACCCTGACGCAGACGGCTGCGTATTGCCTGGTCGTTGCGGTTGCCGCGTTAGGCGTCAAGACGTCGGTGTCCGGCATGCTGGCGCTCGGCGCGCGTCCGATAATCGCCATTGTGCTGCAAACAACGCTATTAGGTGTATTTGTGCTGTCGATATTGCTCATCACCTGAGAGGCTGCATCACGCCAACTAATCGCGATTTCCCTTGTCGAAGCCGTCTGCGACACGTATTTTGTGCACTGCAGTAGCGTTTTTTATTCCATGCGCAACCATTTGCGCGCGCATGTCGAATTACAGCGCATCATTTCGGAGTTTTTATGAGCAATGAGCGCGGATTTTTCGCCGAGCTTATCCATCGACGGGTACCACAGCTTCTGGGTCTTTACATCGCCGGCGTTTGGCTCGGGATTGAGATTGGAAACTGGCTGATTGATCAGTTTTCGCTGCCGGCAAGACTGCCTGCGTTCCTGTTTGTGTTCCTGGCGATTCTGCTGCCGTCTGTTGCGCTGTTGGCGTGGCGCTTCGGCGCGCCGGGTAAAGATGTTGCACGACCACTGGATAAGATCTGGGTTCCCGTTAATGTGGTGCTCGCTGCCGCAGGTGTCGCCTACATGGTGGCGAATCCACCCGCGCCGCCAACAAGCGTTGAAACTGCCGCCAATAATCCTTTGGTTGACGAAGCGGAGCCCATCGCGGCGCGCGCGCGTGTCCAGCGGGTGATGATCTTTTTTTGGCGCAACCGTACCGCGGATGCTCCAGACAGAATCGGCTATGCGCTGCCGTTTTTGATTGCCGAGGACATGGATCGCGCCAGCAGTGGTTTTGTCGTACGCACGCCGTTCAGCATCGGTGGTTTGATGGAGAATCTGCGGCGTGACGGTTTTGACCGCATGATCAACGAGCCATTGTCGGTGCAACTGCGCGAGGCCGAGCTGCGGCAATACAACTATTTGTTGCGCGGCAACGTCGAAGACACCGCCGAAGGTGCTCTCAAGTTTACCTACGAGCTGCGTGATGTGAATACCGGTCAAGCGGTGTTATCCGGTGAACAAGTAGGGGAATCGGACGGAATTGTTGCGATAGCTGACACGGTTTCGGCAGAGCTTCAGGCAGCGGTGCTCGAGGCGTTCGACGATGCACCAGAGGTGCAGGACTTGCCGATGGAGGAATCGATGAGCGATTCTGTCGACGCTGTCTACCATTATGTCGATGCGCGCATTGCGAGCGATATTGATCAGGATGCTGCGCAAGCGCTCGCCGAACTCGAAGCCGCTGTTGAGAAAGACCCGATGTTTGCCGAGGCGCACGGCATTCTGGGCATCACGCACTATCTCAATGGCAATAGCCAGCCTGCAATTGCTTCGATCGATACGGCGTTGAAGTACGATTTTCGTTTATCTCGCGACACCGAGTTCCGGCTGAAAATTGCCCGCGCTGCGATTGGCAATGATCTGTTGGCTGCCAGAGACATCGCTCGCACATGGACAGTGACAGACCCGAACAATGAGGCGGCGTATCTTGATCTTGCTCGGTTCAACCGCATGGCATCGCTCGACTTGGACGAAGCGCTGCGCGCTTTGGCGCGCGTACGGGAGTTAAACCCGGCAGCAACCAACACGTTAGGTTTAGCGGCCAGCATTGAACAACAACGCGGTAATCTTGATGCCGCGAGCGACTACGTTGAGCAATTGCTTGAGTTAGAGCCTGATAACACAGCAGCGTTCGTGCAATTAGCGCGAATCCGCTCTGACGCCCTCGATTTCGATGGCGCGCTCGATGCCTACCAGAAGGCACGTTATCTTGATGACAAGTCGCTAACACCCGTGATGGGCTCGATTAGCGTTTTGATGCGACGCGGTGACTTCGGTCTCGCAGAAGAAACGCTTGAACAAATCGATACGTCTAATTTGACCAATGCACAACAGATGCAGATTCTGAACAAGTCAGCGGAGCTCTACGGATTGGTCGGTCGTTATTCCGAGCTGATCACTGTCATGGATCAGTACGAGCAAGTCGCCACCACTGAGCTGGGCCCTTTGTTATACGCAATCACCTTTGCGCCGCAGCGTGCGACGTTGCCATTGCAGCTGGGTGCCTCGGCAAAAGCCATTACCGATGCGCTCGACGAACAGCGCAGCAAGTTGCAAGAGCCGTGGCCGTCGTACCTGCATTTCTACGACTTGGCCGTGTATTCGATGTATGACGATGTTGAGGGCTTCCAACGCTCAATGCGTGAGCTTGAGAAGTTCATTGGCAATCAGACCAATGACAATTTGCGGCTCATGATTCACACCATGAAAGCTCAGGAGATGATGTATCTCGAAGATGTGGACGCCGCAGTCACGCACATCAACCAGGCACTGGTACTAACGAACGCATCGGTGCTGAACGTTGTCGACTCGTCCGGGATGTTCAACATGCGCACGGATATGTACGACTTGCTGCGACAGGCAGGCAACCCACAAGCGGCTCTCGACGGTTTGTTGTCGGTTGTGAAGTCGTTTCCGGGCCACGGTGTCGCGCATTTGCGTCTGGCGCAAACCTACGCCGCTTTAGGCAATATCGCAGAGGCAAGAGCGTCTTTGGACAGGGCGCGCGAGATCTGGCGCAATGCCGACGCAACGTTCGTCATGCTTGAAAGAGTCAGGGAGCTGAGCGATCTATTGGCAGAAGGCGCTTAGTCGCTCGTTGTGGTGTTTTGGCAAGAGAGTAAACGATGCAGGTAGAGGGTGAATACACGCTGCACGCGACACGCGATGTTGTGTGGCAGAAGCTCAACGATCCGGCGGTACTGCGTCAATGCATACCTGGCTGCGAGTCGCTGGAGGCTGCCGGACAAGACACCTTTAAAGCGGTCGTGAAAGCTGCCATTGGGCCGGTCAAAGCGACGTTCAATGCGGATATTGCGCTGGAAGATTTGTCACCACCAGAACACTACACGATCAGTGGCAACGCCAAATCCGGCGCCGCTGGCTTCGGCAAAGGCAGCGCCAAGGTCTGTTTGCACGAAGATCCTGCCGGCACTCGGCTCACCTACGCGGCAGACCTTAAAGTAGGCGGCAAGCTTGCACAGATCGGTTCAAGAATGGTTGTTGGTGCGACACGCAAAACTGCTGACGATTTCTTCGATGCGTTCGCAACGGTTGTGAACGGCCCGACGCCCGCTGACGCTTTTGCGCAAGACAACAACGCAACCGACGCTCGCAGCAAGACGCCAACCTGGGTGTACGCGTTAGTCGCTGCCGTCGTTGCGTTTCTCGTCGCCTTTCTGGCATAAGCACATCATGATGACAAAAACGATCACACTGACGGTCAATGGCACAGAGCACACAGTGGACGTTGAACCGCGCATGTTACTGGTTGAGTTTTTGCGTGAGCAGCTCACTTTGACGGGCACGCACGTCGGTTGTGAAACAAGCCAGTGTGGAGCCTGCGTTGTGCATCTTGACGGTCGTTCTATCAAAAGCTGCACGCTGTTAGCCGTGCAAGCGGATGGGACACACGTCACGACCATTGAAGGCTTGGCGAAAGATGGTCAGTTGCACCCGGTGCAAGCGATGTTCAAGGAACATCATGGTCTGCAGTGCGGGTTTTGTACGCCGGGCATGATCATGAGCGCCGTTGATTTGTTGCAGCAGCACCCGGACCCTAGTGATAGCGATATTCGTGAGTGGCTGGATGGGAATTTGTGTCGCTGCACCGGTTACCAGTACATCGTCAATGCCGTGCGCGCTGCTGCCAAAGCGGGTATTCGCTAATGCATGCGTTTGACTATCACGCGCCGACGACGATTGAGGCGGCTATTGCGCAATTGCAGCAATCCGACGAGGCGCAGTTGCTTGCCGGCGGGATGACGTTGTTGCCAACGCTAAAGCAACGCCTTGCCGCACCGTCGGATCTGGTCGACTTGTCTGCGATCGCAGCCTTGCACGGCATTGATGCGAGCGCCGATGCGATCCGCGTCGGTGCAATGGCAACGCATGCCTCGGTCGCACAGAGCGCGCTGGTTCGCGAGCATCTCCCAGCCCTGGCAGAGTTAGCCCACGGTATCGGAGATGCGCAAGTGCGTCATCGCGGTACGCTGGGTGGTTCAATTGCCAACAATGACCCGGCGGCCGACTATCCAGCGGCACTTGTCGCGTTGCAAGCGGTGGTGCACACCGACCGACGCGAGATCAGTGCCGCCGATTTCTTTAGTGGCATGTTCGAGACCGCGCTGGCCGACGATGAGTTAATCACTGCCGTTGTGTTTCCCAAGTGCATCACTGCCGCCTATGCAAAATTTCCCAACCCTGCTTCTGGCTACGCGATGGCCGGCGTTTTCGTCGCGCGTCTCGGCGGGCAGGTACGCGTTGGTGTGACGGGCGCGGCCGCCTGCGTCTACCGCGAGTCGACTCTCGAGCAACGCCTGACAGCACGTTTTGAAGGCATTGCGCTGGATGATGTCGAGGTGTCCACCGAAGACTTCAACGAAGATCTGCATGCGGATGCTGCCTACCGCGGTCAGTTGGTTCGCGTTATGGCAGCGCGCGCTGTAGATCAGGCGCGGTCGCGATAGCTCACAGTGCTTGAGCCGGTCAGTTTGCGCAGTTAACCTTACCGCTCTTACGACCCACAGGCTGCGGCCACGAGATATCGCGATGAGTGTGTTTGGAACAGAGTTTTGCGACCAGTTCAGTGTTGCACGTTATGTCAATGACGCCTGGCACAAGGATGGCTTACAACCGCTGGCACCGATTCCGATGCATCCTGCGTCACATGTGTTGCACTACGCGAGCACATGCTTCGAAGGTTTCAAGGCCTATCGTTGGGAAGATGGTTCGGTACACGTATTCCGTCTGAATGATCATGTTGCGCGGATGCAAAAGAGCGCCGCCTCATTGCGATTGCCGGTGCCCGATGCAGATATTTTGCGTGACATGGTGCTCAGCCTCGTCGATGCCAGCCGAGATGCTGTGCCGGCGTATCCGGGCGCGCTGTACTTGCGACCAACACTGATCGGCACGCTCCAGAACATTGGCGCGGCAGCGTCGCCGAGCACTGAGGCAATGTTGTTTGTTCTGGCATCGCCAGTTGGCGACTACTTTGCCGGTGGCATGAAGCCGCTCAAGATTCTGATTGACGATCAGAACGCACGTTCGACCCGTCAGTTGGGCAGCACGAAAACGGGTGGCAACTACGCCGCTGCGCTGTCACCGACGCTAGACGCGAAGGCCAAGTATGGTGTTGACCAAGTGCTGTTTTGCCCGACATCGGACGTTCAGGAAACGGGCGCTGCTAATTTTCTGATCATCGGCGAGGACAGCGTTTTGACCAAACCGCTTGATGCGAGCTTCCTGCACGGGATGACACGTGCATCGACGCTGACGATTGCCAAAGACTTAGGCTACGATGTTGCCGAACGTGACTTTACAGTGGATGATTTGCTGACCTTGATTTCCGATCATGATGCAGCGCTGTCGGGCACTGCAGCGAGTCTGACGCCAATCGGTGAAATGATTTTTCAGGACAAGCGCTATGCGGTGAACTCGGGTAGCGATTTTTCGAGCACGCTCAAGTTGCGCGATGCACTGGCGGACATCCACTGTGGTCGGCGCGATGACAAACACGGTTGGCTAACGAGCGTTTAGCGTTGCCCGGGTCGTCTACTGCGACCCTAGCGTGAACGCATGCGCACCAAACGGTGCCAGCGTTAACTCAACCGCACCGCCACGCGCATCGACGGACAGCTGAGCGTCGATATCGCCAAGCGTATCCGTCAACGCGTACTGGCCTGGTTCTAGCTGCCATTGCTGGATCAGCTCAATCGGAATCTGAAGTGTTAGCTTGTGCGTTTTGTCGCGGTCGAAACTCGCAATGACGATCAGCGCGCCATCCGCATTCCAGCGTGCAAAGCTGAACATCTTATCGGTATAGGCAGTCGTGCGTTCGCGGTTGTAGGCATGCAGTGATGCATAGTCGCCTTGCATCGTCGGGTGTGTGCTGGCGAGTCGCAACAGACGTCCATAGAACGCACGCAGGGATCGTTGTGCGTCACTCAGTTGGCCACCATCAAAACGGCCGCCGTTCATCCATGCTTGATGCGCAGGCACGCCCCAGTAGTCAAAGATTGTCGTCCGTGTCGGATCACCGAAACCAGCGTCACCGGTAGCGGCTTCTCCGACTTCCTGGCCAAAGTAGACTAATGCCGGGCCACGATGAATCAGCGCTGAGACCGCCATGCCCGGGCGTCCGGCCTCGGCGGTGCCCGCAAATGGCGGACTGGCGATGCGCTGCTCGTCGTGGTTTTCCAGAAAATGCAACATGTGTGGGGCAATGTCGTTAACAGCCGCGTGTACCTCAGCCAATGTATCGGTGCCAGCGACGCCTGCCATGACTGGCCGCAACGTGTCGTAGAACCCGACCTTGTCGTACAGATAGTCCATTTTGCCAAGGCTCAGATACTCGCGGTAACGCGTGG
>JBCBZK010000132.1:0-9790 GCA_039815365.1 Pseudomonadota bacterium | reverse complement strand
TTTTTTTCGACTTTGATTCGACAGCGCGCCTGCACCAAGAGAAATGCGCCCCCCGGACTTCTCTCGATTTGTACAAACGTTTGTTTACTATCGGTCAGTCATCACTTAGGATCAACCCCGTTGTGTCTTCGCAACGACGACGCAACATTAAAATTTGGGTTCAAAACTTTTTTTCATGCTCAGGGGGGCTGCACATGAAAGCAAGCCAAGCCAAGCGGAGCTTTATCCGCAAAACTGCCCTCGCGACGGCTGTGTCCACAGCGCTCGCGACAGGCGGCACACAAGTTGCGTTCGCGCAAGACGGTGCCATTGAAGAAATCGTTGTGACCGGTATTCGCGGTAGTCTGCAACGCGCAAATGACATCAAACGAAACTCCAACGGCGTCGTCGACGCGATCGCAGCTGAGGATCTCGGTAAGTTTCCTGATCTTAATGTTGCAGAATCGCTACAACGTATTACGGGTGTTTCCATTGATCGCGCAGGCGGCGAAGGCCGTGCGGTAACGGTTCGCGGTTTCGGCCCGCAATTCAACACTGTACTGGTTAACGGTCGTCAGATCGCGACCGAGAGTGGTGGTCGCGAGTTTAACTTTGACGTCTTTGCCTCAGACCTGATCTCCGGGGCTAAAGTCTACAAGTCATCCACGCCGAACCTTCAGGAAGGCGGCATTGGCGCGACGATCGATCTCTCGACAGCGCGTCCGTTTGACCAGCCAGGGTTGCAGATTCGCGGTTCTTTGAAAGGCATGTATGAAAGCCTCTCGGAAGAAATCGCGCCGCAAGCGGGCATTCTGGTCAGCAACACCTGGGACGATGATCGCTTCGGTGCGTTGCTGTCATTGAGCTATCAGGAACGCGACGTTCAGATCAACCAGATTGGTACTGCCGGCTGGCGTCCTGGCCAAACGATCTCTAACCGTAACGACGGCGTATTGTTTACCAACGCGTTTATTCCACGAAACTGGGATCAGATTGTGGATAACCAGCAACGCGAGCGCACCAATGCTGCGGTCGTTTTGCAGTTCGCGCCGACCGATGAGCTGACCGTTAGCTTTGATGCGTTTGCCACGAAGTTCGAAGTGAACTCGTTGGTTACCGACCTTGCGTCATGGTTTGAGCCTGATCGCGTCGGTTCCGGTGTTCTTGATCCGGCCACCAACACGCTGATCAGCTTCACCCAGGGTCGCGACCTGCACCAGGGTAGTGGCGATCCGGCGAGTGACTTTGTCTCGACAACGCGTAACTCGCGTGACGTCACGACTAGCGGTTTCGGTTTGAACTTCGATTGGCAAATCAGTGAAGTGCTGAGCGCCAAGTTCGATGTGTCGACGTCTGATGCTGAAAACGATCGCGCTGGCGCTGACCGTTTCAACGTTGTCGGCATTATCAACAACTATCAGTTCGACGGCACCGGCAGCACGCCGACCGTTGCGCATGATGGTTTCGGTAATGGCGCATTGCCTGATGCAAGCCTCACACGCCTGCACTACAACGAGAAAGGCAATGTTGCGACTGACGAAGACCAGATCACAGAGCTGAAAGCAGACTTTGTGTACACGCCTGACTCACAAGTGTTTACGCAAGCGATGTTTGGTGCCTATCACCAGCAACGTGAGAAATCGCGCTTCCAGATCTTCGGTAACCAGTGTGCGTTCTGTGGCTACGGTACACCTGCGCCTAACGACACGATTGGTCTGCGCGCGTTTACAGCGAACAACTTCTTCGGTGGGTTGATCGACACGTTCTACACTTATGACGGTGATGCGTATGTCGACTTCCTGGCGGATTCGGGTAACCCGATCGTGCCAACGCTGCAGAACAACCGCTATACCATTAACGAAGACGTCACCAGCCTGTACTTCGACTTCCAGCTGGAATTCAATGTAGAAGACATGCCGGTCACGATTAATCTGGGTGCGCGCTACGCGCAGACGGATATCAACGTTGATGCGGTGCAGAGCTTTATCTCTGACGTTGTGCCGACCACTGACTTGACGCTGTTCAGCAACGTGTTTGGTCCTGCGGTGAACATCAACGAAGCGGGGAGTTACTCCAACGTGTTGCCAACGTTCAGTGCACGACTGGATGTGCGCGACGACATGGTCTTGCGTTTCTTGCGTTACGACTCACTGACGCGCCCAACGATGTCACAGCTGTCACCAGCAACGACGTTTAACGAGCCGCGCCGCCAGAACCTGACCGCACAGGGCGGTAACCAGGAGCTGGAGCCGTTCCGTGCCGAGAACTGGGATATCGCGTTCGAGTGGTACTACAACGAGCTGAGCACATTCTCGTTTGCGCTGTTCAATAAAGACGTCGAAGACTTCATTACGACGTTGACCGGCACCGAAGGCTTCACGCTGGCAGATCGCTCTGCGGCAGACGGCTTCCGTTGTTCGACCACGAACTCTCCGCTGTGTGCGCCTGGCACCATTCTTGATCCGGCGCAGCCCGGTCTTGATGTCGTCGGTACGACAGAAGAGCTGAATGGTCAGATTGAGCAGTACAGCGTTGCGCGCCCGCAGAACGGCGAGTCCGCACGTGTGACCGGCTACGAAATTGGCCTGACACATGTCTTCGAGAATGGTTTCGGTGTCACTGCCAATGCCACGATCGTTGACTCGAATGTGTCACTGGGCAATGACGTCACCGAGAGCTTCGCACTTGAAGGCCTTGGCGATTCGCAGAACCTTGTGTTGTTCTACGAGCGCGATCGCTGGCAAGCACGTTTGGCATTCAACAACCGTGAAGGCTTCCTGCGTCAAATCGACAACGGCTTCAACGGCGAGCCTATCAACACCGAGACGTTCGGTCAGTGGGACATGAGTGCTAGCTACGACATCAACGACAACCTCACGGTATTCGTTGAAGGTATCAACATCACCGAAGAAGAACTGGTGCAAACCGGTCGTTTCGCGAACCAGATCTACAGCATTGAAGATAACGGTTCTCGTTTCGCGGTGGGTATCCGTGGCGCGTTTGAGTAAGCGGACATAGTTGCGACGGCAGGCTTTGCGCCTGCCTGACCAAGCAATGTCAAATCGACGGCTCGCGATGCACTATCGCGGGCCGTCGTTTTTTCTGAGACTATATTTCACCGTTATGTCGTAAGGGTCTGACATGGCAGACGAGATTCGTAATATTTTGATTGTGGGCGGTGGCACGGCCGGTTGGCTGACGGCGTCGATCATCGCTGCCTATCACAAAGACGAAGCGGGCAATGGGCCGCACGTTGCGTTGGTCGAGGCGTCCGATATTCCCACCGTCGGTGTCGGCGAGGGCACCTGGCCGACGATGAAAAACACTGTGAAGGAAATCGGGCTCAAAGAGCACGAGTTCTTCCGCGAGTGTTACACCGCGTTCAAACAAGGCGGCAAGTTCGTCGACTGGGTACACGGCAACGGCGATGCGTATTACCACCCGTTTACCGTGCCGTTAGGTTACGGCAAGTTGGATCTCGCGCCGTATGTCGATGACATCGCGGATTTTGCGAGCGCATCCAATTATCAGCAGGACGTCTGCGAGGCAGGGCTGGCGCCGCGTACGCTTGCCGAGTCAGAATTCTCGGGGCCGTGTAATTATGCCTATCACGTCGATGCGGGTGCGTTGGCTGATCTGTTGAAGCGACACTGCGTGAACAATCTGGGCGTGGAGCATATTGTCGATACCGTCCAGGATGCCGTGTTGAATGATGACGGCAGTGTGCGCTCGCTGTTGCTTGAGCAGCGTGGTGAGCGTGCAGCTGATTTGTTCGTCGACTGCACCGGGTTCGCGTCCGTATTGCTCGGCAAGAAGTTAGGTGTGCCATTTAAGCAAGCCGATGAGTTTCTGTTTAACGACTCGGCGTTAGCCGTGCACGTACCTTATGCGTCTGCGGACAGCCCGATTGCGTGTCATACGGTTGCGACCGCACAGAACGCGGGTTGGATTTGGGATATCGGTTTGACGCACCGGCGCGGCGTTGGTCATGTGTACTCAAGCGAGTACCTGAGCGATGCCGAAGCCGAAGGCAATTTGAGGCGTTACATTGGGCCAGCCGGCAAGGATCTTGACGTGCGTAAGATTGGGTTCCAATCCGGCCACCGCGAGACGTTCTGGAAACACAACGTGGTTGGCGTGGGTATGTCGGCCGGGTTCGTTGAGCCGCTGGAAGCGACCGCGATCATGCTCGTTGAAATCTCGGCCCGCTACATTGCCGAGAAGCTGCCGCCAACGCGCAGCACCATGGCGATTACAGCGAAACGCTTTAATCAGCAAATGGACTATCGCTGGCGCCGTATTATCGACTTTTTGAAGCTGCACTACACGCTGACCGAACGGCCGGAGCCGTACTGGCGCGCACATGCGGATACAGCGACCGTGCCCGAGAGCTTGCAGGAAGACCTGGCGGTGTGGGGCGCGCGCGGCCCGGTGGCCGGCGATTTTGAGAGCGCTATTGAGTTGTTCCCGGCGGCAAGCTATCAATATGTCGCCTACGGGATGGGATTCCGGCCCGAATTCGGCCAGCATTCACATCTGCACAGACAAGCCACGCAAGCTCAGCGTATCATTGAGCGCAACAACCAACTCACACAACAGATGCTGCATTCACTACCGCCGCATCGTGAATATATTGAACGCTGGCTCGCCAGCACAGCCGCCGCTTGAGGACACCATGGCCCAACTCATTCCACTGAACACAGAAACACACCGTAACCTTAAGGTCAGCAAAGACTGCGCAACCCGCTTCGCCAGCACTCAGCATATTCTGAACGTGCGCGCTGCCGAGGTGGGCTTCGCTGTTGCCAACATGCCGGTGTTCATCAATCGTAATACCGCGAACGGGCACTATCTGTTGTCGGCGGTCACCAGCTTCGAACAAGGCAGCAGCCTGTTCGTCAACGACAAAGGCTGGGAAGGCACGTGGGTGCCGACGATGTTGCAGACCTATCCGATCTTCTTGATGAACGCTCCGGAAACCGAACAGGGTTACGCCGTGGGTATCAGCGACGACGGCAAGGATTTCTCGGAAGCAGAGGGCGAGCCGTTGTTTAATGATGATGGCACGAACTCAGGGTATCTGACCCGCGTGAGCAGTCTGCTGCGCGACGACATTGGCCGTGACATTCAGACACGCGAGTTTCTGAAGAAGCTCGAATCGCTGGATTTGTACAAGGCGGTGGATATTTCTGTCGGCTATGCGGATGAGAGTGTTCAGACCATTACCGGTTTGCATACGATCGACGAAGACAAGATGAAAGATCTCGATGGCGACACGCTCGCCGAGATGAACGAGAAAGGCTACTTGCTCGTCGCGTATGCGTTGTTGGTGTCGCTCAACCAAATGAATTCACTGGTGCAACGCCACAACATGCAGAACGGCAAGACGCCGATCAAGCAGGTGAAGCTGGAAGTGGCGCAGCAACGTGAAGGCACGCACTAGCCGGGCGATGTAATGAAGCTACGCGCCGATTTTTCCGAGCGCTGCGTGGTGCGACCTGCAGACTATGCTTGGGTGGATTCACCGATGCCGGGTGTCGAGCGCATGATGCTCGACCGGATCGGCGACGAAGTCGCGCGTGCGACATCGCTCGTGCGTTATGCCCCGGGTAGTCGTTTCTCGGCACACACACATGATGGCGGTGAAGAGTTTCTTGTGCTGGAAGGTGCGTTCGGTGATGAACACGCCGTGTATCCCGCTGGCACCTATGTGCGTAACCCGATCGGTAGTTCGCACATACCGGCGGTGGGCGAGGCCGGTTGCACGATTTTTGTGAAGCTGCACCAGTTCGCCGCTGACGATCAGGCTCAGTTTACGATCGACACAAGGTCCTGCGAATGGCGGCCTGGTGTCGTGGATGGGTTGCAGGTCATGTCTTTGCATGACTACGAGGGCGAGCATGTCGCGCTCGTTAAGTGGGCACCAAACACCGTGTTCAATCCGCACCAGCACTGGGGTGGCGAGGAGATTTTCGTCATCGAGGGGAGCTTCCATGATGAGCATGGTGTCTACCCGCAAGGCTCATGGATTCGTAGCCCGCATTTGAGTCAGCACACGCCGTTTACGAAAGAGGACGGGGCACTGATCTACGTTAAGGTCGGGCATCTCGCGTAACGCGGACACGCGTTAACGATCGATCGGGCTCTTGATCGCTCCGCCGCGATTACGAACGACATGCAAGTAGATTTCAGTCGTCCGAATGTCGCGATGGCCTAACAGCGATTGGACGAGCTTGATGTCGTAGCCGGTTTCGATCAGACGCGTTGCGAACGAATGACGAAATGTATGCGAGCTCGCGCGGCGACGGACGCGCGCCAGTTTGATGGCTTTGGCAACGGCGCGTTGTATGGTTGATGCGTGCATGTGATGTCTGCGTATGGTGCCGGAGCGCGGATCTTCGGCGACGTTTTGGGCAGGGAACAGAAACTGCCACTGTGTCTGTCGCGATGCGTTCGGGTATTTGCGGTTCAGCGCGTCTGGCATGAAGACGCTGCCGTAACCGCGTTGTGTGTCGTAAGCATGCAAGGCGCGAACCGTATCAATTTGTTGTTGCAGGTCTTCGTAGAGTGTTGCCGGCAGCAGTGTCATGCGTTCATTGCTGCCTTTGCCATCTCGGACGATGAGTTGCTGATGACGAAAGTCCAGGTCTTTGATGCGCAGGCTGACCGCTTCCGAGACGCGAAGCCCAGAGCCGTACATCAATCGCCCCACCATCGCATGCGTGCCGCGCAGTTGACGGATCACTGCTAATGCTTCGTCGTGGGCGAACACGGTCGGCATCCGCCGTCGCTTTCTCGCGTACTGATAGTCGAGCGGCCCCAGCTCTTGACCGAGATGCTTGTCGTACAAAAAGACCATCGCATTAAGTGCGATTCTTTGCGTGTTCGTGGCGCAATGCTCCACAACCGAAATATGATCAAGGAAGTCTGTAACATCCTCTGGCCCCATCTGCGACGGATGGCGCATCCCCGAGTGGCGAATGAACCGCAACACCCAATGAACGTAAGTCTTCTCGGTCGAATAACTGAGCCCTCTTTTACGAATTGTCGTACGCAGCTGATCCACAAACCTGTCAGGTTTATCCGGGAGTTTCGATCTGATATCGTCCATTTCGCTGCCCATTGACCACTCTTGTCACTTGGAGCTTAGGCGCACGCGCTCGTTTTAGCGCAAAGCGAATCTCCCGTGATTAACAAAATATGTGCCCATTCAGAGCACTAGCAGCAAACTGGTTTTGTTGATATGTTTTTATATAGCACGGACTTTTGTCGCAGCCGCTCGCTTTTGCTCAGCCAAGCTTTAGCGACTCAAGCGCTTACCAATACCGAATCAAGGTCTTATATGGAAATTCATGCCTTCAGCGCCAACCTGATACACCGACACCGAGATTGTCGTAGTGTCTATAGAATCAGTTGTTAGATGGCTCACGCCAACGCGCTATTGAGAAACATGGAAGAAGCTGTCGTGATGGTACTTCGGACAAGCAGCCCTTTTGCATGGGCTGAGCCCGTAGACGAAGAAGCATCAGAGTTCCGGGGCGAGATTAAAGCAATTGCCAAGCAACTGGGTCGCATACAAAGCTCGCGGGATGCTGCTCATGCATTTAGAAGAGTATTTCGCTCATCTTTTCATTCTCCTCGTTACAAGACGCCGACTTGGCCTGAAGAAGCTGGAGAGCTACTCTGGAGAGAGTTGCAAAAGCGAGATTTAGTATGAGAGATATGCGCGGATGCTCGCCATATAACAAATCATTGCAGCAGACACGGGATGTCAGTCACGCCCCTTGCATGCGCAAGGCTCGCGCCCGCCATGCCCGCGCAGCTGAACATCGGTGTTAGGTATGCCCGATACCTTGATGAAATTCGATGCTATGCGATTCTCCGAGATGTACCGTCGTGCGGTGGCTTACTGGCCTAAAGAAATCGCAATTGAAGACGGACTGAAGGTGGGTAAGAATGGATTCCGCCTCAGCAATTTGTACGATAAGTTCGCGGAAGCCGAAACTGCCGCTGAGGCCGACAATCCCTTAGTTGTATTGACAATATGGTGCTGTTTTCAGGCGTTTCATAAAGAGTCTAAGCGACTCTGCCAAGAGGGGCTGCCCGTTTTGCGAATTGAAGATGTGTCACCCGCTGAGGTAGAAAAAAGAGTCGCCGATAATTTGGAATGTGGTGATTGGCCGTTATACAAAGACAGATATGAGAATGATCTCAAGGCAACCTAACAAATCACTGCAGCAGACACGGGGCATCTGTCATGTCTCTTGCTTGCGCAAGAGCCACGCCAGCTGCGTCCGTGCAGCTGAGCATCGGCGTTAGACGGCGTTCGAGGTGACTGATCGCAAGATCCAAAATTGGAAGGCTTGGTTGCTAGTGTTTGTGGCATCAGCGCCACCGATTTGGCTTTTTGGAATAAGACCGTACTACGTAGTTGCTGAAGAGCATAAAGAGTACTCGAATGCACGATCGCTGGCCGGACGTATTTCGAAAATCGATGTTAGCGAGACATGTGAGTATTCAGGCATTGAGCGATCTACATGCAGAGGTTGGCGTTCCGTTGTAGCGTTAGAATCCAACCTTGCTGTAAGCGTTTGGATGCCTGTTGCCGCTAGTGTTGGCGAAGACGTTTGTATTAAGATGATTAGAGAGGAAGGGAAAGTTACACGATTCGTTTTTCATAAATTTAGGAATGACGCTAGTTGTGATGCCGTCTAACAAATCACTGCAGCAGACACGAAGCGTCTGTCGCGACCCTTGCATACGCAAGGCTCGCACCAGCCACGTTCGCGCAGCTGAGCATCGGCGTTATAGGGCGACCTTTGGCGTTGTCGTAAATGTCCACTACTGACCCACAGCGGCCGGTCATAACTCCTACGCGCACTGGCAATCCTCTTCGATGAATTCAGAAAATCTTCAATTGTGGCTCGAATTTGAGGAGTACGCGGAAGGCCAAGAGAGGGATGCCGGTGCAGAGTATTTCAATATGACGGTAACTGTCGCTGGCCGACGATATGCTCTAAACGTTTGGTCTTACGGTTACATGAAGCGTCTCTTTGACGGGGTCGATGGGGATGCTGATGAATTGGCAGTCGGATATTCCTTTCCACCAGACCTATTCGTTCAGACCTGCTCCCGCGCCCATATGGAGAAAGTGGTTCGCCACCTGATCGATACTGACGCGTTGGATAAGTCGTGGCTCGTTGAAGATGACGATCAAGACTGAATGCGGGCGGTCGCTAGTGGCCGTTAGCAGCCCGTTCAGCTATTGTCGGTTGAGAGAATTGGAAGGAACGGAAACCTACAGCATGCCGCCCTATAACAAATCACTGCAGCAGACACGAGGCATCTGTCACGCCTCTTGCTTAGGCAAGAGCTGCGCCAACTGCGTTCATGCAGCTGAGCATCAGCGTTATACGGCACTATGAAGAGACTGTTGGATCATCGCTGTGAATATGACAACGGAGCGTTTTTCGTAGATTTGGACGATTCGGGTAATTACCTATTTTCGTTTTCTTCGACCGACCATCGTGAACCTATTGTTATGCCGAAAGTCGAGTTCATTGGGTTTCTCGCCGCATTGCGTGAACGCGTTGTCGGACGGTTCGGCTCCACTGGTATTTTTCGATCGTCGTATATTGATGTTCTTGAGTATCCGGATTCCTTGAAATCAAGATCCGTGCGTCTTACGAATAGATGGCTAGTAGTAGGTTGGCGAGTATGGCGAACGCTCGATATTTGCTGTGTGACTGAGCTGGAGCATTTAGAGAAGGTTGTCTTAGCCGAGGACGCGCCGTATAACAAAACACTGCAG
>JBCBZK010000140.1:0-8943 GCA_039815365.1 Pseudomonadota bacterium | reverse complement strand
GTAATGAGTGCGACGCCAATTTGAATGACACCGGCCGTTGCGACAATTTGCTTCAGTAGCTCTGGCTCATTCTCCGCGTCATAGCGTGCTACGTAGCGATTCAAACCACTGGCAAGTCCCATTCCGAACAAGCGGAAATAGGCGACGAGCGACCAGCCGAAATCCCAGATACCCAATTGCGTGGCGCCCAGGTTATCGCTGATCAGACGCGGTAGTACGAAACCCGAGATGATCATCGAGATTTTGGCGATCCAGCCAACGGCAAGATTCTTGCCTTGTCGTTTTTGCCCGGTCGGATCTTTCGCTAGTGCAGCGTCACCTGCAGGCGACGCAGGCGCAACGTCATCGCCGTTGCTCACGACGGATCGCCATATCCTAGCTGACGGTTCAACGCGCCGGCGTGTTGCTCGAAGTGCGTTTTCTCTGCGTCGGTCAGTTTGTCCTGCCACGACGTGTCTGTGCGAATTTCACCCACGGATGTCAATCGCATGGCATTGCCGAGCAAATGAAAATCACCGGACTTGAAGTCTTTCTCGTTCAACGGTTCGCTGTCGAGGCCCAGCCACTCCCAGATACGGGTGATTTCCTGCTGCGGCGCGGCGCACATATCTTCGTATTTGAGATCAAGCACTTCAGAGTCTGACAGTCGTGCGCGCATGCGTTGCAGCTCGCGCGTTGTGCCGATCCAGCGCTCGGTCGCAGCTTCTGCGTCCGTCTTGCGATGCTTCTTAAACGAGTTCATGACAGCGCGACCATCACGTTTCATGAAAACCACACGGACGTTCCAAAGCCCCGAGTTGATGAAATGCATCAGTCGGGTCGAGTCTTTAGAGCCGTCGACGAAAACCGGACCATTTGCGCATCGGCAAACGGCCTGACTGAGCGCAAAGTTGCGCTGGAGTTGCGTCTGTAACCGCCGACTCAGGCCCGGGTACACGCGAATCGCGAGCTGTCGCAGCGCTTCGAACGCGGGCGTCCGCACGCGCGCTTTGAGAATGCGCGTAGCGAATGATCCCGGTGCATCGAGTACGGTATCGAAGTTGTCGACACTGAAGTCGGTACCATTTTGAACACAGTCTTCCGTCACCGCTTGCCAAAATTCGCAAGTACGAATGAGTTCGCCACACGCACATCGATACACATCAATATCACCCATACTCGGCGCTTTTAATTCGCCAATTGTTGAAATCTTCGAGTGCTGCGCGAGCAGGTACGTGAGCAACGTCGAGCCGGAGTAACTCGTCGCAAGTAAGTAAACAAGGGTAGGGCGCATGCCGTTCAACCCTCTGTCGTTTGTTGCGCAGGACGCGGGTGCGTCGGCGTGGGTCGAAAGCGCTCTTTCAACGTCAGCCACACAAACGCGGTGTTCGTCACGAGATAGCGTTTCCACAGTCGCCGCGGTTCCTGCTTCACGCGGTAGAGCCATTCAAGCCCCAGTCGTTGCCAAGACTCAGGCGCGCGTTCCACGAGGCCAGCATAGACGTCAAAAGATCCGCCGACGCCGTGGTAGATACGTGCATTCATGGTGCTCGCCCACTGCGCCTGGAAGCGCTCTTTTTTCGGTGAGGTGATTGCGACAAACAGGATGTCCGCTTTAGATGCTGCGATATCTTCGGCGATGCTTTGCTCGTCCTCATCAGAGAAGTAGCCGTTGCGACGCCCTGCAACAACCACCCCGGGGTAGTCTTTTTCGATCCGCGCGGCCACTTCGGCATTGATCTCTTCTTTTGCACCGAGCAGGTAGACGCGATAGCCGCGGCTGTCACCATGCTCTAACAGCCCCATCATCAAATCGATGCCAGCGACGCGCTCGGGCAATCGTCGTCCAAGCAGTTTGGATGCCCATACGACAGCCATACCATCAGCGTAGATTACGTCCGATGTCAGTACCGAATCGCGCAGCACAGGGTCTTTGCCGCAGTTAACAATCTTCGCCGCATTGACGACACCGATATGCATCGTTGCGCCTTGGGTGATGACGTCGTCACACAGTGTAAGCACCTCTGGCATTGTCGATGTCGCGACCGGTACGCCGAATAGCGATACCCGAGGCACGTCGACGTACGGTGCGGTTGGGGATGATGAATGCTCTGCGGTTGTCATAGTCAAAATCGCATACTGAATATAGAGATGTGGGGCCTTCCACCAAAGCTGTCGGACCCGTTGTGTTTTTCTCAGCTGGACGGGTCAGAGTTGCCTTGACGCGGGCAGACGCTAAGATAGTTCAGTCGATGAGAAATACAAGTTTTTTCAAGCAAAAACGCTAACTTGCTCACAGCGACATGCTGCGGAACCCGTCGTGTTTCAAAACGCTCGATATGGACCATATTGTGCCTCAATTGGCTGGGTTTCGCCGTGACGCAGGTACGCTGCCAACTGTGTGCTATGCACTTGTGGCATCGGGGCAAGTCTGGTGTTCTTATGGCTATGGCGAATCGGGTGGCGCGCAGCGTCAGGGAATACCCGATTGGCTGTTTTTTTTGCTTCCATTTTGCCGCGGCGTTGTTCAGCTTTGTCCTACACCATAGAAACAATCAGTGATCGCGCCGGCTTTGATGCACTCGAATCAGAGTGGAATACACTACTCTCGCGCAGCGATACTGCGAGTTTGTTTCTGACACACGAGTGGATCAGCGCGTGGCTTGATATCGTGCCAAGCGCGCCACCCATGCTTATTTTGACGGCCCGAGACGCGCAACAACGCTTGTGCGGTATCGCGCCGTTCTACGTCGGTGAGATGCGCTTGGCCGGCCTGCGGACGTATCGATGTCTGCGGGTACTTGGCGATTGTCACAGCGGCGCAGAAAATCAGGACTTGATCATAGATGGGACTGTGACAGGTGTCGCATCAGCGCTCAGCGATGCGATTGTGGACTGCGCAGTCCATTTCGATTGGATGTGGATACCGCACACACGAACGGGCGCCGGTTGCAGTGAGCGCATGTCCGTTGTTGCCGAGCGAATGCACGGGTTTTGCTATACCCGATCGTTTGAATATTGTGAGATTGCGTTACCCGATTGCCATGACACGTACTTGAAACGTCTTTCAAAAGGCACACGCTACAACTTGCGACGTCAAAGTCGTCAATTTGCAGATGCAGCGTTAGTAGAACGCTTGCAGCCGAATCACGCTGACGACCTGGATGGATGGCTCGAGGATTTCTTTGCGATGCATGCCCGTCGTTGGCACGCTGTTGGCAAACAGGGCAGCTTCGAACGCCGACCCTTGCTCGCGCAATTCTACCGTCGTTTCATCCCTGTTGCATTGGCACGCGGGTGGCTGCGGTTCTATCGCATGCAAATTGACGGCAGCACTGCCGCAATGCAATTAGGTTACCGTTACGGCGATCGCATGATGGCCATTCAGGAGGCATTCGATCCTGACGGCGTCGCAGGCGCAGGTAACTCGTTGCGCGAGCGGGTCATTAGCGACTGCATTGCCGAAGGTGCGCTGATTTATGATTTCCTCGCGCACGCAACACCGCATAAAATGCGCTGGCGCGCCGCAACATCAGAAGGTCTGTCGCTGTTCTGTGGCGTGCCGAGCCTTGCGAATGCGCCACTAAAATCGCTGTCGCTCTGGCCTAACGGCCGATTTATTCAACATTCAAGCCCATAGCGGTATTAACAGGACCTATTTATGCAAAGCCTTGGTTGGTACGTGAAGCGGTTGCGAGCGATGGACGCGCAAGAAATCGTCGGTCGCTTGCAACATGCGGCGGTAGACGTGGTTGATCGGGTTCGGTTTCCGCTCGGTCTTACGCCAAAGG
Organism: Pseudomonadota bacterium; assembly: GCA_039815365.1. Taxonomy (GTDB): domain Bacteria; phylum Pseudomonadota; class Gammaproteobacteria; order Steroidobacterales; family Woeseiaceae; genus CALBPI01. The sequence goes on along the minus strand of JBCBZK010000140.1, from coordinate 5,173 downwards.
CGTCTTCCATCCGGCCCGGTGTGAGTGCGATTGAGTACACGCCAGGTTTTGCGATGTTCAACGAAACGGCTGTTGACGCATTGAATGCGCACACGCCGCACGGCTTGTCACAGCTCATCGCTGAAGCAGATCAGGTTGCCGACCACAAACTCAGGTTCTTCGATATGGACCCCTGTGATTTAGGCGATCCGATGGATTGGCAAAAAGATCACAGTAGCGGCAAGCGCGGCCCGATGCGGCTGATTCAGTCGACCAACTACCGCGATTTCTCCGTATTCGGTGACTGCAAACTCGTTTGGGAGCCCAGCCGACATCATCATCTGGTCACGCTCGGGCGAGCGTACCGGTGGACGGGTCAAGAGCGCTACGCCGAGAGTTGCATGGAACACCTGGAGTCATGGATGGACGCCAACCGGTTCGGTTATGGCATGAATTGGCGCAGTCCGCTCGAGTTAGGTATCCGGATCATCAATTGGGTCGCAGCGATTGATTTGATTCGAGACAGTCAGGCGATGACGGACGACAGATGGCAGCGTATTTATCATTGTGCGTATCTGCATGTCTGGGAAGTCGCGCGCAAGTATTCGGGGGGATCCTCGGCAAACAATCACCTGGTCGGTGAACTGGCAGGCGTGTTCGTCGCATGTAGCTATTTCCCGGATTTTCCCGACGCGCAGCGGTTACGCGAAGAGGCATTGGCAGGGCTGGAAGGGTGGGTAGCCGACTTCGCCTTTGAAGATGGTTGTACGCCAGAGCAGGCGCTTGGTTATCAGTTCTTCGTACTGCAGTTTTTGACGGTAGTCGCGTTAGCCGGCGAGCGTACCGGTATGCCAGTTTCTGCGACGTATCGTGAGCGTCTGGCAGCGATGTTCGCATTTCCTGCCGAATTAGCGGCCGGCGGTGAGCTGCCGATGTTTGGAGACCAGGATGATGGCTACGTGTTGTATTTGGGTGAAGACCAATACGATATGAACGCTGTACTGGCAATGGGCGCGTGTCTGTTGCAAAACCCTGCATTGGCAGCGCATGTTCGGCGGCCCGCCCAATCGGCGCTATGGCTGTACGACGATGCGCAGCGCGAGCTGCTGACAACGACGGCAGATACCCGTGACGCGCCTGCACTGACAAGCCGGCTATTCGGTGAGTCGGGCTATGCGCTGTTGCAGAGCGGTGACTCTGGCAGCGATACGGCAATCAGTGCGTTATTCGATTGTGGGCCATTGGGGCTCGGCAGTCTTGCCGCTCATGGTCATGCTGATGCATTGAGCGTTGCTGTGCGCTATGGCGGTCACTCGCTGCTGATTGATCCTGGCACGTATGACTACTACAGCCATCCGCAATGGCGCCACTACTTTCGCACTACAGCCGCGCACAACACCGTAGGCGTTGATGATGAGGATCAGTCGGAGATCCAAGGTCCGTTTTTGTGGGGGCAACGAGCGAATGCGCAACGCCTCGATTGGCTTGATGATCAAGAACAGACGCGCATCGTCGGTTCTCATGATGGCTATTCGAAACTGGCTGATCCGGTGATCCATACGCGGGAAGTGGTCCTCGACAAAACCGCGCGGGCGATGCGATTCGAAGATCGTATATCAGCGAACGCCGAGCACAAGCTCACGGTGCACTTCCATTTTGCGCCGGAGTGCCAAGTCAGCGTTAACGGGCAAAGAGTCATCGCAACGCTTGACGGCAAGCGTCACGAACTGCAATTGCCGGAAGGCACGAGCGTGACCCAGCTGCGCGGTTCATATGAGCCGATCTCAGGATGGATGAGCCGCCGTTATCACGTCAAAGAAGCTGCAGATACTGTTAGTGCGAGTATAACGGCGACTGGCGACATCACACTGGTCAGCGTTTTGAGCTTCGACGTCTGAGGCAAGCCGTTAACGCGTGTGGCGATACTTGTCCAGGAATTGGGTGAGTTGCTCATCCATAACGCCACGACCTGCGGCGACTTGCGCAGGCGCGACTGCGCCGGCCGAGTTCAGCTCGAATATGGTCGGACCGGTGGCCGTGATGCCCACGTCCCAGTGTTGCCAGCGGAACCCGGGGAAGCACATCGCCGCGCGCATGACCGTATCAGACAATGCGTCCCAGCCCGGAAGTTGCATGCCTGCAAGGGTTACCCCTGTGTCCGGGTGCGGCGGATTCACCGTTGCATCAACAGCATAGCCGCCGACAACGCGATTGACGGTACCGTTAGTGACATCAATATCTGCCACAAGATTGCCGGTCCTGCCACTGTCGTAATTGTCGATGATGTTGCCGCCGACAGGCACTTTCCATGATGTTCGAAAGTGTTGCGGGCCATCGTCACCGACGAGCACGATCATTCGAAGACCGGACAGGACATTGCCAATGGTCGGCACTAAAGAAGGTTCGGGTTGGGCGGCGTCCTGGATTAATAGACCGAATTGCTGGCATTGCAGCATGGCGTCACACAGTTGCTCGACGGACTGCTTCGATCCGTCCGCCAGGGTTAGTGTGTTGCTGTCAGTATCAATGGCATCGACGCGCATTGCGCCGCTACCGAAAGAGCCTTTCACTGCTTTGCAGAAAAATGGGTAGCGAGCTGTGTCAGTCAAAAAGTCAGCAATGTCAGGTGCGTTCATGAGCACTGGTATGTCGCCAGTCGTGCGCCTCATGTGCGGGCTGACAAGTGCCTGAACCGTTGGATGCGGCACTGCGAAATGCTTGAGCAGCGAATACTGGATGAACTTATCGGTCATCATCCCTTCCCAGCGAATATTATTGAGCTGGGCGTGGATTTCATTTTTCAGATCCCTACCGCCATAGCGCGTGACGTCGTTGTCGAGATGCAATTCGCGGTTGTACAAAGCGAGCGTGTGATACTCGTCCATGTTGATCTTGCTGCCCACCAAGCGTAAACGGGCATGGTCTGCGAGTTGTGCAGCGATGCTTTTGTGTCCTGCCTCGGCGGCTTCGCTCATTTGCTTCCAGCGGCGCTTGATGCTGGCGATTGGTGCTCTAGCCATAGTGTTACTCGTCGCTGATCGTAAGGCGCATTAGGACGCCGAAAAGTCGTAGCCCAACTGGCTGGCGACAGGGGAAGATTGGGTTTGAATACGTAGCATCTCAGCGTCTGTGAGGCCATCGCGCCAACGCTTGTCTTCGCGAATGACGAAATCTTTCAGACTGAAACGAATCTTGTTGCCGGCAATCATATGAAACGGTTGCGGGGTGGGCTCAAGAATGTCGTCATCATGCGGCAAGCCAAGAAACGCCTCGATGCTTCGAACGGTTGTATCCGGGTCATTGCACAGTGACTCGTAAGGCACGTGTAACTGATCTGCTGCCGGAATGTTGCGCAGCAATGTGATGAATCGTTGGTTTACCTTCATCCATTCGGCCGTCTCCGACGCAATAAGCGCGTCGCGCTGCGGGTGATCTGATTGATGTTTGATTTTCGACCAGACACTGCCGCGCGGGTCGCGTGTCAGAAACAGGATGCGCACCGGTTCGCCAGCGTAGCGGTGCATATCGATAGCACCGAGGATGTCTTTTGACGAATCCACCGCGATGTCTGCACCCATTGCTTCGCGGAACCGCGCTGCAACGAATGCGCGATTCGCCGCCCAGGTGCGCTGGGGCCGATACAATCCGGCAACCGCTCGTAGTGCCGGGTTGGTGCCGTACTGCGCGTAACGCAGCGCACGCCAGGCGCTGTTCTGAAACCAGAAGCGCGGTGCCGCTATCGGTGCGCGAGCGCGATACTCTTCTTCCAGGCCGACATCTGAAACGCGCCAAGAGAACGGTTTGTCGCGGAGGTTCTTGCCGAACTGGCGATCAATCGCCTTGATGACCTGCCCCCAGTATTCGCAATCGAACGGTCGTTCACCGCAATCACACCGAGCAGTCCACTTCGTTTTCGGTTCCTCACGATAACATTGCAAACACAGATTCGTGATTTCACCCATTGCTGCTGCTTGACGGTGCCGGCCTATCGCCATCGTTAATAGCGTAGACCCGGAGTGTCCGCGAGCCACAATATAGGTGATCGCTGCCGGCGGCTTCGTTGGGTTTGGTGTCGTAGGCATGTGTCTGTATGAGCTGGTTTTTATCGTAAAATTGTCGCAGGGCTCGCAACATACGTCGTTTGCGTTGTTTGCACCAGTACGGGGCACGCATACTGCAATTTCAAGACTTGGAAGTCCATCTGGTGAGTCACGGTGGCGACTGTGAACCAAGTCCGACACAGTGGCACATCATCACCGCCCGATTTGTGAATTTATGTAGAGTGCGACACGATTTTCTTTGCATTTTGCGCGACAATAACCGGGTTGAGGACAGAACCTTCGTACTGGCCCGCTATAACAATTATTTTAACTTGCGGTGATCCGGCGTTTTCGCCTGTGTGCCGCCGGGGCTCGTTCGAAACGAGCACTGCCAAATGAGCGTGTATTTTTCGTGAAAGACAACGCCACATCCCTCGACCGCTCAGCGGCCGCGCCTGCTGCACCTGTACTGCTTTTGGGCGGGCAGGAGAACGCTTTGTCGCTGACCCGCAGTCTCGGAAAAGCCGGGATTTCGGTCAGTGTCGCGAGTGATGCCAGTTGCGTCGCAAGGCCATCGAAGTTTTGCCAGGCGTTCTATGCAACGCCGGCGAACACACTGCCTGAGCAGTTTTGGGTCGAGCTGTTATTGAACACAGAGACATCCCGCATTGCGCCGGGCACCGTGATTTTGTGCGGTAGCGACGAGGCGGTGGGCTTTGTCGCAGAGAACCATGCAGCGCTGGCGCAGCGCTACCGGCTTGAGATTAATCCGCCGGCGTTGCAACTCGACATGCTCGATAAACAGGAAACCATTCGGCATGCGTTGGCGGCCGGCGTACCTGCACCCAAATATGTCCCTTTGGATGCCAACACAGATATTGCCGCTGCGCTGGATGATATCGAGTTGCCGATTCTCGTGAAGCCGCTGCAGACGCACCTCTTCAAGCGGATTTTCGGCACCAAAATGGTGTTGTGCCATGACCGCGATACGCTGCAGCGCAGTGCGGAAAAAGCGCTGTAGGCAGGTGTTTATTGCTTGTTTTCGGATTTTAGCCCTGGGGGCGTTGATCAGTTTGCGGGTTACCACACGTATATCGATACCGATGGCGAGCGGCGTTTTGAATTTCCGAAAAAACTCCATCGACGGTTCCCGG
>JBCBZK010000211.1:0-2623 GCA_039815365.1 Pseudomonadota bacterium | reverse complement strand
TACCGTGTTTCCCTACATGATGGTGTCCGATGCGAACGCCTTTCTGGGCTTTCTGAGCAAAGTGTTTGGCGCAACGGAAATCGGCCGCTCCGTATTTCCCGATGGGCGCATCGCAAACATTCGCATCACCATCGGTACTTCAAATTTCATGGTCAGCGAGGCTACCGATGACATGCAGGTCACACCGGCCGCCTACTACATCTACGTAGAGGACGTCGATGCGACGTTTGACAAAGCGATCGCTTGCGGCGCGACTGAAATTTTTGCAGCTGCCGATATGCCGTATCAAGACCGGCAAGCAGGTGTTAAGGATCCGTTCGGCATGAGTTGGTGGATCTCCAACAGGCTCGTCACTAAACCGTACGATAGTTGAAATCGCTAAACATCACCCAGCACTCGCGCAGGCCTGCACAGACGGTGACTTGCACGGATTAGTCAAAAGCGTTACCTGCGATTTTCAAAAACTGCGTCTGACCTCAACCAACACCTGAACACTGTCGACGTTCGGGTCGCTTTGCAGCGGGAACGCAAGATCAATGTGTACCACGCGATTGCTGTTGCCCCGCGTGCTGCTCAGTCTCAGCCCGACACCGGCATCAGCGAGGACCCGATCATCGCGAAAGCCGGTCGCATCGGAACCCCAGATTCTGCCGACATCGACAAACGCAGCAGCCCCCACTCGAAACAATCGAAGCGGATACCAGTCGGTATAGAACCGTTGCTCAATCGTCAGCAACGCACGGCTCTCGCCGTTACCAAACGCTCGTGGGTAGCCGCGCAGCCCCGTATCACCACCAAATTCCAACAGCTGATCGAGATCCAGCTCATGCCCTGCCACACCTGACAATCGTGCATAGAAAACGCGCTGGGGCGACTGCCTTCGGTAGTACGTCGCCGAAGCACCAAACCGTGCATTGGCGACATCCCCTGACTCAACGCGTCCGCTCAGCCCTGCACGCAAACTCAGCAGTGACTGAGCAGGATCACCGCGGCTCGTTTGCACCTGGCCGTCGACGATTGCACCGTTGCGGTCCGCGTTGAACGAATCCGACAATACACCTAACGTCAGGCTGAATCGCGTGCCGAGATAGATGTCCTCTGTGAGCGCGATGTTGTTCAGATTGTTTGCGACAGCGAATCGATTCTCGATGCGCTCATAGCGCACATACGGGTAGCGCAGGTCACGCTCGGCCGGCACAACGATAAAGTCACTGACTGCATCAGGCGGGGCAAACTGATTGTCTGACATCACGAAACCGACACTCCAGCGAGTCGCCCAGTTATCAACCAGACCTTTTGACCATCCGAACCACGCTGCAGCACCTTGCTCCTCGTGGCGGAATCGGCCCACTTCATCGCCCAGACTGAACAGCGGATCTTCGCGATCATCCGAGAACACATCAAACCCGGCAGACCACCTTGTGCCGAGCGCAAAGAAGGGCCGCACCAGGCGCAGGCGCGACGCCTCACCGTCGTCGCTATCGCGGTAACGAAGGTCAAGCCCGACCCAGCTACGACCGACATTGCGATTCGAGAACAAGAAATCCAGCGAACTGCGGTTTTCATCTTCGCCGCGTGCGATCGTGATCGCGCTGCCCGTCCCGAAGAGATTGTCTTCCTCTACACCATACCGATAGCGCGTATTGCCACCGGTGCGCGACAGCGCCAGTTCCGGCAATAACGTCCAGTTATCTCGCGCGCTCACCACAATGTCAGCCACATTGTTCTCAAAGCGAACGAGTTGAATCGTGGCATCGTAGAAAAACTTGTTCCGGCGTAACAAACGCGCAGACTCTTCGATGAGCGACTGGCGAAACACATCACCACTGCGAAACAGCAATTGCGACTTGATCACACTCTGCCGTGTATTGATATGCAACCGGTTGGCGAGACGGAACAGCGGCTTGTCTTCCTTGGTCTGCGTCGTGTCGAACACATCGTCAATGCGAATGCTCACCGAGCCGATCGTGGCGCCGGCCGCTTCTACCTCGGCAAAATTCGGTAACTTCGCAGCGTTGTTAGTTTGCGCGAGCGCACTCGTAACGCACGCGCAACCAACCAACATAGCAGTGAAAGCACTCTGGAACATGATGGGTTTGCTGCAGCCTCGTCCTGACGTCGGGCGATCAGCCCGGTGTCAGGCTATCGGTTCGACAACGAGCACGCCACAGCGATAGCCGTTAGTGTGACTTATGTCCGTAATGCGCTAGCGGGTATCGCGCTCGTTCGGCTCACCGGATGACGTCAAATCCGCGGCCCACGCCAACATCAAGGCAATGGGGAAACCCACCAACAGCGATATGAAGACCACTCGGTGCACCCATGCCGGAACGCACCAATTGGAGATCATAAACGTGACGAACTGTAGAATGAGCCAACCCACGACGCCATAAATGACACCCATGCGGATCACGCTTTTGCGTTTAATCTGTTGCAGGAACGACACTTGGTGCTACTGCCTATTGGCCAGGAAAGTTCGTCATATCGATATCTTCGCGAATCACAACGAGCTCTACCAAGCCATCACTGTTGAACATCGCTCCTAGCGTATGCATGAACGTATCGAAAACTGCTGCGCCACTATTGTCTTTCAGGCTTTGAATCATGACCTCCAATTGCTCTG
>JBCBZK010000176.1:0-5881 GCA_039815365.1 Pseudomonadota bacterium | reverse complement strand
TTAGTCTGTTATGTACGTCCTAAACAGCCGTATCGGTTGTTGAACAGCCGTGGCGAGGCGGTCCTCAAGAACTACTACCCGGATGCTGAGTCAATGGCCGAAGGTTGTCGTTTGAAGGCCGCTCACTGGCCTGTTAGCTGCCGCGATGCGTCTTTGCATATCGACCGCGCGATCAAAGCCGAAGTCATGGCAGGGCGGGGCACGGAGAATGACGCCGTCTATCTCGACCTTGCGAACGCGACCCGTGGTTTCAAGCATGAGTTGTTTGAGAATTTCATGACAGATAATGGGATCGATATCAGCAACGATATGGTGCAAGTGCAGATGCATCACCATTCGAGCAATGGTGGCATCCGTATTGACGAGCATGCTGAATCTTCTTTGCCCGGTTTGTATGCCGTTGGTGAAGCCGGCGGCTGGCAAGGCGCTGACCGTTTGGGTGGGACGATGTTAGGCGGCTCGCAGGTCTTTGGCTGGCGCGCTGGTCGATTTGCCGGCGAGCAGTGTAGCTCGCGACCGGCGGTTGCGATCAGCGACGATGATGCGATGTCGCTGCTCGGTGATTGGCGTCGCTTCAAAGCCGCACGTGGCACAGTCACTGTCGACACAATGAGACGTGAGCTCCAGCAAGCCATGTGGGAGTTGCTGACGGTTGAGAAAGATGCACAAATGCTCCAGGCATCGCGTGACTACATTGCCCGCGATCGCGAGCGGCTTGCGAATGATCTGGCGTTATCAAACCCGCTCGACATGGCGCTGGCGTACGAGCAACGCAACCTTCTCGATGTCGCAGAAGTCATCACGGAAACGGCGATGATGCGTACTGAAAGTCGTGGCCCCCATTACCGCAGCGACTATCCGGAACGCGATGATGAACATTGGCTGACAAACTTGTTCGCAACCTACCGCAATGGCGCGTTAGACATTCGTAAACAGTGGGTTTGCGAGGAGCACGGCTGGACAGACATGCCGGGTGATATCAGGATTAGTCCATGGGGATAGATAACGGCATTGCCTTGGTTGTCGGTGGCACCGGAGATATTGGTCACGCGATTTGCGTGCGCCTTGCCCAGGCCGGGCACACCGTTGTGGTCAGCAGCCTGACGCAAGAACAGGGTGATGAGGCACAAGCGAGCTGCAAAGCGGCTGGGTTTGACGTTGAGTCCGTCGTTCTAGACGTGACGGATGCGCAGAGCTGCAAGGCGGCGGTTGCGGATGTGGCACAACGAATGGGTGGTCTTGCGACGCTGGTGAATTGTGCTGGCGTGAGCTATATCGCGCCCGTGTTAATTGGCAAAACTGATCAATGGCAGCGAGTTCTCGACGTGAATACGCTAGGCGCATTCAATATTTCGCGTGCTGCGTTGCGCCCGATGATAAAGGCGCGCGCTGGCAGACTGATACACATCGGATCGATTTCAGCGCAAGTCGGTGCCCCATACAATGCAATTTACGCCGCATCGAAAGCCGGTGTTGCAGGGTTAGTGCGATCGCTGGCGTTGGAAGTGGCAGGCACCGGTATCACGGTTAATGCGGTGCAGCCGGGTTACGTGAAAACAAAACTGTTTGCTCAGACGCAAAGTGCGCGCGCCCGCATTAAAGGCGTGACGCTGGATCAACATGAAGCCGACCTTGTTGCCGATACCCCAACAGGACGCTTGGTGACGCCCGACGATGTTGCGTCACTTGTGAATTACATCGCGACCGATGAAAGCCAATCGATTACCGGTCAGACGTTGAATGTGGACGGTGGGCGAACCGCGAACTGAGCCTGATCGGCGAGCGCCGGTCTAGCGAATCCAATCGTTCAAATCGAAATCGTCAGTCACGCTACCAGGTAATTCACTGCGCACCGCCGCCACTTTGCTGCGTGCATCAACGGCGATCTTTGAAGTGCGTCCGTTCGTTTCGGAAGGGTCGACACCGTTGCCGTCTTTATCTCTGTATAGCGTGACGTCTACGATGGGTTGTGCGAAACACGCGATCGCTGTTTGAACGCTGGCTTGTTTGCGCAGATCTATGTCCGGGTCAAAGCAATACGCCTGCTTTAGATAGGACTCATTGCATAACAGCGTGTCCATCATGCCAACTGCATCGAAGTCGGGTTGTTGTGATTGATCGATTTTCAAAAAGATCGTCATTGGCGCCGGTAGGAAGAACTCAATAACAGCCGGATTGTCACGAAAATAGTCGCGATGCAGGCGCGCACGCAAGCTGATGCTCGACATCGTCAGGTGCTCGATCTGGCCCGCGACAATGTCCTGATACACGGGTTGATCGCGGTGGCGCAGAGTCTCAAAACGAACGACAGGACGATCTGCGACGTCGGCGACGTACCCCAGAAACTCACCGAAGGGACCTTCGCTAGCCGTTTTCGCCGGCTCGATAAACCCTTCCAGGACCATTTCGGCGAGTGCCGGCACCAGAAGGTTTGCATCGACAGTGGTCGGTGTCAGTGCGAGCGGCGCGTCCAGCACACCCGACACCATGTCATAGTCTTCGTCTTCCAGCGCACCTGCAATCAATGCGGCGTAACACCACAACGGATGGGTGCCAATGACTGCGGCGAGCGGTGTTAGTTGCCCTTTGGCGCTGTGTTTTTTCCAGATTTGATCGAGGTGACCATTTGGCGTCATATAGATTGCCGCGCTGGTGTCATCAATCATCATCAGGCGATGAAAGCTCAAGTTGTGCGCGCCGGAATCAGGATCACGACCCACTACGATCGCAGACGTAATATAGGGCGTGCTTTGCGTATCGCTGTATTTTAGTTGTGGCAATTCCTGTAAGGAGAATTCGCCGGCGTTACGTGTGTGTGCCGATACCGGCGCATCGCTGTTGCTGAGCGTTATCGGCGGGATGTTGGCAGTCTTTGCATCAACGAACCTTTGGTTCAGTGCATCCGATGTCAAACCCACACTTTTGGCAACACGATCTAATGAGGCGCAGACGTTAGTCACCATCGGGTAGTCGCTGCCTTCAACATGATCAAATCGAATCACAGGGCTGCGTAGTTTTTTGGCCAGACCCGTTACGACTGCTGTCGTCACCCATTCCGGTGATATCGATTTTTCGATACGCTGAAACTGGCTCGCCGGTTTACCGTCGAGATATTCCAGAAAACTGCGGAGATCGTGTGTTGAGTAAGCGTCAGTCATGGGTTGTCGTCTGCCTTAACATTGCGACGCGATCGGGTTTACCGTTAGCCTTTCGCGGGAACTCTGGCCATACGTGATACTCGCGAGGCAAACGCGCCAGTGCCACCGTTTGGCTCATCTGTTTTCGTACGCTTGCGACGTTGGTGTCGTCGGCGTCTTGTGTCAAAAACTGCAAGTGTGCGACGACACGTTGACCTAACAGTTCATCATCGACGCCAACCACAACAGCATCTTCGACGGCGGCGTGAGCCATCAGTGCGCGCTCGAGTTCTTCTGGAACGATACGCTCACCTGCTGACTTGATCATCGCGGAGCGACGACCGACGAGCCAGAGGTCGCCGTCTGCATCAATGCGGCCCAGATCGCCAGTACGCAGCCTTCCTTGTGCATCGATTGCCTCACTGGTGGCGGGTGCGTCGTTCCAATAACCGAGCATGATGTTGTCGCCTGCGACGACAACTTCACCGACCTCACCGTCGGCAACGATGTCACCTTGCTCGTTCACCAGCGTGACGGTAACGCCGGGAATAGCACGGCCGACGGAGTCGGGTTTGCTGCGGATCAGTGATGGGTGTAGCGCGGTTGCGCGTGGTGCGCATTCGGTTTGCCCATAAGCGATATGGAAATCGAGATCGCCGAAATGATCGATGATGCTAATGATCGTGTCGGCGGCAAGCTTGCCGCCAGTGACGGTCATCCAACGTAAGTCAGGCAACGATGCTTCCAGCAAACCGCCGCGGCTGATCAGTGCATTGAAGTGAAACGGAACGCCGGAGAATCCACGCACGCCGGTTGTACGAATCGCATCTATGACTTTCTTCGGGAACAGGAAGTTGTCGAAAAAATGGACCGTGGCGCCAGCGAGTGCATGAACCGTGAGTTGCATCAATCCGTGCACGTAGTGCAATGGCACAACCATCATATAGCTGTCATCGGGCCTGATCGGCATATGTTCGATCACGGCGCGGTCGACGCAGAGGATATTGCGGTGCGACAGGCACACACCTTTCGGTTTGCCACTGCTGCCCGACGTGTAGATGATCACAGCAGGTGCCTGATCGTCATCCAGTGTTGGTAGTGTGTGACCCGCGCGACGTTGCTCGGTGTTGTGCAGTTCCGAGAGCATCATGACGTTGTTGTACGGCGCGCCAACGCTATCGAATAACGCACGGTGTTTTTGCGTTTGTACGAATATGGCAGTTGGCGTCGCGCTCTCAAGCACATAGGGTAGATCGGCGTTACGCGCGTCGTCATTTAGCCAAACAACAATGCCGCCGACGCGCAGTACCGCCCAGAACAAGGACGCCGCATCGAGGTCATGCCGCGAAACGATCGCGACCCGATCGCCGGGTTTGATGCCGCGCGACAGCAGCGCGGCAGCAAATACGCGTGAGCGAGCAACGAGCGCATCAAAAGATAGTGCATCCCCGTTTGCCAAGACGAGCGCAGGGTGTTGCCCGCGCTCGCAGGCTACATCGTCCAGCGCATGCTCAAGACGCATGTGTCAGGGGCTACTGTCGATCGAGGTAAGCAAGCATACCGTTGACGGAACCGAAGTTTTCAGGCGTTAGGTCATCCGGATCAATGGACACATCAAAGTTCTCTTCCAGCCAGACAATGACATCCATCATCGCGACGCTATCAACGATTTCTTCTTCAAGAAGATTGGCAGCGGGATCCAGTCCTTCGGCTGCTGCTGGATTTAGCGTAGCAATGAACGCCTGGATTTGTTCTTGTTTGCTTTGGTCTGTCATGTTGTCGTTCTCCTGGAATAAGTTGTGACGCTGTCGTTTCGCCGACACTGTCGTCGTTTAGCTGGTGTGCCAATGCCCGATCTCGTAGCGGCTCAAGGCCTCAGGCACCCATTCAAAATGAGCGTGCTGGTTGTCGTTAGCAGACTTTATAGCTTGCGCTTCAAGTAGCTGGCGCGTCTGGTCTATGCCTTCGACGTAATCCAACGCAGCGCAATGATGCAGGAATTTTCTGCTGATGTTTAGCATCGCGGAACGCAACAACACCGAACCTGCGCAGTACGTCGATGAGATAAAACGGAGGGCAGATGCGTTTATTCACTCGCGCGAACTTGAAGGTCGCGAGGAGCTCGTCGAGCGGATCAAACTGGCTTGCAATACTAGCGGGGTTACGTTACTACTCGGTGGCATGGACACCGGAAAGAGTCACATACTCAATAATGTCACCGCCGAACTGAACAGCGATGCCACGAAATTCGTCGTGATGTGGGATGCGCGTGAGTACAGTACGTTTTTGGATGCGGCGGCATATGACGTCGCTAAGAAAGTGGCCGTAGTGGATGCGAAAACGAAGAAAGTCTCGGTTGACAAGACAGCAAGGGCACTTGCCTCTCTCGGTCTGTCCGAGTCGCGACGCGTCGGAGACTTCGTTAGAAAGCTCGTGGACGACAGAGTATCTCTTGTATTCAACAACGCTGAAGAAGACGACGCGAGTACAATTACAACGTCCGCGCAGCTCGCTGCCACAATCGCCAAAGAGGCCGTGTCCCGAAATGTGCTGCCCGTCTTGGTGATCGACCACCCGGACTTGCTTTTGGAGGATAATGATGCCGATTCGCTCGAGCTCCTGCATATGCTCGCCAACCAAACGAAAGAGGAAAACCAAATCTCCGTGCTGCTAGCCCCGGTGGACCAAGCCTTCTCATTCGCACTCAGAGAGAGATTCGGCTTGAATTTGACGGATAGGACGAT
>JBCBZK010000033.1:0-28674 GCA_039815365.1 Pseudomonadota bacterium | reverse complement strand
TGAGATAGCTCCAGAACGCAACTGGGACTAACTCGGCCATGTCGAAACGGAAACCATCGACACCGCGTTGCAGCCAGAATGCAGTGATGTCTTTGAATTTCAGCCAGCTGTCCGGCACCGTTTGCTCGGCCCAAAAAGCGCGGTGAGCCGCACAATCGCGATTGCCTAACGCTAGCGGTACGTCCGGAAAATCATGGCTGCCATCCGGTCTGACACCAAAGTTGATCTTGACGGTTTCGTACCAGTCATCGGCACGCGGCGTTTTGCTGCGTGAGCCGTTGCCCGTCCACTTCGCGGGTGATTCGAAAAACACGCCATCGCTCATTGGGTGTGGTGCACCGCCCAGCGGCGGATTTGCTGCATCCACCGGCACCTCAAGATCGTGACCGACGACGTAGTAGAAGTTATTGTCGCGTGCGTAGGTGAGCGACGTGTCGTCGTTAGCTCCGAAGTCTTCGATACCGTTCGGCGCAGTTGTGCTGCGGTAGGCACGCGCGACGTGGTTTGGCACGATGTCGATGATGACCTTAAGCCCTTGCGCGTGAGTGCGCGCGATCAGCGCATCAAACTCTTCCATGCGGCGCTCAGGGTCGACGGCAAGATCCGGATTAACATCAAAGTAGTCTTTGACAGCGTAGGGTGATCCGGCGCGGCCTTTAACGACATCCGGATCATCTTGTGCGATGCCGAATGTGCTGTAGTCCCCGATCAATGCGTGGTGTGGTACGCCTGTGAACCAGATGTGCGTGACGCCAAGCGCTCGGATTTCTGACAGGGCGGTTGTGTTGATGTCCGCGAATTTGCCGACACCGTTTTCCTGCTTCGTACCCCACGGTTTGTTGTTGGTTTCGGTGTTACCGAATAGTCGGGTGAAGACTTGATAGACGACCGGTTTACCAACGTTCTCAGTGTCGTTGGTTTCGCGCGATTCATGCACGGTGCTCGTGTTGAGTTTTGTCTCGGATTCGGATGTGCACGACGCCGCAAAGAGCATGATGCCGAGCAACAGCGATACAGATCTGACGCTGCGCACTACCATCCGATGTCCACCGTTATCGGTGCATTCGTTTGCGTCACGGGTATCGTCAGTTGGCGTGTGTTGGAATCGTAGGTGACATCGGCACGCGGTGTGCCATCCACGTGCACACGTGCGTCGGCAGATACGACGTTATGAATGATGAGCTCGATGTCGCGTGATACCGGCGCCCCCGCATAGCGAGAATCTCCTCTTTTGATGATCACGGTGAGCTCATCGCCGGCGCGCTGTGCGCTAAACGACAGCAGGTCATACTGCGCGGACGTGAGCGCCGCGGGATCCTTGCCGTCGTCCTCATACATCGACGCCTGTGCTGCGCTAACCGAGTCGTGATCGTAGTAGTGCAGTGTCATCGCCGCGCTGCTGTAATCGCGAGTGCGATTGACTGCCGCGACCATCGGCACAAATGCGCCTGCGCGCACCAACAGCGGAATCTGGTCCAACGGCGCTTTCACCTGCTGTACGCCAGCGCTCATGGCTGCGTCTGTCCAGTAGTTGAACCAGACGCCGGGTGGCACTTGAATCTGCTGGCGACGTTTGCGCCGCTCGGTCACTGGTGTGACAAAAAAGGCGTCCCCGAACAAATAGCTCTGCGTGTTCGCGATATCGGGCTGCTGACTGTCATCGGCAAAAAAGGCAGGTCTGACGAGTGGTAGGCCGGTCGTCGCGTGTTCCCAGGCGAGCGTCGACAGATAGGGCAGCAAGCGGTAACGCAACTTGATGTAGTCGCGCGCGATTCGCTGCGTCAGCCGGTCATGAAATACGGGTTCCGGCGCAATGTGTTCTTGTGCATGTGGGCGGAATACAGGTTGAAACGCGCCCATTTGCAGCCAGCGCAAATACAATTCCCGGTCGAACTTCTCGCCACCGGCGAATCCGCCGATGTCAGAGTGAATGTAGCCAAGACCAAACAGCCCCATCTGCAGGCTAAGCTCGACCTGCGAGCGCAGCCCGCCCCACGACCGATCGACATCGCCTGTCCAGGGAACAATGCCGTAGCGTTGGGTGCCGGCGAAACCGGCGCGCATCATGATAAAGGCGCGACGATCGGGGAAGTCACGTTGATGTTGCTCGAAGACAAAACGCGCCCATTCGTGCCCGAAGACATTGTGTACCTCATCGGCAGTCGCGCGCTGGTCGGTGTCGCTCAAAGTGTGAATGGTGTTGTCAGGGTGTACTTCGGGCTCTCCAAGATCACCCCAGACACCCGCGACACCCTGACGATAGAGATCGCGGTAGACTGACCCGAGCCATTGTCGCGCTGCGTCGTTGAAGACATCGATCAAGCCCGTGTTGCCAAAGTAAAAATCGAACGTGCGAGGCTTGCCGGTCACGTCAGTGGCCAGAACATTGGCGCTCACCGCTTCATCCCATCGCTTCGACGTCGTCAGTACGAAAGGCTCGCTGATCACGATGGTCTGTATGCCGTCTTCGGCAAACGCTGCGATCATCTGTTCGGCCGTCGGAAAGCTGCTCCGATCCCAGGCAAGATTGCCGACATGACCTTTGATGTCCCGACCGAACCAGTACAGGTCCAGCACGACAGCATCTAACGGTATATCGGCATCTCGAAAACGCTGCACGGTGTCACGTGTTTGTGCTTCGCTGCGGTAGCCAAAGCGCGACGCGAAGTTGCCAAACGCCCAACGCGGCAGTAGCGGTTGGCGTCCGATCGCCGCCGTCAGCGTATCGATCAAATCGGGGTAACTCGATTCGGCGCTGACGAGATAGGCGGTTCGACCCGCGCGCGCTTCAAAGCGCAATACGTCGGGTTCGTCCGCGCCGATGTCGAGTGTGCCCGTCGCGCTGTTATCAAACACGATGCTGTAGCGCTTCGTCGACATCACTGCGGGCAGGCTGTAATACATCTGCGAGGAGCTGTCGGTATAGCCGTAATGCGCGCGGTTATACAGCGGCATCTTATGCCCGCGGCGATTCATTCCCAGTACACGCTCGCCGCCGCCCATGATCTTTTCGCTCGCCTGTAGCGAAAACCGAAAGCCGCGTAAGGTCTCTGTCGCGTAGTAACCGTGCTCCTCAGCGACGATTGGCACGCCGTCAAGCTCGTATGCAATTGTCATTGTTTGTTTATCAACGATAGCGCGTATGCGCGCGCTGCCAAACAGGATCTTGCTGTCAGTCTCCGCGATAACGGCCGTCGTTGGCGCGGGCGGACCCGCAAGCGCGAACGACGGCAACTGGCGTATGCCGGTCTCTCGATAGTGTGCGTAGATGCTTGTTGGATTTTGCAACGTCAATTGCAGCGTGCCGATCGACGTCGTCAGCGTCACCGATTGGCCATCCAGACGGTGCGATTGATAGTCGCCAAAGTCAGCGGCGCTGTGGCTTGCAGCAATGCATGCTGATATGAATAACGCACATCCTCGCGCCCACCGCATCACATCGGCTCCAAGCCAAATTGATAGTGCGTCGTCGAGCGCAACGGCGCTTGCGGCGACACGACTGTCGACGGAAAGTGCGGATGATTGGGGCTGTCCGGAAAGTGTTGAGTCTCAAGACAAACGGCCTGATAGCGTTGATAGCCCGCGCCGGTCTTGCTGGTATCGGTGCGCAGGTGATTGGACGTGTAGAGTTGCATGCCAGGCTCAGTGGTGCGCACCGTCAGCGTTCTCGAAGAGCGCGGGTCGCGCAGTATCGCGGCAAGGTGCAGCGAATCTGCTTCAGTATCGAAGACGTAGTTGTGGTCGTAACCGCCGGTTGCCATCAACACCGGGTTATCGATCATGTCGCCCAACGGCCTTGCTTTGCTGAAATCCAGCGCCGGTGGCAGGGCCTTAATGACTCCCGTCGGGATCGAATCTTCGTCAGTTGCTGTATAGCGCGTTGCGGGAATGTACAGCTCGTGCTCGAGCACACTGGTGCTCTGTTGACCCGCAAGGTTGAAGTAACTGTGATTAGTCACATTGGCGACCGTCGCAGCGTCTGATTCGCCCGCATAGTCAATGACCAACGTGTCGTTGCCCTCAATATGAAAACGTGCGGTGAGTGTCAGATTGCCCGGATAGCCTTGATCCGCGTGCGGACTCACAATGCGTAACGTAACGGCGTTCGCCTCGTGTGAGACCAGTTGCCACAAACGACTGCCGAAGCCGCCTGGTCCGCCGTGCAATTGGTGCTTGCCGCCGACCACGTTTCCCGTGAGTTGGTATTCCTGCTCGTTGAGCGTAAAGCGCGCATTCGCGATTCGGTTTGCGTACCGGCCAATCGTGACACCAATATGGAACGGGTTTGTTCGATACTCAGCGCCGTTATCGTAGCCAAGCACAACGTCTGCGCGCTCGTGCCCGATGCCAGGCACCCACAACTGCGTAATCGTCGCGCCGAGATTGCAAATGCAGGCGCTGACGCCAGTCTGGTTGCCGATCCAGTATTGGGTAATGTCCCGTCCATCCGGCAATCGGCCGAATGCTTCGGGCGTAATAGGGTTCATTCGTTGCTACTCCTGTGCTTGGGTTTTATGCTACCGCGATTGCAAGGTCGATCGGTTTTGAATAGGTATTCATTTTGGAACGAATCACGTGAATCAGGATACAGAGCGGCGTAGTCGCGATGGCGTGATTGCCGCTGTGATCGCCTACACCTTGTGGGGCTTCATGCCGGTCTATTTCTTGTTTACGCTGACCGTGACCCCGGTTGAGATGCTGAGCCACAGGATTTTCTGGAGTGTGCCTTTTGGTGCGCTGATTATCGCGCTGCGCGGCCAGTGGCGCGAGGTCGCTGCGGCGTTGCGAGAACGCCGCAAGCTGATGTGGCTTGCGTTGGCGGCTTTCATGATTGCCGTTAACTGGCTCGTCTACATTTTTGCTGTCCAAAATGAGCAGATATTCCAGGCAAGCCTGGGTTACTACATTAATCCGCTCATCTACGTGTTGGTCGGGGTCGTATTCTTTGGTGACAAGCTGCGCCGCTTGCAGCTGATTGCGGTCGCACTGGCGTTTGTTGCAGTCGTTGTTCTGACAATCAACGGCGGCGAGTTTCCGACCATTGCGTTGATGCTCGGCGTGAGTTTCACCGGCTACGGCGTCATTCGCAAACAAGTGGCCATCGGCGGCATGCCCGGGCTGTTCATCGAGACGCTCGTGTTGTTACCGTTCGCAGCGCTGGCGCTGGCTTGGTTCTTCAATACAGGCTCGGCCGTTTTCGCTGCGAGTGATACCTCGTTGGCGCTGAACATATTGATCGTGATGGCCGGGCCGGTGACCGTGTTGCCACTGCTCGCCTTTGCGCTTGCTGCGCGGCGCCTGACGCTGTCAACCATCGGTTTTCTGCAGTTCATCGGTCCGAGCCTGCAGTTCATGGTCGGGTATCTGAACGGCGAGGCGCTCTCTCGGCCGAGGTTGGTCTGTTTCGTGCTGATATGGACAGCGGTCGTTGTATTTTGCGTCGACTCGATCCGACGCCATCGGGAGGCTACAGCGACACTCGCTTAGCGGATCGATGCGAGGGCGTCACGCAAGGTGTGTGCGGCTTGTTCTGGCGTCAAATCACGCTGTGGCTCGCCGAGCATTTCATAACCGACCATAAATTTCTTGACACTCGCCGAGCGTAGTAACGGCGGATAGAAATGCGCGTGCAACCGCCAACCTTTGCTACCCCCTGCAGGTGCGTTGTGCCAACCCATCGAATACGGAAATGCGGTATCGAAAACCGCATCGTACGTCTGGCAAAGCTGACCGAGGATCTGAGTGAGCGCATTGCGCGCCGCGTCGCTTAATTCCGGCAACGTGCCTACTGAGTCGCGTGCAATCACAATGACCTCGAATGGCCATACGGCCCAATAAGGTACAACGACGAGCCAGTGTGCGTTTTCGATGACCACGCGCTCATGTTTGCTGATTTCCTGTTGCGCGTAGTCGCCGAGCAAATCGTTGCCGTGTACATCACGATAGTGTTGCTGTGCGTTTTGCTCCCGGACTGCTTCGGTGGGCAGTGTGTCCGTCGCCCAGATCTGACCGTGAGGGTGTGGGTTTGAGCAACCCATCGCACTGCCGCGGTTTTCAAAAATCTGCACCCAATCGTAGTCTGCCGATAGATCGGTGTATTCGTTCGCCCATACATCAACAACCTCGCGCAGCGCCGTATCGCCGAGGTTCGCCATGGTCAGATCGTGTCGTGGGCTATAGCAAATGACGCGACAGCGCCCTGCGACAGCCGAACGACGAAACAGCGCATCTGACGCATCGCTATGCGTGTCGGGTTGTGTCAGCAGCGCCGGGAAGTCGTTATCAAAAACGAATACGCCGGTGTAGTTCGGATTGTGTTCGCCGTTGCTGCGGATATTGCCGGGGCACAGATAGCACTTCGGGTCATACTGCGGGCTGTCTGGTGTTGTGGTTGATTCCTGCTGACCTTGCCATGGTCGCTGCGTGCGATGTGGCGAGACCAAAACCCAACTGTCTGTCAGAGGGTTGTAGCGACGATGTGGTTGGTCTGTCATGACGAGAGCGCCTCGGTGATGTTGCGTGCGCCGGCTGACGGTGTGACAACTAACCAGCTGGCATCGATCTGTGTGGCTTTTCGGTATTGCTCGGTGAGTGCGTCGGCAATCTGGGTTATTGTGTCGACCGCCGCAGGCACGATAACCGCACCACCGAAACCGCCACCGGTCATGCGCGCGCCGACAACACCATCACTGCGCATGTCGCTCGCTAGCGCCACGAGCAGATCAATTTCGGGGACGCTGTTTTCGAAGTCATCACGCAAGCTTTGATGTCCGGCGTACATGAGCGCTGCAATGCGGTCGCGATTGCCGGTCTCCAGCGCTGAGACCATTGCCGTCACGCGCGCGTTTTCGCTGATCACATGCGTGGCACGTTTGAATGCCGTCGGATCGGTCACGACCGACGCAAGCTCGGCGAGAGTCGTGTCGCGCAGCGACTTGCCTAACGCCTGCTCCGCTGCCTCACAGCCACTGCGTCGGTCTGCGTACCCACCATCCGCAAGGTCATGGCTGACGCCGCTGTTCACCACAAGATAGCCGAGGTCGCGATCCGCTGGCACAACGGTCTGCGCAGTCAGCGACCGGTTGTCCAGCATCATGAATGCGCCGGCAACGCCATTGGCCACGCTGAACTGGTCCATTGTGCCGCAAGGCACACCGGCATAGCGGTGTTCCGCTTGCTGCGTCAGCGCAACGATCGTCGCGTTGGAACGTTCTTGTCCGGCGGCAGCGAGCAAAAAGTGTGCAACGCCCACTTCTAATGCAGCACTGCTGGACAGACCAGCGCCCGTCGGAAGATTGCTATGAATCATCATATCCATCGGGGGCGCATGGACATCGTGGTCACGCAATCCTTCGATAACACCGCGGACGTAATCCGACCAGTTGCCCACAATGGGCAATGGCGCGGGTGACAACTCAATCGTTTCCATGTCGCTCGATTGCGTTGAGCGCAAGCGCGTGTGAGCGTGCTGCGCCGGTGCCCCGACAATCGCCACATAGCGATCAATCGCGAATGGCAGGCAGAGCCCGTCGGTGTAGTCGGTGTGATCACCGATGAGGTTGACGCGTCCAGGCGCAATCGCTGCTACGCTCGGCGGGCGTCCGTACGCGTGTTCGAACTCTCGTACGGCTTCGTCTAACAGTGGTTGCTCAGCGGCGCTCAACACAGTCATTCGGCTTCCTGCCAAATACTCACGCCATGCGCGCCGATGAGTGGTCCGCCGATGATGTAATCATGCGATTTACCCAGTTCGCGATCGCGCGAACCATAGTTCAACGCAATGCGGTAGCGTCCACGGCGTGTCAATCGCACGCCGGGTGGCAGTGTTTCCGTAACGACGCCGGCATCAGCGCAGGCGGCGGCGATGATGCTGGCTAACATCGGCTCGCTGACACACGCATTGATGTAACGGCAATTGGCTTGCTGGTAAACAAGGTTGCGTCCGTCATGCGTTCGGTATTGCGCAGGCAATGCGGTGTCCACCTGCTCAAGCCATTGCAGTGCAAACCAGTCTCTGGGCTGTTCGTCGACGCCAACCCGCACGCCGTCACGCATGGCGTCCATCGTCGTCACTTTCAGGTCAATCAACGCTTGCAGTGGTCCTGGCGGCAGTCCATCAGCGATCGACAATTCGGCGTTCTTGCTGCCCGCGCGCGGCCCGAGGACGATCTGCGCCGCGCTTTTTTCTAAAGCGCCGGCAAGTGTCGCGGACACATGTGGGATACACGGCAGCAGGATCACGGCATACCCGGCCAGCGCGCGGTCCGGGCTCACAATGTCGACGTCGACGCCGGATGCCCGTGCGGCACTGTAGTACGCCATAGCGACTGCAAGCGCATCAAAGCTATGCTGTTGCGGCTGGATCCGCATCATCCAGGCTGCATCGTAATCGAACACCAGCGCGACTTTCGAGCGGGCACGTGTACTGATGCGCAACCGGGCAAGCTCCTTGCTGAACTGTGCGACCTCGGCATGCGCATTGGCCGGTTGATCGTCAGGGCGCAGCAGTCCGGCGTGCATCTGTTCTTGCGCGAACGGTGGTTGTCGCCAGCGAAAATACGACACGAGCTCGGCGCCATGCGCGACGGCCTCCCAGCTCCACAGACGGACCATGCCGTCTTCCGGTTGTGCGTTGCTGCTCGCCCAGTTGACCGCGCCCGGTTGTTGCTCCATCACGCCAAACCGACCATGGCCGACGGCGCGGTACAGGTCATGGTGAAACGCGGCCCAATCCGGGTGACCGCTGCGGCGATAGCGCGCTTTGGTGTCGTCATCGAACCAGCTCTGATCCAGAAAGCCGAGCGGGTAACTGTCCCACGTTGCGACATCAAGATCCTGTGCCAGTTTGAAATGGTCGAAGTCGAGGAAGTTCCCCATGAAGTTATGTGTGACCCAGACGTCGTCCTGAATGTGGCTGCGGATGACACCCAACTGGGCGTCATTGAAGGCACACATCTGATCCGAACTAAAGCGGTGAAAGGCAAGGCGGTGCGCCGGATTGGTCTCTGTGACCGCAACCGGGAAACCGACATCCGTAAATCGCGCGTAGGTCTGACTCCAAAACACGTTGCCCCATGCCGCGTTTAACGAATCAATGTCACCGTAGCGTTGCGCAAGCCACTCATGGAAGGCGCTGAGCGCCGCGGGTGAATAGCACAGCGTCGTATCGTGGCAGCCAAATTCGTTGTCAATTTGCCAGCCAGCGATAGCAGGATGCTGACCGTATCGTTCGGCCATTTGCGTCGTGATGCCGAGCGCCGCTGCGGCGAATTCCACGCTCGATGTGCTGTAGTGCCGGCGCGAGCCAAAGCCGCGAGCGCGCCCATGTTCATCGACGGGCAACATGTCGGGCAGGGCATCGACGAGCCAGCGCGGTGGACAGGCGGTAGGCGTGCCCATAATGATTTTGAGACCAGCGAAGGCCAAACACTCAACCGCACGATCGAGCCACGCCCACTCGTACTCGCCTTGCGTCGGTTCAAGATTGGCCCAGGCGAACTCTCCGATTCGCACTTGTGTAATCCCTAATGCGCGCATCCGTTTGGCATCACTCGGCCATTGGCTTTCCGGCCAGTGCTCGGGGTAGTAGCAGACGCCAATATTGGGTTGTGTCATGACAGTGCCTCTAACTCAAAGACCATAGCGCGGTCAGGTAGCAGCAAGGGTGGTTGGAAGCCCGCGTTGGCCAACGCATCGCCACTGATGCAAGCGATAGTGGTGCGCTCGAATGTCAGGCAATCGAGCGCATACACGGCATAGCGTCGCCCCGCATGCAAGCCGCGGCAACGCAACGGTGCAAGGATCGGTTGTTGTGGTGTGTCGAGCAGCGCCAGAACGACGATGGCGCGTTCGCGATCGTCCGCGACCTGACACCGTGCGACCACTGACGGTTCTGTTGATTCGATGAATGAGGTCGTGCTGCGATGTATCCAGCCGCGATTGTGTTGATACCAGTTCGAGGCTCTTGCTAGCACCGCCTTATCGTCGGCGCTGATACCGTCGCGATTGGGCTCGACGCCGAAGTGCCCAATGAGCGAGGTCGCAACCCGAAAAGCGAGTGACTGGTGTCGACCTGTCGTGTCACTCACGCTGGAACCGACATGCGCGCCCATGACTTCCGGCGGGAAAAACAGGCTGAAGCCCTGTTGAATCCGCTGACGGTCATGTGGATCGTGATTGTCGCTGGTCCAGATCCGTTCGCCGCGACTGAGCAGTGCGAAATCCGCGCGGGCGCCGCCGGAGGAACAGATCTCAATTTCGCAACCGCTGGTGCGCGCGCGCACGGCGTCGAGCAGGCGATAGATCGCGGTCGCCATTTTCGCTTCGCCTTGCCGGCGGTCGACCATCGCGTGCGCCAGATCGCGGTTCATATCCCATTTCAGATAGCCAAGACCGTAACGCTCGACGACTCCAGTGATATGCCCGAGCAAATAATCGAATACGTCATCTCGCACGATGTTGAGCGCGTACTGATGGCGCCCTAGCGGTTGTTGTCGTTGCGGATCGCCAAGAATCCATTCGGGATGGTCGCGGAATACCTGGCTGTCCTCGTTCGCCATCTCGGGCTCGATCCACAAGCCCGGTTGCATGCCTGCCGCTCGAACCGCATCAAAAATGGGCTCGAGACCATTCGGGTATTTGCGCCGTGATACCGTCCAGTTGCCGAGACCGGCGAGGTCATCGTTACGATCACTGAACCAGCCATCGTCGAGAACAAAACGCTCTGCGCCTAATGACTTTGCTTCGGCGACCAATTCGAGCGTGCGCGCTTCGCTATGGTCAAAATAGATCGCTTCCCAGGTGTTGTAGTGAACTGGTCTGGGGGTTTGGTGCAGCGTCGGCGGCAACACGTGCTCGCGCACATATCGATGCATGCTGTGTATGAGTGGGTTGAATCCGGATTCGCTAACGCTGGCGTGCAGCAATGGCGCTGTCCAAGTGTCGCCCGGTGAGAGTTGTTGCTCACCGTTGCTGAACAACACGCCGAGCTGAGCATAAGGTCGGCCGTCGCGTGCGCGACCGATCCAGATCCGATGATTGCCGCTCCAGGCAAGATGCAGCGCTGCGGCGTAGCCGGTGTCGGCGCTGAAGCCGGCGCTACCGGTGAGCAGCCCGGGAAAGCTGTTGTGCGAGGTGCGTCCTGCGCGGTTATCGCGTAACAAGGCGCTGGCGCCGATGGTCTCGCGGCGCTGTGTGAACTCCTGTGCCCAGCGGCCCGTCAGCGAGCAGACTTCTTCATGTGCATGTGGGAGCGGTAGCACGCCGCTGGCAAGCCAATCCAGATGCAGGTCATTGTCGCCGCGGTTAGTAACACTGTTGCTGAAAGTCAGCACATCGGATTCGCGGTCAATGTCGAGGGTCAGTGTGACCTGCACCTGGTTAATCGCTTCGCTGCACACGAAACTGGCGCGCGTCGCGCTCACGTCAGCGCTCTCAAGCGCCGCCTGGCTAATCGAGTGCTCGCCATTGCGATGCGCAAGAATCCCGGGGAACCCGGCAAAACCCGTTCCACCCTCGGGCAGCAAAGTCATGGCTTCGGGCAAGTCCAGCGCGGCAGGTACCGGTGGTCGGGTGAGCGCGGCGCAAAAATCTGCAAGCACGGTGTTGCTTGCAAGCATGGGTCCCCAATACGCGATGGCAGGCATCTGTCTTTGCATTTCGATGACGATGGTGGTGTTCCTGCCATCGATCCGCCATTGGTGTGGATTCGTATCTGTCACGCGCGTTGCCCCCCGGTTACGCTGCTCACTGCTTAGCCTGTTGAATCGGCCAATATGGTAGCTGATAATCGATCCTGATGAATACGTTCTCAACCCATTTGCCGACGGTGTTTTTTGCTATGGTGGGGGTATTCCAAACACCCCATACAGGTTAGGTTAAAACGCCACTATGACTTGCGCACTTCGTGATACCAATGTTGAGAAGCTGGCCGACGGTTCGTTCGATGTCTTTGTCGTTGGCGCGGGCATCAACGGTGCGGTCAGTGCCGCGGCGCTCGCGGCCCGCGGTGTGCGTGTCGCCGTCGTCGATGCAGGTGATTTTGCCGGCCTGACGAGCTCGCAATCATCGAATCTGGCCTGGGGTGGCATCAAGTATCTTGAGAATCAGGAGTTCGGCCTGGTCTGGAACTTGTGCAAATCCCGTAACACGCTAATGCGTGCGTACCCCTCGACAGTCAAAGAGGCGAGATTTCTTGCGGCTGTACCGAAGGGTTTCCGCTGGCCGCGCTTCATGCTGTACATGGGCGCATTGCTGTATTGGGCATTCGGGCGGTTCGCGACGCGTGCGCCGTCGTATTTATCCAAGAGCGCGTTGATCGGTCGTGAGCCGGTATTGCGTGCCGATGCCACCACGGGTGGGATGGAATACTCCGATTGCTATTTGTACGACAACGACGCGCGGTTCGTGTTTAATTTCGTACGCGCTGCGATGGACAGTGGTGCAGTTGCCGCCAATTATGTTCGCGTTACGGACGCGCAGCGCACCAATGGTAAATGGCAGCTGACGTTGCGTGACGAGGAAACCGGCAACGTGTTCGCGAGCACTGCGGACGCGTTAGTGAATGCGTGTGGCCCCGAAGCTGATGCACTCAACGAAATCACCGGTCAGGACACCGTGCACCGACATGTGTTTTCCAAAGGTATCCACTTGATCGTTGATCGGGTGACCGACAGCAAACGCATTTTGACGTCATTCGCGAGCGATGGACGATTGTATTTTGCCATCCCCATGGGCGCGCGGACCTGTATAGGCACGACCGATACGCGTGTTGATAGCTGGCAGGCAACGGTGAGCGAAGAGGACCGCCAGTTCGTGCTGGACAACGCAAATCATCTGTTAAAGCTCGACACACCATTAACGCGCGACGATATTATTTCTGAACGGTGTGGCGTGCGCCCGCTGGCGGTCAAATCATCGTCGGACGATGGTGCGGATTGGTTGGAGTTGTCACGCAAACACGCGATTGATATTGACCGCGAAAACCGCCAGCTGTCTATTTTCGGCGGCAAACTCACCGACTGTCTTAACGTTGGCGATGAGGTGTGCGACGAGATCGCAGCACTCGGTATTCGCGTGCCCGAAGATCGCGTGATCTGGTTTGGCGAGCCTGCTGCGGCAACGCACCAGGAATTCCTGCGTCAGGCGCATCTCATGAATTTGGATAGCTACACCCATCCGAATTCTACGGAGCCGCTGACAATGCGCTTCTGGCGCCGTTATGGTGGCAACGCCATTGGTATGCTGGAGCGCATTCGCGAAAACCCACAGATGGCCGAACCATTAATGCGCAACACCGATTATCTGCGATGCGAGGTGGAGTACACGCAACGACGTGAAATGGTAACGCGGCTCGATGATTTTCTGCGCCGGCGCTCCAAGATCACGATGGTTGTGCGCGAGTCCGAAGTGATCGCCGCGCCGGGGCTGACAGAGGCCTGCCGAATCCTGTTCGGTGACCAGGCAGATGCGAAACTGCGCGAATATCTGTCTCGCGATGATGTTAATGTCGACACCGACGTCGCGGCGCACGCCGCCGATCGCTTGGCAAGCTAAGCACCCTTTTTTGTATTGATGTAGGCAATTTCATGACCGACAAAACATTCGATCTCGTTATCTATGGCGCCAGCGGTTTCACGGGCAGATTGGTCGCGGAGTACTTGCAGCAACGCTACGCTGACGACGCTTCTTTGTCGTGGGCGATGGCAGGCCGCAATGCCGAGAAATTGGCGCAGGTGCGCGCCGAGATGGGCATTGCCGACTCTGTCCCGATTCTGGTTGCAGATGGTGACGATGTCGACTCGCTGAATGCCTTGGTGGCGCAAACCAAAGCCGTGATTACCACGGTCGGCCCGTATCAGATTTACGGCAACAAGCTTGTTGAAGTGTGTGCGAAAACTGGCACCGATTATCTTGATCTGTGCGGTGAGCCTGCATGGATGCGGCAAATGATTGACGCGCATGAGTCGACGGCGAAAGCCAGTGGTGCTCGGATTGTGTTCTCCGCTGGTTTCGATTCAATTCCGTCGGAGCTTGGCGTCTGGAAGCTGCAGCAAATGTGCATTGCCAAGAATGGCAAACCGTCGTCGCACATTCGAGGCCGCGTACGCAAAATGCAAGGTACGTTCTCAGGCGGCACCGCCGCCAGTTTCAAGGCCACTATGGCGGCCGCAAGAGACCCGAAAATTCTAGACGTTTTGCGTAACCCGTATTCACTGGTGCCGGGTTTCACAGGTGTCGATCAATTGCCGGGTACCAAACCGATGTTCGATGAAGCGTCGGGCAGCTGGGTCGCACCATTCATCATGGCGACAATCAATACGCGCAACGTATTCCGTAGCAATGCGCTGCAGGGATACCCGTATGGAGAAGATTTTCGCTACGACGAAATGATGATGACGGGGCCGGGCGAGAAGGGTGAGCAAATCGCCAAAGCGCTGGCAGATCGCGATTCGATGAACGATAAGGACGGACCGAAACCGGGCGAAGGCCCGAGCAAGGAAGAACGCGAAAACGGCCATTATGACTTCGTCTTCATTGCGGACACTGATGACGGCCAAATGCGTCTCGGGGTTACCGGTGATCGTGATCCGGGCTACGGGTCGACATCCAAAATGCTAGCCGAAGCAGGCATCTGCTTAGTGAAGGATTGCCCGGACGCGGCGGCAGGCATCGTGACGCCAGCTGCGGCGATGGGGCAAAAACTGCTGGACCGTTTGGTCGCAAACGCGGGACTGACGTTCGAGGCAGAATAATCAGGCGGTGCTGTAGCGGTCTGTGGCGAAAATGGCCACGACCGTCAGCGCGGCCATCATCAGAAAAGAGCCGGCCATCGGCGCTAGCGTGCCGTTATACAGGGCACCGCTGAACGCGCCGAGCATGGCGGATATCAGCGTACTTACCGAGCCGATGACAGCCGCGGCGGTGCCGGCGATGTGACCTAGTGGCTCCATGGCCAGCGCGTTGAGGTTGCCAAACAGGAATCCGACAAACAAAAACAGGCTCATCATGCAGCCGACCGTCACCGGTAACGGTGGTTGACCTTGCCAGTACAGCGCCGCGGCAAAAAACATCATCGAGGCGACGACCGCCATTACCGACGCGCCTTTGGCCAATGCACGCATACCGACGCGAACGACAATGTTGCCGTTGATGAGTGTGCTGACGCCGATGCTGATCGCAAGCAATGCAAAGACGAGCGGGAACTTGTCGCCCAACGCGTACTGTTCGGCAAACACTTGCTGTGCGGTGCCCAGGAAGCCGACAAACGCACCCGAAATTGCCGCAGCGGCAATGGTGTAACCAACTGCCACGCGGGTTTTCAGAACAATCAACATATTGCTGCCAATGCGCCGCGGAGAGAGCGATTGACAGTGGCTTGGCGAGAGGGTTTCGGGTTGGCGCATTGCGAACCACGCCGCAACAAAACCGGTTAGTGCGAGAAACGACCAGAAGATACTTCGCCAGCCGAACGCATTGATGAGCAGTTGACCGAGCGACGGTGCGATGGCGGGTACCAGAATAAAAATCGAGACAACGAACGACATCACCCTGGCCATTTGGCGACCTGCGAACAAATCACGAACGATGGTGACGGTCATCGTGCGCGGGGCAGCCACGCCAATGCCTTGCAGGAAACGCCCCGCGAGCAGAACGGTGAAGCTGCCTGCCGTCAGACTGACGAGTGTGCCAACGGTAAAAATGGCCAAACCCAGGTACAACGCCGGTTTGCGTCCCCAGGCATCGGAGACCGGTCCAAACACGAACTGGCCGATGCCAAGACCGATAAAAATGCTATAGACCACATATTGCGTGTCGTTGACGTTGCTAACGGCGAATTCACGACCGATCTCACCATGCGCGGGCAGCATCGCATCGATAGCGAGCGCGACGAGCGACATCGTGAGCGCCATCATCGTGATGAATTCGGGGAAGGCCGGCTGATTAGGCGCTGATTGAGGAGCGTTAGGCATCGCGCCATCATAAAGCAACGTGATGTGGTACGTGGTCGTGATGCCATGCTTGTCGTACACTCTGGCGCACGAAAACAATGCTTCAGAGCAGAAGCGGGGAGCCACGGTGAGCAATTTCGAACAACAGATAGAGAAAATCCGCACGCAGAACGGGTTTATCGCAGCACTGGATCAAAGTGGCGGCAGCACGCCCAAAGCACTCGGGCTGTATGGCGTGACAGACGATGCCTGGAGCGACGACGACGGCATGTTCGCGTTAGTGCATGAAATGCGCTCACGGATCATTACGAGCCCGGCGTTCAATGGAAAGCGCGTGCTTGGTGCGATACTGTTCGAGAACACTATGGATCGCGAGATCAATGGCAAGCCGACGTCGCAGTATCTCTGGGAGAACAACAATGTCGTGCCTTTCCTGAAGGTCGACAAAGGTCTTGCCGAATTGACCAACGGGGCTCAGGTGATGAACCCGATGCCGGCGTTGGACGCCTTGCTGGACAAAGCCGTCGCAAAAGGCATTTTCGGTACCAAGATGCGTTCTGTCATCAAAGAGGCGAACGCGCAAGGCGTTGAAGCGGTCGTTGCCCAGCAATTCGACGTAGGTGCGCAGATTCTCGCGAAGGGGCTGGTACCGATCATTGAGCCGGAAGTCGATATCCACTGCGAAGACAAGCGTGGCGCTGAGGCATTGCTAAAAGCCGCTCTGATGAAACATCTGGATAACGTGCCATCAGATCAGCAAGTGATGCTGAAGCTGACGTTGCCGGACGAAGACAATCTGTATCACGATTGTGTGACGCACCCACGTGTATTGAAGGTGGTGGCGTTGTCCGGGGGGTATAGCCGTGAAGAAGCGAATGCTCGTCTGCATCGTCAAACCGGCATGATTGCGAGCTTCTCGCGCGCCTTATCCGAAGGCCTGAGTGCGCAACAGTCGGATGATGACTTCAACGCAACGCTTGATAGCTCCATTCAGGCGATCGCGGATGCGTCCTCGACCTGATCCTGGCTACAGGTCTGGCGCACTGAGCAACATCAAGGCGCCCGGTACTTCGGTATCGGGCGTTTTTTTGTGCCACTGGCCAAGTACATGAATACGTCGTCTGTTCGCGACGCGACGGCGACCGAGGCTGGCCCGGATGCTCTGTGTGCTGTCACTGCCATCACCGTCATCAAGTGACACATTGACAAAATGCACTTCATGACGCGCCATCAAGTAACGGGTCAATTGCCCGAACAGGGCAGTAGCATCCGGCCCTGAGGCGATCGCGTCGTTCATCGCGATGTATCGAAATGCACGCGGGTCAAAGCGTCGTCGACCCGGTGGAAAAGCGTCCAGCAGGTGTTCGGTGATGATACCTGCAACGCCTTGCATCGGATCAAGGTTGAGCGTGACAAGACGATGTCGGCAGGCTGCCAGTGACGATCCGTCAGTCGCCGTGATCCATTCGTCAGTCTCGCTGGCACCACGATCAAAGAGACTGTCTCCCGCCAATAGTGACTCGCGTAGCGATGCCGCGCTGTCGGTCAGCGCTTCGGTGATAGCTATCCTCGCCGGCACGTGTCGTTGCCATTGGTGGTATTTCAATACGCTGCCTTGCGTACCAATGTGCCGCATGCCGGCCGATGCAAGCATTGCAATCGACGCCTCGTTGTTCGCGTCGACGCATCCATAACTTAAGGCTATTTCAGCGCAGTGACGCAACGCCCATTCTACGGCTACCCTAACGCAGCGTCTGGCCAGTCCGCGCCGCCGATGGCGTGGCGCAATGGCCAGCAATCCTCGATACAGCCCGGACACTGGTTGCCCTGCGCGTTGCAAGTGTCGCTCGTCGATGACGTAACACCCGACCACCACATCGTTGTGGTGCACCGTAAAAAACCACGCGGATCGGAAGTACGCAATTTCTGACAGCAAAGCGGTTCGACGGTAAAGCGCATCCTGCTGACCGAAACGGGTGTTTGCAGCGAACATCAGCCACTCGTATGACGGGCTGCGGCTTACCGATATTCGGTAATGCGAGCCAGTCCAGAGCGTTTCGCTAACGTTGGTCATCATCAACGCGCCATTCGATATCGCGCGGTAAGACTTGCGAAAAAGACTGACCGTGGCGCATGGCACGCCAAATGATCGGCCAAGTTGAGAACGTTGCGAGCAAAAACACCCAGGGATCATCGCGGCGCCATGACACGTCGCGGGCACTGCGTATTGCCTGCCCGGCAGCACGACGCGCGGGGCGATCGCCTACGCTACCGCACCAGTGTGTCCACGCAGACCAAAATTCCTGCAGCTTGTGTTCAGGGCGCAAACCTGCGCTTGTGCCGTCGGTAATCGCCGTTGCCAAGCGGTGCGTATTGAAGAAGTGCAGTCCGCTCGTCGCGCGTGGGTTGCATTCGATGGCGTAAGCGGTCGCGGTCGCATCGACAATGAAATCGAACGCGATGAACCCGTTGTGCGCGGTAGCTTCGACAAACTGCCGGACCCACCTTTCGATGTCTGGCATCTCGACGCGCTCGAATGCAACGGCGACACTGCCGCTGGTGATCAAGGCACGATAAACAACGCAATCAGTGATGGCACCATGACGCGCGATCGCCATTGCGCTGAATTCGTCGCCTTCGATCTTGCGCTGCAAGACATAGCCGTCAGGCAGCGCCACCGGCACATTGCTACCCCTGGCAAGAAATTGAACGCCGCGCCCGGAACAGCTGAATTCAGGCTTGGCAACGCAGTCGTGCGCGGCGAGCAGTGATGTTGCGGCGTCGCTACCAATAGGCACCGTTTGTGGTGCCGCAAGACCTATGTCGTCTGCGATGTGCGCAAAGCGACGTTTCGAATGCAGTCGCAACGTGTCTGACTGCGGTCCGCCAAACACGGTGACGTGTTTTGGCAGTCGATCTCGCAGCGCTGCGACATGCATGGTCTCCTCAGAGACCGGAACGACCAGTGTTACGTCCCACTCGGCGACAGCGCTCAACAGCGCTTCCAAAAACGCATCCGGTGAATGCGCCGGCGCTGGCACACGCAAGGTTGTATCCACGCAGCGCGATGTGCGCGCCAGATGCCAACCGAAAGGATCGCAGACGACAACGCGCCAACCGTTTGCTTTGAAACTGCGTGCTAAATCGACAGCGGTAGGCAATCGGCCCAGCGTGATCAGAACGCAAGGTCTCACAGTGTTCGGCCGATCATCGTTTGGTTACGTCGCATCCCCATAGCGCGGCAGTATAAAGCCTTACGCCGCCACCGTTCAGTCCGATGCGGTGCGCAAGCTGAATCACGATATACTGCGAAAACGATGACGATACGACGACCATGTTGAGTACTACACCATCCGGCTACGTGCCGCCTGCGCCGAAGCCGCTGTCACCACTGCGCTCGTTGTTGCGGGTGATGCGTCAAGGTGATGGCGATTTATTGTCTTTGGTGCCTGCCGAGGCCTATGCAAAACCGCTCACGCATCTGGGTTACT
Source organism: Pseudomonadota bacterium (assembly GCA_039815365.1). Taxonomy (GTDB): domain Bacteria; phylum Pseudomonadota; class Gammaproteobacteria; order Steroidobacterales; family Woeseiaceae; genus CALBPI01. Next base: position 9,233 of record JBCBZK010000033.1, on the reverse strand, counting down.
CGCGACGCTCAATTTTGCTGATTAACGATCCGGCGCTCGCGCGCGATGTTTTGACCGATCCTGTTGAGATTTTCCCCAAAAATGACCTGATGGTTGGTGCATTGGCGCCGCTGGTTGGAGACTCAATCTTTGTGTCCAGCGGCGCGCAATGGCGCAGGCAGCGCGAGATGATCGACCCGGCGTTTTCGCATATGCGCATCAACACAGCATTCCCGGCAATGCGCGCTGCCGTTGACGACTACATCGCCACGCTTGATGTGGCGGCACAGAGTGGTGCGTCGGTCTCACTGGATATCGGGATGAGTGAGCTGACTGCTGATGTCATTTGCCGCACGATTTTTTCGGCGCCTTTGGCGGGCCAAACAGCACGTGATGTGTTCGCCGCTTTTACGGAATTTGAAGAGAGCGTTGCGAGCGTCAATGTATGGCAATTAATTTTCGGTAAACCTTGGGCCAACGTACAACAGCCTGCCAATGTATTGGCTGCCTGTGAACGGATCCGCCGCCATATTGGTACGTTGTTGGATCGCCGGCTTGCGCGCGGCCAGGATGCCGAAGATGACATTGTTTCTGCCATCGTTATCGCCAAAGACCGGCATACTGGCGAGCCATTCACGCGCGAAGAATTGATTGATCAGATCGGGGTATTTTTTCTCGCAGGACACGAGACGACGGCGAGCGTGCTGACCTGGGTGTTTTTCGTGTTGGCGCAGCGGCCAGAGATCGCTGCGATGGTGCGCGCAGAAGTCAACGAGGTCGTTGGCGATGGCGATGTGCAATTCGAGCACGTCAAAAAAATGCCGATAATTCGTAGTGTTTTTCGCGAGGCGCTGCGGTTGTATCCACCGATTACCTTCATTCCGCGCGTTGCAGCGCAGGACACGACGATAGGCGATGTTCGCGTGAAACGCGGTGCGATGCTGATGATCTCTCCATGGACAGCGCATCGCAATACCCAGCTTTGGCGCGATGCGAACAACTTCGATCCGCTACGCTTTCATGCATCGAACACCGACAGTGATGATGGTGTCTTTATGTCGTTCGGATTGGGCCCGCGTGTATGTGTCGGGGCCGCATTCGCGACCATCGAAAGCACACTGATTATTGCCGCGTTAGCACGGCGGTACGAGTTTCATATTGCCAACGCGGACGCCGTCAGACCCGTCGCGCGACTGACCACTCGACCGGCCGAGCAAATCCATGCAACGCTCACCCGGATCGATCGTGAGTAACCGCCACGTTATTGTCGTCGGCGCGGGCGCGGGCGGTCTGGCTGCTGCGTTCGATTTGGCAGCGCGCGGCGTTAAGGTCACTGTACTGGAGCAGCATCAGCGGCCGGGCGGCAAGATTCGCCAAGTGGATGTTGCTGGCCGTGCGATCGACGCCGGACCGACCGTGTTCACCATGCGGTGGGTCTTTGATGACTTGTTTGCCGAGGCCGGTCTTGCGTTCGAGGATCATGTGACGATGCATCAGGCCGACGTGTTAGCACGACACGCATGGCTCGACGGTGCGCGACTGGATTTGTTCAGCGATGTCGATCGGTCGGCGCAAGCGATTGCCGAGGTGTTCGGCGCGGCGGATGGGCGTGCCTATCGGCAGTTTGCGGCAGATGCCTCTGCCATTTTCGAAACACTCGATGTCAGCTTTATGCGTGATCAGCGCCCATCGCCGATCGAGCTGGCGCGCCGTGTCGGCGTGCGAGGGTTGCCCGCATTGCTGGCAACCAAACCCTTTGTCTCGTTGTGGAAGTCGCTGCAAGCCCGTTTCTCTGACCCTCGGCTTGTGCAGTTGTTCGCTCGATACTCGACGTATTGTGGCTCATCGCCAATGCTCGCGCCGGCAACGCTGCAGCTGATTGCGCACGCAGAGCGTGCGGGGGTTTTTTATCTGGATGGCGGCATGCAGGCCTTGGCGACTACGATTGAGGGTATCGCGGTCGCAAACGGTGCTCAGTTTCACTACGGCCAAAGTGTTGCAGAGATCTTGTGTTACGAGGGCAAAGCAACGGGTGTCAAACTTGCCGATGGGGAGGCCATGCAGGCTGATGCGGTAATTTTCAATGGAGATTGCGCCGCGCTTGCGAACGGCTTGCTTGGCGCGTCCGCGCAAAGCGCTGTGCCAGCGTTGCCCGAAGACCGGCATTCATTGTCAGCGATGACGTGGAATCTTGTCGCAACGACGGCGGGATTCCCGCTCGCTCACCATACGGTGCTGTTTGGTGATAATTATGTCGATGAGTTTGACGCAGTGTTCCGGCGTAACGGCTTCACGGCGACACCGACGGTCTATATCTGCGCGCAAGACAGAACAGACGATAGTTTGCCCGCCGGTACATCAAGCGAACGTTTGTTATGCCTGATTAACGCGGCGGCCGCCGATCTCGACGAGGCGACGCTCCAGCAAGGCGAGGAGCGCATGCTAGAGATGCTCGCGCAGCATGGGTTGGCGATCGAGTACGGCCCTGGGGATTGCGTGCGCACATCACCGGCGCAGTTCGGTAGCTTGTTTCCGGCATCGGATGGCGCATTGTACGGTCGTCCGACCCACGGTGCGTTCGGCAGTTTTTCAAGACCGGGCGCGCGTTCCAAGTTGCAAGGTCTGTACTTGACTGGGGGGAGCGTCCACCCGGGCGCCGGTGTGCCAATGACAACGATGTCCGGGCGTCTGGCTGCAGCATGTCTGCGCCATGATCTGGCTATCGGCTGACAGGTACGCTGCGCCCGAGCCGTGCCACATTCGCTTCGGGTTTGTAACCTTTTCGACGAACCGCGCCTATAACCCAACATAAAACGTTGCGGCGTGTTGCCGACCCACGTTCTTGGTTACAGGCAGGTTTGTATGTTCGTTCGATGTTGTTCGCTTGCGTTCTATTCTATGTATCTTCTGGTGTTCTCGTTTGCCTGTCTCAAGTCGGCAGACGCAAAGCCAGTTCATTCGCCAGCCGTTACGCAAAGCGCGGTCGCCTGTTTCGACGACTGGACGCAGGTCCCGCAGTTCAACGGCGTCATTGCGAGAGGTTATGGTGATCGCCCCTGCCACACCCGACATTAGTGGGCCGCGTAGTGCGCGCGTAGGTCAGGAAGTGACGCTCGTTGGGGTGATGTCAGGTACCGTGTGATCAAGCACTTTGGCTGATGACACGACGCCCGGGAGTCCAGCGCCTGGATGGGTGCCCGCACCGACGAGATACAGATTGTCGACTTCTTCGCTCTTGTTGTGTGGTCGGAACCAGGCGGTTTGCGTCAGTATGGGCTGCATGCCAAAGGCTGCGCCGTCAACCGATGACAGGCGATCACCGAAATCATCCGGTGTGAGCATGTGCGACGAGATGACATGCGACTCAAGGTCTGGCAGCACCGTTTCAGAGAGGCTCTTTGCGATGGCTGCTCGGTAGCGCTCTGCCATGACCGTCCAATCAACATTGCCGCCGAGGTTAGGCACGGGCGACAGCACGTAAAACGCATCACATCCGTCCGGGGCCAGTGACGGGTCGGTTGCCGTCGGTCGATGTAGGTAAAGGCTGAAATCGTCAGCTAACGTTTTATGATTAAAGATCTCTTTGAGCAACTCCTGATAGCGCGGCCCGAGTAGGATCATATGGTGTTCGACGTCGTCGTACTGCCGGTCAGTGCCGAAGTACCAGACGAACAGACTCATCGAATATTTCACGCGCTTGAGTTTTCTGTCGTGCCAGCGCTTGCGCGGTGTCCTCGACAGAAGGTCGCGATACGTGGCCGCGGAATCGGCGTTCGATACCACAACGTCGGCGCTCAGTCGCTCGCCGTTTGCCAGCTCAACGCCCGTAGCCGCGCCATTCTCTACCGTGATTTGCGCCACTGCTGCGTTGTAGCGGATGTTACCGCCCTGACCCTCGATCAAGTCGATCATGCCGTTCACCAAACTGCCGGTGCCACCCATCGCAAAGTGCACGCCATGACTGCGCTCCAGATGCGCGATCAGTGCATAGACTGCCGTCGTCGTGAAGGGGTTACCGCCAACGAGTAGCGGGTGGAAGCTAAACACCATGCGTAGTTTCGGGTGTTTGATGTAGCGCGCCACCAGTCCGAACACGCTGCGGTAAAACTGAACACGGAACAAGTCGGGCAGAACCCGCACCATGCTCCAGAGTGTATTGAACGGAACGTGTAACAGATCCTCGAAACCGACGCTGTATACCCGCTCGCTGGCCACCAAGAATTTTTCGTAACCGGCGATGTCGTCCACCGAAAATTTGGCGACTTGCTCGCGCATTGCTGCGTGATCACCGCTGTAGTCAAAGTGTTCGCCATCGTCGAATCGAATGCGGTAGTACGGCGTGATTTCCCGAAGGTCGATAGAGTCCTCCATGCGTTTGCCGCACAAGGTCCACAATTCCTCAAACAGGAAGGGCGCGGTGATAATCGTCGGCCCACCATCGAAGATAAAGCCATCTTGTTTATAGACGTAGGCGCGGCCGCCAGGCGCATCCAGTTTTTCTACGACTTGAACGTCATAACCACGGGCCCCTAGTCGAATCGCGGCTGCCAACCCGCCAAACCCCGTGCCGATGACAATCGCCTTGTTCCCTGACATGCATTCTTACCGCTTCACTATCGTCATCAGTAGTATAAACTGACGGCAGATTGATCGAAGCACAACATCGCTTCGACGCGAAGGCAAATGACGTGGTTGAACTCGGCACTCAATGGTTTCACACACTGGTGATCGCGCACATTGTGAGCGGTACGATCGGTTTGCTGACGTTATGGGTGCCTATCGTGGGTCGCAAAGGCAGCGCGCTGCACAAGCAATGGGGCAAGGTATTTGCCTATGCACTGTTAGTGACGGGTGCCGTGGCTATTGGCATCAGCATTTGTACGCTCGCGGCGCCGCTAGAAACGCATCCGCAATTCGACGATGCCGCGACCGTGCGTGGACTGTTTGGCTGGATGATGCTGTACCTTGCGGTCATGACCATTAACCTTGCGTGGTATGGCTTGCAGTGTATTCGCAACAGAAACGCACATGAGCGACACCGCAATGTGTTGACCGTGTTCCTGCAGCTCGTGACGTTCGTAGCTGCGTCGAACTGTTTCCTGCAGGGCTGGTCGTTAGGTCAGCCACTCATGATGGGTATCGCCGTCGTTGGATTGGCCGCCAGCGTGCTGAACACTAAATTCATTTTCGAACGAGCGCCGTTGCCGCAAGAGTGGTTAGTGCAACACACGCGCGGTCTGGTCGGTGCCGGCATCTCGGTTTACACCGCTTTTTTAGCGTTCGGCGCGGTGAACCTGTTGCCCGCCTACGCGCTGAATCCGGCGCTATGGGCCACACCGACAATCATCGGCGTTGCTTATCTGTTGTATCACCAAGCGCGCATTATGCGGGCGCGTCAGCGCCTGGCGTCAGCACGTTAAAGGCTGTTTTTCCAGCGCATACCAAGATCGGCAGCGTGGCAAATCAACGACGCTACCAGTGCCACCGCAATCCATTGCCAGCTTGCATCAGTCAGCACAAGTTTGAGTGCCACCATTAAGCTGCCGCCGGCGCCGACGTTGAGCAAGATGCTCGGGATCGACAGACCACGCCCGCTGTTGACGCGGTAGGCGCACAACACGACGACCTCAAGCGCAATGACCGCGAGCATAAGGTCGACAATGCGACCGCTCTCGATCAGCCCTGCTATGGCCTGCATGTCTGCTTATCGTGTTGCTGGCAGCAGTTTGAGCAAGCGTCCGTCGGGTCCATCCTCTAACAGCCAGATTGCGCCATCCGGGCCTTGCTCCATTTCGCGGATGCGCTTGCCCATCGGGTAACGTTCGGCCTCAGCGGCTGACTCACCGTCAAACTCGACTCGCACCAGTGCTTGCGACGACAAGCCGCCCAAAAATGCGTTGCCCTGCCAGTCTGCGAACAAATCGCCGTCATAGAACATCAGGCCTGCAGGTGAGATCGCCGGCACCCAGTACGCTGCCGGCGCATCCAGGTCAGGACGCGTATCGTGGTCCGGAATTTCACGGCGATCGTAATGATCGCCATTCGACACGAGCGGATAGCCATAGTTGTTGCCCGGTTTGACGAGGTTCAGCTCGTCACCATGGCGCGGCCCCATCTCGCTGTTCCACAAGCGCCCTTCACCGTCGAACGCAAGACCCAGGGGATTGCGGTGACCGAGGCTCCAGATCTGCGCGGTGACGCCACCTTGTGCGGCGAACGGGTTGTCGTCAGGCACCCGGCCGTCGTCAAACAAGCGCACGACCTTACCGAGATTGCCCTGCATGTCTTGCGACGGTGTGAACTTCTGGCGCTCACCCGACGAGATGAATAAGTAGCCGTCATCGGAGAATGCAATTCTGTGCCCGTAATGGCCATTGCCTGGCACGATCGGCGATTGCCGCCAAATCGTTTCGATCTGTTCGAGTACGCCGCCAGCGTTATAGAGCGCAAGCTTCGCGCGCGCAACGACGGCGCCATGTTTGCCATCCTTGCTCGGTGACACGTAGCTGAAGTAGACGGTCTGGTTCTCGCTAAAGTCCGGGTGCAGCACGATGTCGCCAAATCCGCCTTGACCCGCGTACTCCACTGCCGGTACGCCGCTGATCTTTTGCGCGGTATTGGTCGCCACATCGACGACCAGCAACGCACCCGCTTGTTCGGTGACCAGCAACCGCCCGTCTGGCATAAATGTCATCGCCCATGGTTCATTGAATTCGCGCAGCGCATACGCGTCGAACGGAAAGTCGCCGGGCAGCGTCAGTTTTTCTCCGACCATCGCGGGCGCGTTAGTAGCGGCGGTATCTGTCGTGGTTGTAAGCGCCATGTCCGCAGCAGGCGCGTCACCATTGTTCGTGCCACATGCACTTAACAAGAGACTGACAGTCAGAAAGATTTTGTATGGGAATGGCATGCGAGGTTTACTCCTGCTGGCGATCGATCGGTTTGCGTGGCCACCGCGCAACCGCGGGCGACCATCACAGCGGTTAACACGGTAGCATAGGCAGGATGAACGAGACATTCACACGCAATGGTTTTCGTGCGGCGCTATTCGTTGTCGTTGTGGGTCTGCTGAGCCCGAATGGCAACGCGCAGCGTGCCGAGGTTGATGAGATCGTCGTAACCGCCACACGAATACCAATCCCGCTATCACGACTGAGCTATGCGGCTGATGTTATCGAAGCCGACGATATCCAGCGCGCGCGGCCGCTGCTCGGGTTGGACGAGGCGCTGCAAGGTGTTCCCGGTCTGGTGCTACAGAACCGGTTCAACTTTGCTCAGGACTTACGGATATCCATGCGCGGATTTGGCGCTCGCTCGGCGTTCGGGATTCGTGGCATTCGTCTCGTGGTTGACGGGATTCCCGAAACACTGCCCGACGGGCAGGGCGGTGTGGACGGTATCGATTTGTCGAGTGCCGGGCGTATCGAAGTGTTGCGCGGCGGCGCGGCATCGATTTACGGCAACGCGGGTGGCGGCGTCATACTGGTGGAGACGGCTGCGCCGCAGGTGACGCCACGTCTGCGCACACGCGCCGCCGTTGGTAGTGATGGTTATCGTCAGTCTCAAATTGGCTATTCGGCGCAGCACGGCACTGTGGGCGTTGTCGCGAATGTCGCGGATCTTAACTACACCGGTTTCCGCGAGCACAGTGCTGCCAGAAACCGGCAGGGTAATCTGCGCCTGACACTGGATCAGGGGAACGCCGACTGGTTGTTGTCAGCGCACCATACCGACCAGCCCGAAGCGTTCGATCCCGGTGGCATCACCGCGGCGCAGGCTGACGCGGCGCCCACCAGTGCGCGCACGAACAACGTGCTCTTTGATGCTGGAGAGGACCTGTCGCAGACACGTGTCGGGTTGCGCTATCGCTGGCGCGACGCGCGCTTCGGCGAATTGCTCGTGCGTGGCTACGGCCTTAAGCGCGGGTTTGCCGGCAAGCTGCCTTTCGAATCGGGTGGCCAGATTGATATTGATCGCAGTTTCAAAGGCGCCGGCGTCCAATGGCAGCGTGAGTGGCAGCGCGCCGCGCGCACGCTCACTTTGAATGCTGTTTTGGATACGGCGCGACAAGAAGACGATCGCCAGCGATTCAATAATCTACTTGGTGCGCGTGGCGCGTTGTCGCTGGATCAAAAAGAGCAAGTCAGCGCGACGGGTGTTGCATTTGTCGCAGACGTGGTCTTTAGCGACGCATGGTCTGCGAATCTCGGTGTGCGTCATGACACAGTCGACTATGACGTCGACGATCGTTTCTTTGCCGACGGCGACGATAGCGGCGAGGTGCGTTTTAGCGAATGGAGTCCGACGGCTGGCGTGCATTGGCGCGCCACGCCGAACTTGTCGCTCTACGCTAATGCATCTCGCTCTTTCGAAACGCCATCCACGACCGAACTTGCCAACCCGTCTCAAGCGGGCGGCTTCAATCAATCGTTAGACGCAACGCTTGCCAACCATCGCGAACTCGGCGCGCGTTGGTCTTATGGCGGCCACCAACTTAGCGCCGCGCTGTATCGCATCGATATTGAGGATGAGCTGATTCCGTTCGAGCTTGCTGCGTTTCCGGGTCGTGATTTCTTCACTAACGCCGGTAGCTCAGACCGACGCGGTGTCGAGGTGTCGTGGTCATCGGTATGGTTTGAGCGGTGGCGCTCACAGTTGACCTACACAAGGTCAGACTTTGCGTTCGACCGGTTCGTGTCGGATGGTGCTGTTTTCGATGGCAATACCGTGCCCGGTACAGCGGAGCATGTGGCGTTCGCAAGCCTTGATTACGAGCACCCCTCGCGCTGGTATGCCAGCGCAGAGCTGAGCTATGTGAGCGAAATCGAGCTCAACAATGCGAACACGGCACGCAGTGATTCATTTACTCGCGTCGAGTTGCGCGCTGGCACGCAGTTTTCGCACGCGCGCTGGCGGTTTGAGCCGTTCATCAATGTCAGTAACGCATTCGACACAGACTATGCCGCAAACACGCGAATCAACGCTTTCGGCCAGCGCTATTTTGAGCCAGGGCCGGATCGCGCTGTGTTTGTCGGCATGACAATAACGTGGCAGCCGTTCTAAACTGCCCTACAGACTTCAGGGGGGAAGCCACATGATCCAATCAAGAGCTGCTGTCGCGTGGAAAGCAGGTGCGCCATTGTCGATTGAGACGGTGGACGTAACACCACCGAAATCAGGGGAGGTACTCGTGCGTATCGTTGCCAGCGGTGTCTGCCATACCGATGCATTTACGCTGTCTGGCGACGATCCGG
>JBCBZK010000191.1:0-4780 GCA_039815365.1 Pseudomonadota bacterium | reverse complement strand
TTTTCGCAAAAATTGCGCTGATTGATATTCCACCCATGACGCTGGTGTTCCTGCGCGTCAGCATTGCAGCGGTCGCGTTAGGCCTGATACTCAAAGCCAGCGGCTCGGGTTTGCCTGGCGGGGGCAAGTTGTGGACAACGTTCGCGCTCATGGGGCTCTTGAACAACCTCATTCCATTTTCGTTGCTTTTTTGGGGACAGACTCACATAGGGGCCGGCCTCGCCTCGATCTTCAATTCATTGACCCCTTTGTTCACCGTTTTGATCGCGCACGTCGCAACACAAGATGAGCGACTGAGCATCGGCAAATCCGTTGGCATCCTTTTGGGTCTGGTCGGCGTCACGCTGATCATCGGCGTTGATGTCACGAACGGTGCAACCGGATTCACTGTCTTGGCAATGCTCGCCTGCGTTGCCGCGGCGGCCTCCTATGGAGTCGCCAGCGTTTATGGCCGACGCTTTGGCGCAAAACGCATCGCGCCGATGCATGTTGCCTTCGGCCAACTCGCCAGCACAAGCGTGCTGATGCTGCCGGTCATGATCATCACTGATCGCCCATGGTCACTCGGCGCACCATCGGCCACGAGCTGGATAGCAGTACTCATACTGGCACTGCTGTGCACCGCTATCGCCTATGTGTTGTTTTTCGAGATTCTCGAGCGCGGCGGCGCAACCAACATTTCGTTAGTGACTTTCATTGTTCCGGTCAGTGCGATTATTCTAAGCAGTCTGTTCCTGCAAGAAACACTGAGCACCAACCACGTTATTGGTATATCGCTGATTCTTCTGGGTCTTGGTGCACTGGACGGACGCCTGCAACGCCGCTGGTCCACAACACGTCATCAAAAGGCGATACCGTGTCAGAACTAACGCTCATTATTGGCAACAAGCGCTACTCTTCGTGGTCAATGCGACCCTGGCTCGCAATGAAGACGTTAGGTGTGCCGTTCACGGAGCAACTCTCGCCGCTCGACCTTGCAACCAATAGCGTGCATTTCTGGGAATTTTCGCCGACCAAGAAGGTTCCCGTTCTCGTCGATGGCGACACAACGATCTGGGATTCCCTGGCCATACTGGAGTATGTCGCCGAGCGTTTCAGCGATCTGCCCTGGTGGCCGTCTGATCGCGTCACGCGCGGGGTCGCAAGAAGCGTTGCACAGGAAATGCACAGCGGCTTCCCCGCCCTGCGCGACGAATGCCCGATGAACATGCAAAGAGCACCGGCAGCAATTGCGGTCAGCGATGCGTGTCGTGTTGACATAGATCGTATCGAGACGATGATGCAACGGTGCTACGACGGCCATGACGGAGACTTTCTCTTCGATCAGTTTTGTATTGCGGACGCGATGCTTGCACCAGTGGCCAATCGCGTTCGGGTTTACGAACTGAGCGAGCATCCGGCCGTGATGAAATTCTGTGACAGCGTCGAAGCGTTACCCGCGTGGCGCCAATGGGCGCACGAAGCAGCGGAAGAACCGTGGGTGTGTGATGCGGTCGAAATTTGAAACTCGCGTAAAACCCCGCGGCGCGATCATCGCGGCAAAGAAACGCCATGATGCCGATTGAGGTCTGGCTTGGTTTTGTCGGCGTTGCGCTGGTGTTTATGGCAACGCCGGGACCCAGTCATTTGCTGATGGTCTCCAACACGCTGTCGTCGGGGCTCTCGCGTTCCGTTGCGACTGCGGTTGGCGATTTGACAGCGAACGCAATCCAGATGCTCGCTGCGGGGCTCGGCGTGAGCGCGCTGTTGGCGACGTTTCCTGCTGCGACTACCGGCATTCTGATTGCCGGAGGATGCTACATCGCATGGCTCGGTCTTGAGAAACTGCGCTCAAACCACGTAGCGGACACACTGCAGGCACTCGCGCCAGCGACCCGGCAACAACTGTGGCTTCAGGGGTTCATGACGTCGATGACCAACCCTAAAGCGATCATCTTCTTCGCCGCCTTTTTTCCACCGTTTGTTCGCGCGACTTACTATGTACTGGATTGGTTGCTACTGTCGATTACCTACGTGGCAATCGACGGCACGTTCCTGCTGACCTACGGATTACTCGCCAATCGTTTGGCCGCTGTCATCAGCGGGCGCCAGCGCATGCACCTTGAGCGCGCCTGTGGCGCTGGTCTATTGATCGTCGCACTCGTCGTGATTATCACTGCGTGGCGTTAGCAAGGTCGCCGGTCAGCCGCGGTGTGATGCCGCTTGGTTCATCGCGTGGCGTCGCTCATCGCGTTCATCAATATCGTTATCGTACGAGCACCCGACAATTTCTAATGAGTTACCGATTGTACGTTTGGCCCGTGACTTAATCGGCGCCAGGCGATGAATCAACGCTTCTGCGCTCAACGCTGTATCGCCGGCACATACTAACGCCGCAACGGAAATGCTGAGCAACGGGAACGAACGCTCGCTGCCTGTACGATCACTCGCGACAATAAAACCACGCTCAAGATCTTCCTGCGGATAGAGTTCGTTGCGCAGCTCCTCGACTTCTTCAAAACAGCACTGCAATCTGGCCTTCCAGTCCTCGGATTGGAATACAAGGACAAAATCATCGCCGCCGACATGACCGACGAAATCGACGTTCGGGCAGCTACTGCGGGTGAGAATCTTGGCCATCATGATGAGCGCTTCATCACCCTTCGCATATCCGTAGTAATCGTTAAACGGTTTGAAATTGTCGACGTCAACATGACACAACACGAACGGCGATTGCTTACCTACCGCAGCGTTGATCCAGTCGTAAATCGGCACGTTACCAGGCAGCAACGTCAATGGATTGGAATAGCGCGCCACTTTGACTTGCTCAACCGTGATCTCGCGCAACAAGTCGATTACACGAGCCATGCCTAAGTAGCGCCCGTTGTCGACGATAATGAATTGCTCATTCAACCGCGTCTTGTCACCGCTCGTGACAATCCTGCTCACCTGTTCAAGCCGCGCATCAGCTTCAACAATCAATGGCGTATCGTGCATCAAATCCCGGATCGGTTTTTTCGCGTGTAACTCATGGCGTAACGGCATGCTCATCAAATCGAGAAATGCACTACGATCGACGATGCCGACAGCGTGATCGCCGTCGACGACAGGTATCGCTTCGAGTTCAGGCTCGCAGTAGAAAATATCAGTCACCGATGACACCAGCACATCAGCCGATATCGGCGTTTGTTCGAAGGCAAGCGCACGCGCTGTTCCAGAGGCTTTGTTCAAATGCATCATTTGATCGAGCCCCGGCATAATCGATGTCGCGCTGGCCGGATCTGCCGGCTGCTCACTGGCACGACCCGTGTAGAACCCTTGCAGACTGCGTACGCCCGCACTAATCAACGCGTCCGCGTCCTCGCCAATCTCGACGCCTTCCGCAATCACTTCGCTGCGCGTGGCACGCGCCATATCGACGATTGCGCGAACGAAGCCTTGCTTGATGGGATCCTTATGAACATCGCCAACAAAATAACCGTCAATCTTCACGAATTCTGGGGCAAGCTCTGACCAGGCTTTCAACCCCGCGCTGCCGGAGCCCAGATTATCGATCGTGAAACTGATGCCCCGTTTTCTGCAGCGGTGCATCGCGTCGCGAATCTCGTCGCGTTGTTGTGCGATGCCGGATTCAGTGAGTTCGAAGACTAGCGCAGTAGGCGACATCGTGCAGTCGACAAGCAGCTGCTCCAGCGTCGCCAGATCGTTTGCTAACGCTAGCAGTCCTGCCGTCGAAAGATTGATATGTAGCCGGCCAATTAAGCCAAGCTCATGTCGCTGCTTGCAGGCACACGCGAGAAATACCCGGTCCAGCTGCGCGCATAGACCTGCGGCGCGCGCTTCGGCAAACAATGCAACGGGTGAGTGCAGAGGATTATTGGAAGGACCACGAGCAGACGCTTCATATCCGAGAACCCGACGACTGCGCGCATTAACAATCGGTTGAAACAGGCAACGAATATTTGCGGACTCAATAACTGTGCGAAGTATTGATTCCATTCAAGCAGGACGCAGTGTGGCTAAGTTCTGCCGATTATGCCTACCGTCAAATTAATGTTCTGTGACCAAGCGCACATTGACACCACGTCACATCGTCAAAAAAACGACTGAGTGCATCATAAAAGCGCATCTGATGCGCGTCACAACGACAATTCTTAGAATTTCCCGATCATCCATCGTCGTTTATACGTTCTAGTCTGAATGCAATATTGCGCAGCAACTGCTACCGTGACTAGGTAAATGGGCACAAAGAGTTTCTCATGAAGTTAGTGATTATTGCTGCAATTGCAGCGCTAGGCGCCGCGAGCGCCGCGACCGCTTCGGAAGACGTGAACCAAGACGCCGTTGAGTTTTGCGAAACAGCAGTACGCGCAGAGCTGACGGAAGGCCAGACGCGCTTTAGCGTTGATGAACTCAATACAGAGGCAGGCACTACGACCGTGGTGCTGAATGTTCGGTATCGCGAGCGAGTGACATCGCAGGACCGCAGATCCCAAGTAAATCGCGCTAAGGCGAGTACGCACGGGGTACGCATGCCGCCAACAGGGCCCGGCCTCGCAAGACCAACGTCATTCGCCCCTGGCATCAAGGAAGTCCAGCAGTTCACTGCGACATGTGTGGTTAGTGCGGCAGAACAGAGTCTGACGCTAGAGTAAACGCTCGAACGTACGCTAGCGCGTCAGCGGTGCCTTGGAAAAGCGCAGCGCTGATTGCGTTTGCGGACCGATCAACAACCAATCCCGCTGAACACAGCGATCGTTCAGTTACGCATTATCCGGATTCACGTCCGTATGCGTCGTCG
>JBCBZK010000075.1:0-16105 GCA_039815365.1 Pseudomonadota bacterium | reverse complement strand
GATCGGGTTTTCGTTCGCCAATGTTTCGATACACGCGTCGTCCACAATAGTCTGCACAAGATCAACGATGTCGGTAGGCGTGCGCGTCACGCCTTGTTGTGTCTGTAACTTACTGAACGAGAGAATCTCGCCAATGAGCATATCAAGCCTGTCCAACTCACCTTCAAGACGCTGAAGAAACTCCAGGTCGTTCGAGTCGCGTCGCTGCCCGGCTACTGACACCAGCGCTTGCAGTCGCGCTAGTGGTGATCGAAGTTCGTGAGAAACATCCCGCATGAGTTGACGCTGCGTTGTCAACGAGTCAGCAACACGCTCCGTCATGAAATCGAAGTCTCGCGCCAATTCAGCGAGCGCATCCTGGCGTTGACCCAATTCAGGAAGCACGCGAACAGAAAGATCGCCTGATGCGACCAGGCGACCGGCTTCGCGCAGCCGCGTTACCGGTTTGATAATGAAATGTGCCAACAAGAGAGAAATGGATGCACTTAGAATCAGCGCAACGAGTATAAACAGCAAACGTACCTTCGGATCTGAAAGTGCTGCTCCGACAACGTAAACACCTTGATAACTGACGACCGTGTAACCACTCAAATCCTCGCTAACGACCGTCGCTTGCAACCAGTCACTCGGCAACCATGAGATGTATTCCTCTCCGACAACAGCCCGGAACACCTCTCCAGGCACATCACGCCCCAGGACGTCATTGCCCTCTTCATCGAGGATGAACACCTCCAACATCGGTGACAGATCTATCGCATATCGCTCTGCAATGATGGATGGATCAGATGTCCCCTCCGCTAACGCGACCCGCAAGTCTCTAGCAACGAGTTCGGTGACTTGCTTACTCGGAGACAGGGTCGGCGCTGGGTTCGACAGCCATTTCGAAGCATAGAGCGCGAGCGCAACAGAGATGAGGGCAATGGCCCACGTAGACAGGAATATCCTCCAGAAAAATCGCGTCATCTGACATCGACGTAAAGATAGCCGCGACCACGCACAGTCTTGATCCGTTGGCGTCCGTCGCCGAGCGGGCCCAACTTGCGGCGCAGGTTGCCTACATGAACATCGACGCTGCGATCGTAAGGCATGATAGTCCTGCCCAGCGCCTGCCGCGCAATGGCCTCTTTATCAACAACTAAGCCCGCCGACTCGCACAACGCAAGAAGAATGGCGAATTCGGCGCCGGTTAACGGCAGCAACGTCTGGTCGCGATAGACGGACTGCGTACCGCGCTCTATCGTCAGGTCACCCACCACGAATCGCGCACCTTCAGAGGTGGAATCGGATCTCTGACCACGCCTCAAGATAGCCTTGAGCCGAGCAACTAACTCGCGCAAATTACAAGGCTTAGGTACATAATCATCGGCCCCAATCTCCAGACCGAGGATCCGATCAATATCGTCACCACGCGCGGTCAGCATCAACACAGGCACATCCGAGGTGTGACGAATTTTTCGGAGCACCTCAAAGCCATTCAATCCCGGCAGTCCAACATCAAGAACGACAACATCAAAATCACCGCTCATTGCCGCTGATGCACCCTCCTGACCATCATGTACGCAGGTAATGTTGAGGTTGCCCTCGCCGGTGACGTATTCATCAACCAAGTCGGAGAACGCAACATCATCGTCAATCAACAAGACATGCGCGCAATTTTGGGCACCCTTTTGCTCTGACGCTTCATCTGTCCCGGATTCGGTCTCTGATTGCATTGCGTTGCTCTTCTGCGCGCTCTTCCTGCATTTCAGTATACGTGGCGAGTTGTTCTGCCGTCATCACGACTGACAATGACTCCATCATTTCTTTTCGCGCATCCTTGAGCTCGCCGCGCATCTTCATGGCCGTACGTCGCCGCAAGTTTTCTGGTTTTTTGTCACTCTCAAGGTCGATACCGTAAGACGCCAAAATACTCTTTTGTCTTTCGCGACCTTCACTAATGATGGGCGTGATCTTCTCGACTTGCTCATCGGTCAGTTCCAGTGCTTCGCGCAACTCGGACACATGCTGTTCTGCACTTTGCATTTCAGTCGCCTGTGCCCATACAGCCGGCGAAGACATCGCGTAGATAATGACTAATGCCACTGCGAGCCACAGTGATCCTCTCATTGGCAGACGACCTGCCAGTCCAGTTTCTTTCATTGACCTTTCTCCGGTTCATGATTGTGAGTTGATGATTCTAAGAAGACCAAATGTAAGTCAGTTGCCAGCTTCGTAAAGAAGTGTAAGGCCCCGTTTCGCTCCGCAATAGGAGCTCTATACTGCCCAGCATATTTGCGATGCGTTGCTGATGGCGCTCGACTTCTTGTGTTGTCCAAGCAATCAGCTCCTTCAACTGGCTCGAACATGACTCATAAGAAAAAACTGATTTTCCTGCTGGGTGTCGCAGTGGCGACAAGCGGCTGCTCACTGACTCCAGCGCCGCAAACACCGCCGCTCATTGAGACTATTGGCGCATTGCCAACCTATACATCGTTGCCGCCGACATCCGAACCAGTAGCGTTGCAAGGTTGGTGGCAAGCGATTGGTGGCACACCAATGGACGCCCTGGTTGCGGAGTTGCTTAAACAGAGTCTTGTCTTGCAGGAAGTACGACTGCAAGTCATTCAAGCCAATGAACGAGCAGCTCAGGCAACAGGACAACGACGCCCCGCTATCGGCTACGCGATAGACAGAACGCGCTCCAGAGCGCCTGACTTTGGGGGTGACTTCTCATGGTCGAACAACTACAGCGCGGGTATCAATACGAATTTTGACACCGACATCTGGGGTCAATTAAGGGCAACCGAACGCGCGGCAGTATTGGGTGCGCAAGCCGCGGAGTATTCGTATCTTGCCAACGAGCAGCTCGAAATCAGCCGTCTGGTTCGCAACTGGGTATCGGCAATTGCGTTGTATCAACAGCTTGAACTTGCCAACGACACGGCACGCACATTCCAGATCACCTATGACTTGACCGACGAACGCTACCGCGTTGGCTCACAAACATCGAGCGCGAGCGATGTCTTGATTGCGCGCCAGAACCTTGAGTTCGCACTGATCGATATACCAGAGCTCGAGCGACAACTCGCCAGTCAGTTTCTCGTTATCGACGAACAACTCGCTCGCATGCCGGGAACAACCGCGGCCGATTTCAAAATCGCTGACTTTCCGGAAGGTCTCTCGGTGCCAACGCTCGACCGGCCGATTGATTTGCTGGCAAATCGACCGGATGTTGCCGCCGCGGAGCTACGTTACCGAGCCGCTCTTGAGGACATTGGCGCTGCAAAAGCCAATCTGTACCCAGCGCTGACGCTCTCCGCGGCCATTACGCTCCAGGACGACACACCATCGGGGTTTTCCTGGGACGACTACATTGCGTCGCTGAGCTCTGCGTTGACTGGCCCGATTTTTCAGGGTGGAAGACTCCGCTCCCAGGTGCGCATCGAGCGCGCCGAGGCCGAAGAGCTCTCGACCGCGTTTGCTCGCGCAACCCACAGTGCCGTAATTGATGTTGAGACGGCACTGGTCAGCATCGAGGGTCTGACTCGCCAGCTTGAGCGCTCGAAGGCAGCAGTAGATACCGCACGCCAGTCGAATGACCTTGTGCTTTACCGCTACCGCCAAGGACTGGGTTCACTGCTGTCGGTCCTGGAAGCGCAACGCAGCCTAAACACGACGCGCCAGAGTTTGATTATCAACAAACAGGCGCTCGTGAACGCGCAAATTGATCTGTTCGTCAGCCTGGGAGGGGATTGGATATGAAAGACCAGATGAAAGGGTATCTGCAAGTTGCCCTCGTCGTTGGCGCTCTGCTTGGCGGATTTGTGATCAATGCGGTCCTGGTTCGTGATAGCGACACGCCAACAGTCAGCGCGTCATCGTCACCGGTGGCGGTGGTGGATGTCGTCCAACCTGATGTCCGCGACCTGCCATTGCGCATCAGAGAGTCCGGCACGGTGGCAGCACGCAACAGCATTCAGCTGAGCCCTCAAGTCGGCGGTCGGGTCACCGCGATGTCCCCCAATCTGGCATCAGGTGGCTTTTTTGAAGCTAACCAAGTGCTGTTCGAGTTGGATCCGGCCGACTACCAGGCCGCCGTTAATCGGGCGCTTGCTGAACGTTCAGCCGCGCGCGCAGATCTCAGTGTGGAAACAGCGGAGGCGGCCGCAGCGCAACAAGAGTGGGGTTTGGTTCACCCGGATGAGCCGATTCCGGAGTTGGTCGCACGACGGCCGCAAATCGCACGCGCCGAGGCGTCTTTGGAATCCGCCGAGGCGGCGCTCGCCGATGCCCTACTCGACTTGGAGCGAGTAAAGTTTTCGCTGCCGTTCGATGGCCGGGTGTTCTCCAGCACGATCGAAATCGGTCAGAACCTGAGCCCTGGCCAGTCGTATGGGCGTGCCTACAATCCGGAAGAGATCGAGGTCAGTGTGCCAGTGACCTCGACGTTGCTTAACGCGCTTGAACCCACGGTCGGCCGCAATGCGACGGTGATCGCTGGTGGCACGAGCCCGATGGGGACGCGCGAGTACGAGGCGGTCGTTATTCGTGCAGACGCCGAACTCAATGCGCAAACGCGGCTTGCCAATCTCACGCTTGCCTTTACCGATGCCACGGAGCTATTGCCGGGCGAGTTCGTCAACGTGGAAATTACCGGACCGACTATTCCGTCCGCGCACGTCGTACCGGAGAGCGCTGTCAGCGATGAGCGTACCGTCTGGGTCGTGGAGTCCAGCAAGCTCGCCCTACGGCAACCGCCGATGCTCTATATTCGCGATGGACAGTTTATCACCGGCCCGTTCGATGCCGCAGAGGGCGTCGTCGTTTCACCGATGCTCGACCCGGTGCCGGGTACGTCAGTACGGGTCCGCGGTAGCGAGAACACCACAGGCAACTCACCATGACCGCGGCAACGATGCGCGGCAATTCGGTGCTTGCATGGTTCGCCGGCAACTCGGTGGCCGCCAATCTCTTGATGGCGCTGCTTTTCGTTGGTGGCATTCTTGTGCTGCGCGATACCAATTCGGAAATTCTGCCTTCTATCGACCCGCGCATCATATCGATCGCGGTCGCCTATCCGGGCGCTACACCGATCGACGTCGAGGATGGCATCACCCGACGGGTTGAAGACGCGGTAACCGGCCTTGAGGGAGTGGATAAGGTGAGTTCGCTCGCTGTCGAAGGAGTGGGCACGATCACGCTGGAGCTGGACGATGATATCGATGCCCAAGCGGTACGCGACGAGGCCCAGTCCGCGATCAGTCGATTAGTCGACTTCCCACCGGACGATGCCGAAGAACCACAAATCACCATTGCCAAACCCACCTCCGGCGTCGCGCGGCTGATCATCGCTGGTGATGTCACTGAACGCGCGTTGAAGAAAGCGGGCGAAGACTTGGAGCGTGCCCTGCTGGCCGTGGACGCGATTAGCATCGCCACGCTACAAGGCGTGCGCGATTACGAAATATCAATTGAAGTGGCACAGGAAACACTCGAGCAGTACGGCATAGGCATCGATCAGATTGCAAATGCGATTCGGGCAGAATCTCTCAATCTGTCAGCCGGTAGCATTCGAAGCTCAGGTGGCGACATTTTGCTCCGTACAAACACAGAAGCACGCGACACTGCTGCTTTCGCAGATCTTGTGATTATCAGTGACTCGAACGGGCAGCTCATTCGGCTAGGCAATATTGCAACAATCCGAGACGGCTTCAATGAGCTGCCATTGGAGAACAGCTACAACGGCCAGCCTGCGGTGTTCATCCAGGTGGATCGCTCCGCCGATGAAGATGCTTTCGACGTGCGCGACGCAATGGTGACGTTGCTCGAGTCCTACACACTCCCGCCAGGCATCGATGTCTTTGTCACAAGCGATACAACAGAAACGATTGCGGATCGGATCAACCTGCTGACTCGCAATGGCATCATGGGGCTGTTACTCGTGTTTGCGTTTCTGGCGCTCACGCTCGATCTGCGACTTGCGTTCTGGACGAGTGTGGGTATCCCCGTCGCGTTCATGGGTGGTGCGATCGTGTTCGGACAATTCACCACCATCAACATGACCGCACTCATGGGGCTGATTCTCGTTCTCGGCATCGTCGTCGATGATGCGATTGTTGTTGGTGAGGCCATTTATGACGCACAGAGCAAGCACGGGCCTGGGCTTGCAACGGCCATCTCCGGCGCCGCATCAGTATTTGCACCCGTGGTGATCGGGGTCAGTACCTCGCTGATTGCGTTTACAGCGCTGTTGGATTCACCTGGCGTTTTGGGGCAACTCTTAAATCCCGTTCCGATCGTAGTCATCTCGGTGTTGGTTCTGTCCGTGATCGAGGTGTTCCTGATCTTGCCGGCACACATGGCGCATGGTGGAAACTGGAGTACCGGCGCCATGCTCTCGTTGAAGACCAGGGTACAAGCTGCAATCACCTGGGCAAGCGACAACATCGCGGTGCCCATGGCACGCCGAGCGATTCAAATGCCGTACGCCGTCATGGCAATTTGTGTCGCCATTCTATTGATCACGAGCGGGATCGTATCTGGCAATCACCTGCGGTTCGTGTTCTTCCCGATTGTCGAGGGCGACCAAGTATCTGTCGTACTGGAGATGCCCGCGGGCACGCCCTACGAACAAACATCTAAAGCCATGGACGACATTGTCGCCTCAGGTTACGCCGCTGTCGGTGGAGCGGACTCCGATCAGTATCGCTCTCTGGCGGTCACCCGTGGCGGTGAGCTTTCTTCAGGATTCGACTCATCGGGAACGACGCTGCAGGCCGAAGTCGCCGTCGCGACCATGGAGTTAGCACCAGCAGACAAACGCAGCCTTTCTTCGGCTGAAATCGAACGACGTTGGCGCGATGCGGCTGGCGACATTCCCGGCATACGCAGTCTGACATTCGAGTCCGCTGGCTTTGCAGGCGGAGGCAGTGATGTCGATCTGAATCTTGCACATGTCGATGAAGCGCAGCTCGCCAGCGCCGCGGCAGCGCTCGTCGAGGCACTCGAGAACATCGACGGCGTGAGCGATATCGAGTCAACGGCGGAGCCCGGCAAGCGACAGATCGAGTTCGATCTGAACGCCGCTGGCACCGCTGCAGGTCTTACGGCATCGGATCTCGCCCGACAGCTTCGCAACGGTTTTTTCGGAGAGGAGGTTCAACGGTTCCAGCGCGGTCGCGAAGAGGTTCGCGTCATGGTTCGTTATCCGGAAGCCGATCGGCGCAGCATCGAAGAGTTGGCGCGAATGCAGATCCCTTTGCCAGGCGGCGACGAAGTCCCTCTGGCGACGGTTGCAACGGTCAAGGAAACGAGAGCGGACGCAAGCATTCAGCGTATCAACGGCCTGCGAATGGTCTCCGTCACCGCCGATGTCGATGAAGCCATCACAACACCTAACCAAGTCCAGGCACTGTTACAAGAGACAGTGCTTGCTGAATTGGCCGCGAATTACACCAATCTGCAAATTGAGGTGGACGGACAGGCGCGAAGTCAAGCCGAAGAGCTGCGCGCCATGATCAGCAATTTCGGCGTTGCAGTACTGGCAATCTACGTCCTGTTAGCAAGCATCCTGCGATCGTATATCCAGCCATTTATCATACTCGCGGTAATTCCATTCGGGTTCACAGGTGCAGTGCTTGGTCATCTGTTGCTCGGATATGACCTGACCTTTCTCTCCCTGTTTGGTGTTGTCGCGTTATCGGGCGTCATCATTAATGACAGTATCGTGCTGATCGACTACTACAACAATCTGCGACTCGATGGCGTCGACAAGGCGACCAGCATCATCGAGGCGATTCGACGTCGCTTTCGACCGATCCTACTGACGACACTGACAACATTCATCGGGCTGCTGCCAATGATCACCGAGACGAGTATGCAGGCCCAATTCTTGATTCCAATGGCTGTGAGTCTGGCATTCGGCATCATTATGGCGTGCATCGTCATCCTGGCGTTAGTGCCCGCGCTGCTTTCTCTCGGACGAGCCACAACGACTCATTGATTTAGGATCTGCGCTGTGCCTCCGGGAGCATGAGGGGTCCGCTTTTCTTGCCGGCACCTAGAGCACAAGACACATTTGTCGCCTGAGCT
Organism: Pseudomonadota bacterium; assembly: GCA_039815365.1. Lineage (GTDB taxonomy): Bacteria > Pseudomonadota > Gammaproteobacteria > Steroidobacterales > Woeseiaceae > CALBPI01. The sequence continues at coordinate 8,035 of JBCBZK010000075.1, read as the reverse complement.
AACGAGGGGTCACTACTCTCCCATCGCCAGATCAAGAACGCGTTGCGCCTCCTCGATTCGCCAAGGTTGCACGTTCTTTTCTTTGCGTCGCATCGCGAGACCTTCGCGCGCAAGGCGGCGCGCACGTTCGACATTGCGCACAGCGAAAGCCGCTTCAGAGCGCCAAACCGTCACGTCTGAAGTCCACAGATGCCCACTTTGCGTCCAATAGCTGCTTGCCTTAAGTGTGCTGTATGCCGTCTCCAGGAGTTGATTCGCCTCGGTCAAGTTTCCAGACTCGAAGTGGGCTTTGCCTAAAATGGACTGGACCCGAGCCGCAGCCGGCGAGTTCACACCCGTAACAGCCTGCATGCGCGTTAAAACATTGGGCAAGTCGTGCAGAGCGCTGCCGTGTTCGCCAACGAGAATCTGGGCTCTGGCTAGATTGACTTCGACGGCAAGACGGGTGAACGAGTTTTCGGGTAGTGCTCGTGCGGCAACGGTGACTGTTTTCTCAAGCATTGCAGTCGCACCAACAAAATTGCCTAGTGCCATTTGCACCGTTGCGAGATTTTGTTGGGTGCTGATGAGTCCGGGATGATCCTCACCGAGCCTTGCCGACCTTCGTAACCTGCACTTTTCGTAGGTCTTCTCGGCCGCTGCCCATCGTCCCAGGCCCTGTAGGGAATACCCAAGGTTACACAGAGTGTTTATCGCGGTCGGTTGCATGGCGTATCCGTTCGACTCGGCTAGCTGTAATGCTTGCTCTTTGAGTTGCGCACCACGCTCATACTGTCCCGTTTCGTCGTACCCGCTCGCCAGGTTTGTGAGATGAATATAATTGAGATACGCATCGTCAGGCGCCAACTCTCTGAGGATCTCGGTCTTTCTATCCAACGCCTGAAGCGCAACACTTACCTCGGCCGAACCGCCTTGCGCATTGGTCATCATGAGCGCGTATTGTCCCAGTACGGTCGCAAGCGCAAGCGACTCGCCATCGGGCAGCGCGTCAAATTCCTTGATGGCGGCGCCCGCATATTCACGTCCTCGCTCTAAACTGCCAGCACTCGCATAGGACTGGCCTAGCGCACCGAGGGCCTTTGCACGATCGGCGTGGGGTGAGTCCCTAGTCGCGCGATAATAGTCGAGCACTTTCTGCCGGAAGTCTATCGCCGTTTTGTAGTCGCCAAGACCTTGGTAGCCATTAGCGATGAGTCGCATAATGTCATGACGCACGTCAGGCGCGTTAACAAGCTCCTTATCAATCCTCTGCGCCGCCTCGTCCAACAGTTGGCGCAGCGAAACCTCCGCGACACCGGCGTCTTCAGGGTTGATTCGATCGAACAAGCTGTACACAAAGGAAGCCGACTCTTGAGCACGTTGCGCCTCCCGCTTGGCCGCACCGTACTGCCATAGCGCGATTGAAAACCCAACAACAAGACTAACCATCACCGCCGTCACTGCAGTACTCGTTAGCCAGTTGCGTAGGAGAAAACGGCCGAAGACGTAAGATGGTTCGCGTGTTCTTGAAGCGATAGGTCGTTTGTCGAGAACTGCCTCAACATCACGCCTCACCGATTCGACAGATACGTATCGTTGAGCGATGGCCTCGTCGACGCATTTCGCAATGATCAAGCTCAGGTCCCCCGCTACATCAGTGGCTCTGGCACTCGTTAACAGCGTGTGTAGCAGCTTACCCAGGGCAAAGACATCGCTTTCGACGGTCGCGGGCTGACCTGCCTCAATCTCTGGCGCAGCAAAACCCTCGGTATAGCCTGATGAGACAGCCGCGCCCTCCGCCTTCGTCCACTGACCGATCCCAAAGTCGAGCAATCGCACACGACCGTCAGCCACTAAGATGTTGCCAGGCTTTATGTCGCCGTGGACCACGAAAGATCGATGGCAATAGGACAGCGCATCGCACACTTCCAGGAACGTGATGAGTCGTTCACGTTGCGACAACGTCGCACAGAATTCATCGATGCGCTCCCCATCGACGTACTCCATGATGAAATAGGGGTGATCGTCATCGGTCACACCGGCATCGATGATTCTCGCAATGTTGGGATGCTCGAGGCGTGCAAGATTGGCTCGCTCTTGCAAAAAGAGCTCGCGACGCGCCATTGTTTGTGCCAGCCGCGGCAAAGACTTGACGGCAACTGTTTGCTCATACGCACCGTCTACCCGGCTTGCCCGATAGACCACGCCCATTCCGCCGCGGGCCACCATCGACTCGATTTCATACGGACCGAGCCTGGTTCCGAGTCGCTCACCGTCTGTGTCACGCAGCATTGCACCAAACAGCGTCGGCGCGAGATCACCTAAGGTCCGCGGACCCTGCGTATCGTCCAGCGCAAACGCCAACATCCGTCGCAAACGTTGCGCAGCATCCGGGTGCTCCGTCTCGACCGATCCGAGTAAACGGTCGCGCTCACCGGGGTCTGCATCTAACAGATCGTCTAGCAGACGCTCTAAGTCAAGATCGCGCTCGGCCAATGTTCCCTACTTTCGCATCGATGGCATGGTACTAGTTGATACGGCGTTGCCAGCATGAACGCGCCAGCGACGACATGAATCATTGTGCGAGAAACTCACCCATAAACGCTCGCGACTTCATCCAGTCGCGCTGCGCGGTACGTTTGCTCGTCCCCATGGCTTCAGCCAATTCGTCGTCGTCAAGCCCTGTGAAAAATTTCAACTCGAAAACTTGAGCAAGTCGCTCGCTATGTTGTGCGAGTTTCTCCAGCGCTTCATTGACCAGCAAGATCTGATCAATCTCGGCGTGCAAACCTTGCTCGTCGCCATTGAGCTCTACGTGAATCGCATCTCCGCCGCGTTTCTCCGCCTTCTTCGAACGCGCGTAATCAACAATGATCTGGCGCATCGCTTTTGCCGCAATATTTAAGAAGTGGGCGCTGTCTTCGGCAGAACTGCCGTTGCGCTTCAACTTCAGATAGGCCTCGCTAACGACGGCCGTGGTCTGCAATGTGGGGTTGCCGCCCATGCGACCGATGTGGCGATGCGCTAGCCCGCGTAACTCCGTGTACAAAAGCTCGATCGCCCGGTCGTATGCCCGATCGTCACCGTCGCGGTGTGCGTGAATTAGCTTTGTAATACGGCCAAGGTCTTCCACAAAAATCCCATGAGAAACAGCGATCTTTGAAAAAAGCCTACGTCGAACGTGCGGCAATCGCCAGTATTTTCGCAGCTGATTGGCGGTCTTTGTGCACGAACACCGTACTTATAGATAGCCAATGCAACTCAGAGGTGCGCGTGAACCAATACTTGCCAAAGCGATTCGATCGATCAACTAGACGCATTGTTTCTCTATCATTCATTGCACTCTGCCTTGCCGGCTGCAATGAACGCTCCCGTGACGCAACGACCGCGCTTGCCGAAAGTTCGCTCAGTCTCAATACCGATTCTGGGTTTGTCATTACCTTGGACGGCACGGAACATACCTTCAACTACATCGGCAACTGTACGCTCAGCCCCCTTTTATCCGGTGTCGCTGCGTGGCAGGAAAAACCGGACTTCGAAAGCGGGATTTCGGTGCCATCTTTGCGACTGAACGCCATCACCGAAAACAACGAAAGCATCGCTCAAATTGAGATCGTGATCGGCGATCTCGGCTATTTGTTTGAAGGTCCAGTCGCAATTGAAGACAGCTCGTTGCAGTGGTCAGGACGATTCAAAAAATTTGATCGATCAACCTTGCCGCAACCTCCAGTGGAAACGGGGTCCGTTGATGGAAGCGGAGTCATTTCTTGTTAGAGCACCAACAGGCATGAGAGTTAGGAGAAAGAACAATGAGACGAATTTATCTCGCCCAGATTGCACTGAGCCTTCTAGGGCTGTTTTCGACCAACTTGGTCGCTGTTGCCCAGGAAATTCAAGATTTGATGGAAATTCAAGACTTGATGGACATACAGGACTTGATGAATAAAGACGCGCTGGTTGCCTACTACCCGTTCGACAAAGACGCGAATGATGTGAGCGGCCATATCGAGCCGATCGACGGGATAGCCATCAAAGAAATACTCAAAGGTAAACACGGTGGTGCTTTACGCTTCGATGGGAAGACGATTGTCGAAATTCCGATCGACCTGAGCGCAGACGTGATGCCGGAGTTCACGGTGTCGTTTTGGGTCAAAGCCGATCGCCTACCAAGCGATGAGGCCGCGCTCAAGAATTTGCCTAATTCTGCCGTGATCGCAAGCCAAATCTTAACAGTGTCAAATCGAAAATCGGCAACGCCGAACTTCTACGTTAACGTCCCTGGCGCAAAGATCTCAGGTGGGCAACATCGTATTCGACCTGGTCAATGGATCCATGTTGTGGTGACGCGCAAACTGGAAGAACGAGACAATCGTAAAGGCGAGAAAGAGCTGCACATGGTGTCACGGTTTTATTCTGAAGGCCGGATGACAGAGTCCGCCAAGCGGTATGGCAAGAGTCGGCACAGCCCATCGATCTACTTGGGAAGCGCCTCAGCCAAAGTGAGCAACACCAACTTTGTTGGTCTGATGGATGATTTGAAAATTTTTCGAATCGCCATGAATGAAACGCAGATAGCCGCGCTAAAGGCGGCCGGCGTGTCGACTTTTTTTCCGGGCGACAACTTTGACCGCGATACAGCATTCCCCGGCGACAATTTCGACCCTGAAACTGCGTTCCCGGGCGACAACTTCGACCCTAATACGGCATTCCCAGGAGACAACTTTGACCCTGACAAGGCATTCCCGGGAGATAACTTCCAGGAAAATGAGGGGGTTCCTAATGAAGAGGTGAACGAACCCAAGAATTCCGACCGCACGAGCACTGCTGCCATTAGAGACATCGCTCGACCGACTACGCAAACGGCAACAACCAATCGAAGCGTTTTGACACGTGCTGCGGATGAACCGTCTACTTCCGACGACGAAGCCGAAACGCCAGACATTGCGCTGCCCGGCTCGATCAGCAGCCTCGGCGACGCGACGCTCGCACGAGGCCCGCTGGAGGAGCTCGAAGAATCGGCGGAAACGACTCCTCCTACTGTCTCGCTCCCCACAGGGGCCATCACACCGTCAACCGGCCGTGTACCAACTGCCGATGTATCGGTGGAGACGGAAAATTCGGCGCCGCTTGTCCCCGGTGGGATCAGTGGCGGGCCGACATCGATAGACACCGCAAGCTCGAACCAACCGAGCACGCCAGTCTCCAGCGACGCCCTGAATACAACACAGGCTTCCAGCAATAGGCCTGGGCCTGTCAATTCGGCGCCGACGACTCCACTGGACCCGAGTCCTGTCGACGATACCGCGGCCATCAGCCAAGCAAAGGCTGCCCGTGATTGGCAAATACTGGATCTTGAATTAGCGTCGGAGGCGGAACAGAGCGCGCTCGTTTCAGGCGGTCGTGTGAAGCTGCGCGCAACCGTGGCTCGCCATGACCGTACCGATCGCCTACCCCGTGCGACGTTAGTCGTGAATGCAGTGCCGAGCAGTGGCGGGCCGCCCGTCGTACAGAACGTGCCCATGTCGCAAGCCGGTGACGGAAGCCGTAAGAACTATCTACCGATGATCGAAATGCCATCCATTGGCGCCGACGGTCGACCACTCAGTACGACCAACATCCTCGTTACGGGACGCATCGTTTACGTAGATGAACTACAAGGTATTGATGACGATCCAAGCAACAATGTTCGTCAAGCATCTTTTGTGATTAATAGACCATCGGAAGAAACCGCCGCTGCCACTCAAGACTGTGAAAACGAAAACGCAGGTACTGAGGCGCCGGATGGGCTGCGAACCGCTCAAAACTGCCTACAGTCGACGTCAGAAAACGCCAGTACCACGCCGGAGTATTTCATTGACACTAATGGACTATTTGTCCATGCAACACCACCGCACGTTTCGAAATACAGCGATTCAGTCGAAGTGATTGTTGCGCGGGCCGGACTGACAAGGCTGAGTATGACAGAACGGAACGATAAGGCCTGCGAACTAACAGCAGAATTCAAGCTCCTCAATTCTGCGCATAGGGATACCCGAGGCGTAGACGTTTGTGATGGTGGCGGAACGCTGACCTTGATGCAAAGCAACCTGAATATAGGCCCAAACGACGGCAGCTTTGCGACCGGCATACGCGTGTGTCGAAATAGCGGTAACAAACGTATAAAGGGCGCAAGTATGGAATTTCGCCGCCTTCAGCGGGATGGCTCGCTGACGACGAACACAACGGTTAAGTCGGATAGAATTACTAACTGTGCCAATTGGACGGATTGGGCAAGATGCCCTGGCGCGACAGTCGCGGCAGGCGTCAGAGTCCACGTTGGCGATGGCGCCTTTCTTGCGCCACAGAGCTTCATACACTCGATAGACCTGATGTGCGCCCCTATCCAAGTTCGTGAGTAAATCGCCGCCACAGGGGAGCACAATGACCTGGGACTTTAGCCTCCGTGCCGCTTTCGGCGCGATGAAAAAAACGCTGCCTTTTATTCTGCTGCGCATTGCTGTTTATTTCGGCGTGGCGATGCTCTACATCTTCGCAACCGGCGCCGGAAGCGGGGTCGGTTACCTGGTGACGAACATTGGTGACGGCGAAGGCGTCGGCGCCGGCTACGGTGCGCTTGCCGGTTTCGCCGGTGCGTCGGGCATTCTCTATTGGGCCCGTGAGTATATTCTGTATATCGTCAAAGCCGGGCACATCGCGGTTTTGGTCAAACACTACGATGGTGAGCCTTTCCCTGGCGACCGCAGTCAGCTGGAATACGCCAAAGCCGAAGTGCAGTCGCGGTTCGCACAGGCCAATGTTTTGTTTGGTATTGACCAGCTCATTAAGGGCGTATTGAAAATCATCACAGGCACGCTGAACACCGTAGCGAACTTCTTGCCGATACCAGGGCTCAGCCAACTCACGAAAATGGCCAGCGCTGTCGTGCGTATGTCCCTGACTTACGTCGATGAAATTATTCTGGCGCATTTGATCAGAACGCACTCTGATAACCCGTGGGAAGAAAGTCGCCGCGCGTTAGTCCTGTACGCCCAGAATTATGGTGGGATGATCAAGAATGCGATTTGGTTGTCACTCATGATGTGGCTCCTGACGCTGATCATATTCCTGATCGCGTTAGCGCCTGTCGCGGGCATCGTCGCGCTCTTTCCGGGAAACGCTGGACTCTGGGGTGCAGCAGTCGCCTTCATCTTTGCCTGGTCGGTCAAATCCGCTGTGATTGAACCGATCGCCATATACGCGCTGATGCAGGTGTACTTCAAACGTATCGAAGGCCAAGAACCGAATCCCGAATGGGAAGCGAAACTCGAGAATGCCTCAAGCCACTTCCGACGATTGAAGGATAAGGCTGTCGGCTACATCAAGCCACGATCCTCGGAAACACAGCAAGCACCTCCCTCTGCGAACACCTAACGCATGAAGAGGCCGCAATATGGCGGCCAATAGCGAGTTTCCCCGTATGACTTACTAACAGGGAGATTAACTGATGCCTATTTGGAATGTACGCGCTACTGCGGTGCTCGCTGCCTGCTTGATGCTCATACCGAGTATCTCCTTTGCTGAGGATCCGGTCACTGAAGGCTGCCAGAGTGAAATCGCCGATGCGTCAGTGTGCGGCTGCGCTGCTAAGCGGCTCGGCCGGTTTCTGGGCACAGAAAACTTCAAGCGCTATGCAGCCTTCTTCAACATCTATGTAAAACGTCACGCCGAGCAAATCGCACGCGGTGGCGAGACCTTGTCGGCGTGGAACGGCGCCATGGCTCGGTACGCCAAAGAATCCGGTGAGGATCAGTTCGAGGTAATGGGTTGGGTGCCTGACTACCAGTACGCCCATCGCTACGCGCTCAAAGCCTGCGGGGCCGCAGTGCCAGATGCGGGTCTCGATAAATCCTTATTGTTCTACGGAGAGTCTCGATGAACCTGCATTCACTGCGATTGACCGCCTTGTTACCGCTGTGCCTGTTCCTGGCAAGTTGCGACGCTGCCAGCGGCGCTACTGATGGCGTGGTCATGCGTTGCCAGGAGATGGCAACCCGTCAACCTGAACTCAAACTGGACG
>JBCBZK010000197.1:0-3901 GCA_039815365.1 Pseudomonadota bacterium | reverse complement strand
GTCTTTCTCGCCGCTGCCAGTGGTGCTCAGGAAGGCGTACGTCTTGCCGTTATGATCGGCGCGATGCTGTTGTCATTTGTCGCGTTGATCGCACTGTTTAACGGCGCTATCGGTGGCATCTTTGGCCTGTTCGGCGTTGAAGGTGTGACCTTGGAGAAAATACTGGGTTACGCTTTTTCGCCGCTAATGTGGTTGATCAGTGTGCCTTGGGACGAAGCGCAGGCAGCGGGTAGTCTGTTTGGCAAAAAACTGATTCTGAACGAATTTGTCGCATTCCTTGATTTCAACGCCGTTAAGGAAACGGTGAGTCCGCGAACCGCCGCGATCATTACGTTTTCGCTGTGCGGTTTTGCGAATCTGTCATCCATTGCGATTCTGTTAGGCGGATTGGGCGTGTTGATGCCCGAGCATCGGGAATTGATTGGGCAGTATGGCTTCCGTGCGATCATCGCCGGGTCGCTGTCAAATCTGATGAGCGCCGCGTTGGCGAGCTTACTGATCAGCGTCTAGATCGAATGCCGCCGGCAACAACGCCGACATACTGAACGCTTTCAATTCGCCACCGAGTGCATCGGCGCACCATATCGTCGTTTGTGCATCGGCAAACTCCAGCAAACGTTGACGACAGCCGCCACAGGGCATACAGGCAGCGATGTCGTCCTTTGTGCCGCCAATGATGACAACGTCTGTGATGCGCCGCGCGCCGGAGACCACCATGCTGGCGATTGCGCTTGTCTCCGCGCAATTGCCTTCCGGATACGCGGCATTTTCGACATTGCAGCCGATATGGATTGCGCCAGATTCATCGCGTAGCGCAGCGCCAACGAAAAACCCCGAGTAAGGTGCGTGCGCATTGTTGCGTGCTGTGTGCGCGGCATCGACAAGATCATTGGGTGCGGTGTTGCGGTTCACGTGTCGACATCTACGGGGAGTGTGGGCTTGGTGTAAATCGTAACAACGGAGCGTCACGTTGTTCTGTGGTAATCCAGATAACGCCTTGGTTGTCGACAGCGATCGTTTCGGGTTGCGGCAGAACCGGCATTGCGACGGGGTGAAGTGTGCCGTTCAGTGCTTCAAGCCAGTCACCATTCTCACCGACAACCGCTACATACGCCTCGCCGTACGTAAGCAGCGCAATTCTGCGTCCATCGGGGCTGACATCCATTGCTACTGGTTGCGCGCGGTACTTGCCGAATTTGGGAAACAGCTTGATTTCCAAAGCAGTCGGTTGCGGGATCGAGTTGATCTCCCCGAGACGTTGCCACTGCATCGGTTCGTCAGCAGTAGCAGCGCGCATCGCTGCTGTGAGACTGATGCGATAGAGCACCGCTGGTTTTGTGCGTTTGCTCAACGCATAAATGGCGTCCGTTTTCGCGTCGACTGCGATTGCCTCGACGTCGCGGGCGCCATCAGGGTAGGTGAGAACAACGCGCATTGCGTTCTCGGCAGTGGTGGCGCCAACGGCCGGTTCTGGTACAAAAATGATTGCAACGCTGTCTCGAACAGCATTGTTGTCACCGACATCTGCGATCGCGAGCCAAGACCTGTCATCGCGCACGAAACTCGCGAGGTCCTCCCAGTCGCGGTTGCGTATTCCGGCCACTTCTAGAACGCGTGAGGTCATCGTCGGCGTGTCAATGGCGATCAGCTCAGCGTCATTGCCCGCATCATTGACAAGCCACAGTGTCGTCGGCGTCGTCGGTGAAATCGCGAGCCCGGACGCCTCGGGCAGCACGCTAAAATCCAGTGTGCCGACGCGTTCGTGGTTCGCGAGCGGGTAGCGCGTGTTGATGTGGTCAGGGTCGCCCGGTGATGCGGCGCAGCCGCTCATGATTGGCATGATGCCAGCAGCGATCGGCAGTATGATAGCTGCAAAGAGCAAACGGGTATTGTCAGTCAGTAGGCGTTTCACGGGTGCCAATCTATCATAAGGACTGCGTCGTGGCGCTGTTTGACGCGAGTCTTTTTAACAGGTGAATTGTGGCTAAACTGTATTTCTATTTCTCTTCGATGAATGCCGGCAAATCGACGGCATTATTGCAATCGAGCTACAACTATATTGAGCGCGGTATGCGCACTCTGGTGTTAGCGCCGTTGTTCGATGATCGCTATGGTGTTGGCAAGGTCACGTCACGGATCGGGATCGATGCGGATGCGCAAGTGTTCAGCCGCGATGAAGATTTGTACCAAAAAATCGCCGGGGCGGCAGCAACCGAGCCACTGCACTGTGTGCTGATCGACGAAGCGCAGTTTTTAACCCGTGATCAAGTGTTTTCTCTCGGCCGGGTGTGCGATGAGTTGCGTATTCCCGTGCTGGCGTATGGCTTGCGAACCGATTTCCAGGGAGAGCCTTTTGAAGGCAGCCAATACTTGCTTGCGTGGGCGGATAACCTCAAAGAGATCAAGGCGATTTGTCATTGCGGCAGTAAGGCCACGATGGTCGTACGGCAGGACCAGAACGGCAACACGATGACTGACGGCTCTCAAGTAGAGATCGGCGGCAACGACAAATACGTGTCGCTGTGCCGGCGACATTTCAATGAAAGCTACTATGGCGACAGCTTGGAGAGATAGTCCAGCGCTGAAGATTCACTGACGACATCGGCGTACTTGGCATTCATGTCAAACAGGTTAGCATTGTGCGGATCTTCGTGGCGGTCACCGCAGGCTTCTTCGACCACGATAGGGATAAAGCCGTGCGAGCTGCAATCGACGCAAGTCGCACGCACGCAGCCACTGGTTGTCAGCCCGGTAAGAAGCAACGAATCAACGCCGGCCGCAGCTAATGTAGAGGCAAGCGATGTGCCAAAAAAGGCACTCGGATATTGTTTGGAAATCACAAGCTCGTTGCTGGCCGGCTCCAGTCCCGCAGGCCATGCACCCATCGGGCTACCCTCGGCAAACAGTTTTAGTGGCAGTGCTTTTTGCGCGAAGCGGCCGCCGTTGATCATTGAAGGATGGTAGACAACGTTCGTGTATATCACTGGAATCTGCGCGGCGCGTGCGGCATCGCGCACTCGCAGCGCACTCGCCAGCGCGTCATCAACGTCTGCGTACAACAGCGAGCCTGGCTCATAGTAAGCCTGCACAAAGTCGATCAAGATCAACGCCGGTCGCCCGCCATAGCCGATCTTGTTGCCGTAGGTTTCTTTGTAGTTGTCTGTTGCGCTGGCGCTCATTGTTAATCCACGTAAACCTTGCCGCCCTTCATCACGAAGGCCATTTCCAAAAGCGCTTCAATGTCAGCCAAAGGCGATGTCTGCGTCGCGATAATGTCGGCCTGCTTGCCGCTTTCAATCGTACCAAGCTGATCGGACATGTCGATCAAATCCGCTGCGTTGACCGTTGCGGAGATCAGTACATCCATCGGCGACATACCGGCTTTGTGCATGAGTACTGCCTCTCCGGCGTTCGTGCCGTGTGCCGAGACGCCGCTGTCCGTGCCGTAAGCAATATTGACACCAGCTTTGTAGGCTTTGGCAAAGTTACCGGCCATGTCGCTACCAACGCGGATGGCTTTGGCTTTGATGGCGGGCGTCATGTAGTCAGCGTCCTGTGCGATCTGCACGACGGTATCGCCGGCAATCAGTGTCGGTACGAGGTACGCGCCCGTCTTCTTGAACAGCTTGATCGCTTCCGGACCCGTGTAGCTGCCGTGCTCGATGCTGTGTACGCCGGCTTTAAGCGCTGCGATAATGCCGTCTTCAGCATGCGCATGGCTTGCGACTTTCCGACCCATGCGTTCTGCGGCGAGCACCACTTCGCGCAGCTCATCTTCTTCCATTTGTTGTCCGGTGCCAGTGGCACGATCCGTCAATACACCGCCCGTCGAGGTGATCTTGATGAGATCGGCGCCGTATTTGATGGCATTGCGCGTGGCGCGGCGACAGTCGTATGGACC
>JBCBZK010000163.1:0-6772 GCA_039815365.1 Pseudomonadota bacterium | reverse complement strand
TTCACCAACCAGGTACTTGCGCAAATGGATCTGTGGAACAATCCAGGTAAGTACGAAAAACAAGTGTATGTCTTGCCGAAGTCGCTGGATGAGAAAGTAGCCGCGCTACATCTTGATCGCATCGGCGCCAAGTTAACCGTGCTCAGCGACGAACAGGCGGATTATTTCGGTGTGTCGGCGAAAGGTCCGTTCAAACCGGAAACCTATCGTTACTGATCGACGCGTAACGGACGTATCAAAAAAGGCTCCGCAAGGAGCCTTTTTTTTATGCTTCAAACTGGTTGGCGATCAAATCTCAGCCATATCGAAATCTTCTTTTCCGGCGCCGCAGTCGGGACAACGCCACGACAAAGGCACATCGTCCCATTTCGTCCCAGCGTCAATACCCGCCTCGGGATCACCTTTCGCCTCGTCATACACATAGCCACAAATGAGGCACATATAAGTTTTCATCTACACTCTGATTGCGCGCATGCGCTGCCAAACAAAACACGGCTAAATGATAGCAGTAATCCCACTGTTGGATGGCAGCGCGGTACAATGCGACCGACACCAACATGAGGAGACATCGTGAGTCTGTATCAGGAAGCTTGCAAGTACATTCCAGGCGGCGTGAATTCGCCGGTTCGCGCGTTTAACGGCGTTGGCGGTGAGCCCTTGTTCTTCAAGCGCGCCAAGGGCGCTCATGTATGGACCGAAGACGAACGCAAGCTGATCGACTACATCGGATCATGGGGCCCGATGATCCTCGGCCACGCGCACCCGGATGTCATCAGCGCCGTTCAGCAAACTGCCGAGAATGGCCTGAGTTTTGGCGCACCGTGCGCGCTCGAAACTGAGCTTGCGCGCAAGATCATTAGCATGATGCCGTCAATTGAGCGCGTCCGAATGGTCAGCTCCGGAACAGAAGCGACGATGAGTGCCTTACGCCTTGCGCGCGGATTCACTGGTCGTGAGGCTATCGTCAAATTCGAAGGTTGCTATCACGGACACTCAGACTCTTTGCTAATCAAGGCAGGATCGGGCGCACTGACGATGGGCGTGCCAAGTTCCCCAGGGGTGCCAAAAGCGCTCGCTGACCACACCATCACGCTCAGCTATAACGACCCTGAGGGCGTGCGTGAATTGTTCGAGACGCGCGGGCACGAGATCGCCTGCATTATCGTCGAACCGATCGCGGGCAATATGAACTTCGTCCCGCCGGTGCCCGGCTTCCTGGAAACGTTGCGTGACGTCTGCGATGAGAGCGGCGCCGTTCTGATATTCGACGAAGTCATGACCGGGTTCCGCGTTGCGGCAGGTGGCGCGCAGGCCGTCTACAACGTCAAACCCGACGTCACTACACTCGGCAAAGTTATCGGCGGCGGCATGCCCGCAGCAGCGTTCGGCGGACGCGAAGACATCATGAATCACATTGCGCCGGTAGGTCCTGTGTATCAAGCTGGCACCTTGTCCGGAAACCCGGTCGCAATGGCCGCCGGCCTTGCGACGTTAGCGCACGTCGATCAACCGGACTTTCACGCGGAGCTGCAACAACGCTCCGACAGACTGCTGAGCGGTCTGGCAGAGGTCGCGAAAGCCCATAGTGTACCGCTGCACACGGCGAGTCAGGGCGGCATGTTGGGCTTTATTTTTACCGACAAAGAAGACGTGACCAGTTTCGACGACATCTGCAACGCAGACGTCGATTACTTCAAGCGTTTCTTCCACGCGATGCTTGATCGCGGTGTTTACCTTGCGCCGTCAGCATTCGAGGCCGGATTCATCTCGATCGCGCATACAGACGCCGATATCGACGCGACCATCGCGCATGCAGATGACGCAATGGGCGCGTTAGCCTAAGGCTTCGGTGACGTCAATCGGAGCGCTGATCAGGGACCCGGCTCAATACCGTTTTGACTAACTCAAGGCGCTCCTCGGCATCTTCGATTTCGAGGCAGCGCTGCTTTTGTGCGAGCGTCATTGGCAGAATCTCGCAGAACCGGTGGCTTACCCAATCTGCATCGTCGAGCAAGCGAGGCAACCCCTCATACAGTTTGCCAAGATCGTCGAGTACATGATCCAACGTTTGCGCCAGATTGGCGAAACGCGCAGGCAATGGCGTGGCTGCAACGTCCTGCCGCAATTGCACAGTACCAAGCCGCAGACCATCGGCCTGAGTCCGCTCGCTGATTAGGTCAAAGCGCTGCTGTCCAACGGCCGTAATACCGAGTAAGCCGTCGCTACCCTGGTAAAAATCGGTAATGGTCGCGAGCGTGCCCATCTCGTAGATCAATGAAGGTCCAACTTCGCGGCCCTCGCGAATGGCGACCACGGCAAAAGGTGACGATTCACGCATGCAGCGACTGACCATGTCGGTATAGCGGGTTTCGAACAATCGCAGCGGTAACGGCCCGGCTGGGTACAACACCGTCGATAACGGAAATAGCGGTATGTCTTGTTCGCTCATTCGGGAAGCCTTCTATTGAACAAACTCGCGTGTGATGCGCTCGCGCAACCCGCCAAATCCGCCGTTACTCATCACAACGATACAATCTCCGGGTTGCGCCGCCTCTACCAACGCCCGGTTCAGACTATCAACATCATCGAGCATGTGCATCTGCGCATCGCTACGTTGCAACGCGGCGTCGAGGTCCCACGATAGCTCGGCAGCCCGCAACACGAACACGTGAGCCGCGCCATCAAATGCTGCGCCCAGCAGGTGCTCGTGTACGCCCATCTTCATGCTGTTGGAACGCGGCTCGAAGGCAACCAGCAGTCGCGCGTCAGGGTGGCGCGTCTGCAATGCGCTAATGGTTAGCGCAATCGCCGTCGGGTGATGTGCGAAATCATCGTAAATCACGACATCATTCGTCACGACAATTTGCTCCATACGGCGTTTGACACTTTTAAATGTCGCTAACGCGAGCGCCGCCTCGTCTGGCGCGACGCCGACAGCCTCGCAACACAGCAAGGCCGCGGCCGTATTCGCAAGATTATGCGCGCCGACCAACGGTGTCTCGACTGACGTTTGATGAGCAGCCTGTTGAATAAGGATAGACCCGAGCGACGTATCGTCTGCAACGCTAAGCTCGGCATGCCCGGCATGCGCGGTTGTAAAGCGCCGCACCGGTGTCCAGCACCCGTCTTCCAAAACCTGTTGCACGTTTGGATCGTCCGCATTCGCAACTACCGTGCCGTTGCCAGGTACCGTTCGCAACAGCTGATGGAACTGCCACTGAATCGCCGCAAGGTCGTCGTAGATATCGGCGTGATCAAATTCGAGATTGTTGAGCACAGCGACGCGCGGTCGGTAATGCACAAACTTTGCGCGCTTATCAAAGAACGCGGTGTCGTATTCATCTGCTTCAACAACAAACGGGGCGCCTGTACCGAGACGCGCCGATACGCCGAAGTTCTCCGGAACACCACCGATCAGGAAACCGGGCGCGTGGCCTGCTTCTTCCAGTAAATGCGCAATCAGCGACGACGTCGTCGTTTTGCCATGTGTGCCCGCGACCGCAATGACCAGCCGGTGACGCAACACATTGTTAGCGAGCCACGCAGGCCCGGAAATATAATCCAAAGCACCGTCAAGAATTGCCTCCATCAACGGGTTGCCGCGACTCACAACATTGCCGATGACGTACTGGTCGGCGCCAAGTGAAAGTTGCGAGACATCCCATCCTTGCGTGAGCTCAATGCCCAATTGTTGCAACTGGTCGCTCATCGGCGGATACACGCCATCATCGCACCCAGTGACACGATGACCGGCAGCGCGGGCTAATGCGGCGACACCGCCCATAAACGTGCCGCAAATACCAAGAATATGAATATGCATCTAGCCGGTACCTGCAATGAGTAATACCAATGACGACTGCAGATAAAACAACAGCAGCGCAATCAAGAAGCCGATGAGCCGACCGGCATTCAGCGCCGAAGACAAAATAAAGCCATCAATCGCGACAGACCAGATGAGCAGCGAATATGCGAGCGTTCTGACAACAGTCATTGGCACTTGCATCGCCGTGAGCGCAACCAGAAAGATCAGCACCAGATACAATACGGCGCTAGCACCAAACAGCGCCGTCAACGTCTGTATCAGCCGTGACAGGTGACCGCGTGCCGCCAGCAACGCCGCAACCATGGTCGTGAACAGACCAAACGACAAGGCTAGTTGACCAAGCTGCGCAACTGTCACAGCGCCTTGCAGATACCCTGTCAATACATTGAGCAGCGCAGCTGTCACCATCGCAAGCGCCAGCAGCGTGGCCGAATACGGCATATCCTGCGGGCCCCGCTGAAACACTACAATTGGCAACATCAGTCGAAAAAAACTGATCAAAAATACTCACCTCTGCTACATTGTCGAACAAGAAAGACGCCATCTGAAAGCGGTGACGCATTGCCCATCGGGAGATCCCATCCAGTACGTCGATACACAATCCGAGATTGACCGCGCCGTCGCTGCTATTGCGCCGTGCGACGCGTTGTATTTTGATACTGAGTTCCTGCGCGAGAAAACCTATCATCCCTTGCTGTGTCTCGCACAAATAAATACGGGCGAAGAGATTTTTCTCGTCGACCCGCTGAGCGACAACGACTATGGGCAATTCTGGGACGCACTGCTTGGCAAACGCCTTGTGCTGCATTCCGGGCGCCAGGATCTGGAAGTTCTGAAGCTCGCCTCAGGCAGGATCCCGGATGCGGTGTTCGACACGCAGATTGCAGCAGGGCTTTGCGGCCTGCCGCCGCAAGTCGGCTATGCGAACCTTGTCAGTGAGATTTGCAATGTCGATCTGGCCAAGGCGCATACCCGCACCGATTGGAGTCGTCGGCCGTTAGCAGCGGCGGTGCTCGACTATGCAGCAGACGATGTTGCGTACTTGCCGGGCATCGAAAAGCACCTGACGGACTATCTAAACAGCCACCATCGGTCAGACTGGCTAGAAGAAGACTGTCAGGCGTTGCTCGAACCGTCGCTGTATAGCGTCGATCCGGAGCAGGCATTTCGTAAGCTTCGCGGTATCGCGCGCCTGCCAACTGAAGTCCAGCAACGTGCCAGGGCATTGGCCGGTTGGCGCGAAACGATTGCCATCAACCGTAATCTGCCGCGCCAGTGGGTCTTGCGCGACGAACAACTCATCGGTATTGCTTTTGAAAACCCGCAAGGCAAAGACGCCGTCGCAGAGATTAAAGGCGTCCATCGCAAGTTTGCCGACCGTCACGCCGCCGCGGTGATCGACGTGCTGAATCAACCGTTGGTGGATATTGAGCCACCCGCCGAGCGGCCCGATGAAGCCGAAAAGGCCCGCCTTAAGAACATGGCAAAAGCGGTCAAGGAATGTGCGTTATCCATTGGCATTGAAGCCGAGATTCTGGCACCACAACGAGAATTGAAACGAGCCGCACGCGGGGATACGGATCTTCGCGCGCTGCGCGGCTGGCGAGATACCGTCGTTGGGGACGTTATCCGGGCGCACCTGCCGGGCTGAATTACCCCGCTACGGCGTCAATCAAACGCTGTTGGACTTCGTCCATGCTGCCGACCGCGTCGACGATCGCCAGCTTGTCCTGTTTGCGGTAGTAGTCAATCAGCGGTGATGTCTGCTCGCGATAAACGTTCAAACGATGCGCAATCGTATCTTCGTTGTCATCATCGCGACGCAACAGTTCAGCGCCAAGCGCCAGAGAAGCATCAATGTCTTCTTTGGCGGAGTAATAAATGTTGAGCACTTTGCCCGTCTTCGAGCAGGTCCGACGGCCGCTCAGACGTTTCATCAACACATCAGTATCGACGTCCATCAAAACAGCACGATCCAGCGGCTTGCCAATTTCCTTAAGCACCGTCTCGAGAGATTCAGCCTGTGATTCGTTGCGCGGGAAGCCGTCAAGAACAAAACCATTCGTACAGTCCGGCTCCGCAAGACGTTCGCGAATCATCCCGAGAACGATATCGTCAGATACGAGCTCTCCGGCGTCCATTGCTGTCTTGGCTTTCTTGCCTAGCGCCGTACCTGCCTTTACGGCCGCGCGCAGCAGATCGCCAGTCGATATCTGTGGGATACCGCGATCTGCCATAAGACGTTGAGCTTGTGTGCCTTTTCCCGAACCCGGGGCACCCAGTAGAACTATGCGCATGTAGAAGCCTGATTGAACAAAATATACCGGCCCACAGCGAACCGGCCGCAAACCCTACCCGCCAGACAAGGCAAGGTCAAACCGAAAACGCCTTCTAACGGGCGCTGCTCGCGGGTTTTGGGTATTCTACGGCGGCTGCTAACGTCAGCAAAACACCCGACAGGAGCTCTTTATATGCCCGCCAAGAACGCTTTTTATGCCCAATCCGGTGGTGTCACCGCCGTCATCAATGCCAGCGCATGTGGCGTCATCGAGACAGCCCGTAAGCACAAAGCAAAGATCAAGAACGTTTATGCAGGCCGTCACGGCATCATTGGCGCACTGACTGAAGACATGATCGACACTAATAAGGAGTCCGCGCGGAACATTGCAGCGCTGCGCTATGCGCCTGGCGGAGCGTTCGGTTCGGCCCGTTACAAACTCAAGTCAATTGAGGAAAACCTCGCCGAGTATCAGCGGCTGATCGAAGTCTTCAAGGCACATGACATTGGCTATTTCTTCTACAACGGCGGCAACGACTCGATGGATACCGCACACAAAGTGTCGGTGATGAGCAAGCAAATGGGCGTTCCGATCCAGCTTACGGGCAGCGCGAGGAGCATCAACGCTCCGGTCAGGTGTGGCGACATGGGGTGTCCTTTGGCCGGTTAGG